>JBEKVR010000008.1:0-55690 GCA_049513815.1 Roseiarcus sp. | reverse complement strand
GATGACGTTGACGCAGGCCGGACGCTGCGCAATTCGGAACAGGTTGGCGAGCGGCGCCCCGAGCAGATGGCAGAGGATGACTCGATTGACGCCGGCGTGGCCGGCGATCGCGACGACTTGCGTCTCGCCGTCTTCGACGATGTCGCGCCAGCACGGCAGCACGCGCGCGGCGAGGTCGGCGAAGCTCTCGCCGCCAGGCGGACGGAAGTTGGCGATGTCGCGCCCGCGCGCCGCGTAGTCGGCAGGCCGCAGCGCGGCCACTTCGCGGCGCGACAGACCTTGCCAATCGCCCATGTCGATCTCGCGCAGCGCCGGACGGACGCGGATCGGGATGGCGGGTCCGCTCGCCAAAAGCTCCGCTGTCCGCCGCGATCGCGAGAGATCGCTGCAATAGATCGCGTCCGGCGTGACGCGCGGGCGCAGACGCCCCGAGAGCTCGCGGATCTGCGCTTCGCCGGCCGGGCTCATCGGGGCGTCGGCGGCGCCGAGGAAGCGGTCTTCGGCGTCCTCGGAGACCAAGCCGTGACGGATCAGCAGCACTGTGCGCATGGCGCCGCCTCCCTTATCGCCAACCGGCGCTTGGCGCGGAGCGAGAACGCCGCGACGTCGGCGAATGCGGCCTCGACGCGCAAAGCGCCGGCCTGCAGCGCCACGCCGACGACGCAGTCTTCAGCGAGCCGCGCGCGCACGGCTTCGAGCGTTGCAGCGACGCGAAGCGGCGGCGGCGCGGCGATCGACAACGTCAACGTCGCCGGCGCGCCGATCTCGACGACCGCGGCGAAATCGCTGACCGCCTCGAGCGCGAACAGCGCCTCGTCGAGTCGCGGCAGCGTCAGCTCGCCGCCGCTGGCCAGCGGCGCGCCCGCGGCGATGCGGCCGGCGAAGCCGTCGAGCCGCTTCAACGCCGATCCGCAAGGACAAGGCGCCTCGATCAACCGCGCGAGATCGCCGGTGCGGTAGCGCAACAGCGGCGCCCCGCGCCGCCGCAAGGTGGAGACGACGATTTCGCCGAGCGCGCCCGCCGGCGCTGGCGCGCCGTTGGCGGGATCGACGATTTCGACCAATAGCTCGTCCTCGCGCAGATGGCAGCCGCAGTGGCAGGCGCAATCGACCGCCCCGCCGTAGCCCGTCTCGGTCATGCCCCAGTGGCGAAAGACTTCGGCGCCCCAGGCCGCAGCCAGCGCGCGCGCGACGCTCTCGGCGACATGGTCGGAGCTCAGCAGCACGGCGCGCGCGCCGATCGGCGCGCCGCCGTCGTTGGCGGCGACGCGCGCCGCCGCAAGCAGCGGAACCGGCGGCCCGGCCACGACGTCGGGCCGCTCGTCTCGCAGCCAGGCGGCAAGCGCGACCGAATCAAGCGGCGACGGCGCGACGACTGGCGCGACGCCGAGACGGCGCAGCGCGACCGCGAGCCCCGCGGCGACGCCGCCAGGCTGGCGGCCGGGAAAAGCGATCGCCGCCCGGTCGCCCGGTCGCGCCAACAGCGCCATGCCGTGGTGGAAGAAATCGACGGTCGATTCGAGATCGTCGGCGCTGAAATGAAGCCGCTTCGGCGGACCGCTTGTGCCCGAGGTGTCGAGCGTGACGACACGAGCGATGGCGCTCTGCGACAGCGCCAGCAGCGGCGGATCGTTGGCGAAGAGATCGGCCGCCGTCGTGAACGGCAGGCGCCCAACGTCCCCGATCCCGGCGAGCGGGCCATCCGTCCAATCGCGCCGCGCGCGATAGAACGGGCTCGCTGCGCGCGCGTGGGCGATCGTTTCGTTGAGCCGCGCAAGCTGCCAGGCTGCGATCGCTTCGCGCGTCAACGGCGGCGCGAGCCCCATCCGCGCCGCCATCCAGGGATCGAGCGTCGCCGCGCTCACGCGACGGCCTCGTGAACGGCGATCGGCGTGCGGTATAGCGGACGGCCGTCGCGACTGGTCAAATTGTAGGCGCAGAACGGGATCACGCGCCGGTCGGGCGCGACAACGTGAATGTGGCACTGGCGCAGCCGGTCGAGGTCGAGCGTCCAGGCGTCCTGGAACGCCATGCCGGAAAGGCCGAGCGTGCGCTCCTGATTGTCGAGGAAGGCGTCGAATGCGCCGAGCCCGGCGACAGGCGCGGCGGCGCGATCGGCGCGCGTCCACTGCCCCGCAACGTAGCGCCGTTCGCGCGCGACGTCGGGGCTCGGCAGCGCCGAACCGCAGCACGCCGCACGCTGCGGCTCGGCGGGAGCGCCGCAGCAGGAAGGCCGCGCGTCCGCCGCCGGCCGCATGCGCCCCGCAACGTCGACAACGAAGCGGCCGCTGAACGAGCAATAAGGATTCTCCGCCGAACCGGGGCGGAAGTCGTCGAGACGGATCGTCCCGCCGCTATGGGCGATTAGCGCCTCCATGACTTCGGGCAAGGTGATGCGCGAGGCCGCGTCGGGTTCGGCGAGGCAGCGCCCGAAATAGCTGACCGGCTGGAAATGGACGGCGCGCACGGCCGGCATGTGGGCGACAGCGAAATCGACGATGGCGCCGATCTCGCCGACGTTGACGCCGGGAACGAGCGTCGGCGTCAGCACCGCGCCGACGCCCGCCTCGCCGCAATTGCGGATGGCCTGCGCCTTGAGCCGCATCAGTTTGGCGCCGCGCAGTCGTCGATAGACCTCGTCGGTCACGCCGTCGAACTGCAGGAAGACGCAGTCGAGCCCCGCCTCCGCCAGGGCAGCGAGGTAGGCGGGCTCGCGCGCGATGCGGACGCCATTGGTGTTCAACTGCACGAATTCGAAGCCACGCGCGCGCACGCGGGCGACGATCTCGGGCAGGTCGTCGCGCGTCGTCGGCTCGCCGCCCGATAATTGGATGTGGACGCGCCCACCCGCTTCGGCGAGCGTGTCGAGCCAGCCGTCGATCTCGTCGAGGCTGGCGTCGACGCCGTTGCGGCTCGCCGACGCATAGCACACCGGACAGGCGAGGTCGCAGCGCGAGGTCACCTCGAGCAGCACGCAACAGCTCTGCTGACGATGATCGGAACAGAGGCCGCAGTCGTGCGGACAGCCGCGCTCGACCGGCGTCGCGGCGACCGACGGGCGCGAATAGGCGCGCGGCGCCAGACCCCAGCGCAGATAGGAATCGAGGCCGCGCCAGATCGGCGTGACCACTGCGCCGTGGTCCGGGCAGGTCTTGCGCAGATAGACGACGTCGCCTTCAGCGAATCGCTCCGCGGGAACTGTCGCCAGACAGGTTGGGCACACGCTCTCGGTCGCGCCGAGGCTCAGACGGCGATCGCAGCAAACCATGAGCCGCCTCCCGCCGGTTGGCCGAGCGCCGTTTCATCGTCAATTCCAAGCGGCCCGATGCGCGCCTCGATGGCCGCGCAGATCGCCCGGGCGCTGTCGAGCCGCCGCTGCACGCCCGCCAGCGCCGACGGATCGTTGGCGAAACGGTCGAGCGCCGGGCCGAAGCGCGTCTCGAGCGAAACGCGAGTCTCGCCCTGGACGAGCTTGTCGGCGAGGTAGACGACCGCACCTTCGTCGAGGCGACCGGCGTCGAAGGCGAGATTCATATGACGCGCGACCGGCGCCGCGACCTCGGGAAAGCCGAACTCGCGCAGCAGCGCGGCGCCGGCCTCGGCGTGACGCCGGCGGCCCTTGGCGATGTCGTGAACGAGCGCCGCCGCGCGCGCCAGCTCTGGATCGATCGCCTCGCCCGCCGCTTGCAGCCGCCGCGCGAATCCCGTCGCCAGCGCGGCGACGGCGCGGCCGTGTCGGCGCGTCGCTTCGGACGTCGACGCCGCGTCGAACATGGTCTCGCATTCCGCGACGTCGGGTATGTGGCGCCCGGCCAGCGCCGCCGCGAGCAGGCGATAATCGTCGCGCCGATCCATGTCGACCAGGCATCCCCAGTCGAACACCGCGATTTCGCTCGCCGCGTCTTCGTGGCGCGCGAGCAGCGCCCGCAAGCCGCCGTCGCCATCGCTGCTGAGGATCTCGGCGAACAAGGCGCGACGGACGAGCGGCGGATGGCCGCGCTTGCAGCGGAATGTCGGATAAACGATCGCCGAGTCGCGCGTCGCCGCAGCGCGCAAGACCCGCACGATCGTCGATGGGCGCAACAACGGCACGTCGACCGGCGCCAGCAGGAACGCGTCGACGTCCGCCGGCAATGATGCGACGCCCGCACGCACACTCGAGAACATGCCGTCGGCGAAATTGGGATTGTGCGCGCGGGTGACGCCGAGCCGCGCAAGCTCCGGCGCCAGGGCCTCCGCCTCGAAGCCGGTGACGACATGGATGCGCTCCACGCCCGCGGCGCGCAGATTGGTCACGACGTGGCCGACCAGCGTTCGCTCGCCGAACGGCAGCAGCGGCTTGAACGCGCCCATGCGCGAGGAGAAGCCGGCGGCGAGAACGATCGCGGCTGTCGTCGCGGCGGGATTGCGGTCGGCGAGCTCAGCCATGCGCTAGCTCTCCTCCCACACCGCCGGGACCGGCCCAGCGACGTCGATTCTGTGCTCGGCGAGGATCTCCTTGATCTTCCGCCAGCACTCGAGAATCAGGCCGGGACAGCGCTGCTGCATCAGCTTCGGATCGAAATTGATGATCTCCTGGCAATTGAAGCCGCCATATTTCTCGCCCATCGCGTCGACGAACCAGGCGGAGAATTGTTCGATCATCAGATCGTAGCGCGGATGCACCTGCTCGTTGTCGTTGGCCCTGCCGCCATAGAGCCCGAGAATGCAGCAACCGCCAGTCAGCGAACCGCAGTTGAGGCCGCGACCCATGCCGAGCGCGAGGCCGGACATCGCGCGCACCAGGTCGGGGTCGTCGCGCCCCTGCGCCTCGAGCGCCAGCTTGGCGAGGACATGACCGCAGGTGTAACCCTGCAGCAACAGCTCGGCGATGCGGAACGATTCGTCGTCCATGTCAGCCTCCCGCCGGCGCGCGGTCGCCGGACTGGACCGCGATCAGCAGGGCGTAGCCGAGCCGCGCCCTGCCGTCCGAACCGCTCTCAAGCGCGCAACCGCCGCCCCACAGCCGGTCGAGCGAACCAAACGCGAAGATGAACTGCGCGGCCCAGCTCTTCAGCGCTTCCGAGCGATCCTCGAACCAATCGAGACGCAAGCCGGCCGCGGCGACGTCCGCGCACAGCGCCTCGCGCGTTGCAATCCGCCCTGCGCCGCCGCCGTCGCGGCGATAGACGTCGCTCAGCGCCAGCCGACCGCCGCGCCGCAGCGTGCGGCGCCATTCGGCGAGGGTCAGAGCGCGATCGGCGGTCAGCGACAGGCTGCATTCCGACAACACTCCGTCGAGGCTTTCGTCGGCGAACGGCAGTCGCGCGGCGTCGGCGACGACGAACGGCGGCGCCTCGCCGCGCGCGCCGGCGTCGAAAGGGACGACGACATCGACGCCGATCGCCGCGACGCCGCGGTCACGCAGCAGGCGCGTCGAGGCGCCCAGGCCGCAGCCAACGTCGGCGACCGTGTCGCCGGCGCGGAAATCGGCGCGATCGACCAGTTCTTGCGTCAGCGCCAAGCCGCCGGGGCGCAGCGGCTCGCCGGCGCCGTCGCGTAGCGTTCCGCAACCGAACAACCCGTCTCGCGCTGGCGGCGCGCAAAGCATCACTTGTCCTCCAGCGCCTGTTCGACCTTCAGCATGCGGCCGAAGGCGAGTTCTTCTGAGACGTAGACGAAGCCGCAGGACGGACAGCGCGGCAGCTCGACCGGGAAGCTCTGACCGAGATAGGACGCCTCGACCTTGCCCATCTCGAGCGGCACGCCGCAGGCGCCGCAGACGAGGTCCGCAAGTTCCGGCGGTTTGTCGGCGTCCGGCGCAGCGGTCACGACTTCGCCTCCACCTGCATGCGATGGCCCCAGGCCCGATGCAGCAGGAAGCCGCGCGCCGTCGCCTCGTACGCGGCCCAACAGGTGAATTCGCCGATCCTGAGCGTCGCGATCGAATGGCCGGTCGCCTTATTCTTCAACTTGCGGCCGCTTGCCTCGGCTTCGGCGATCGCTCGCGCGACGTCTTCGACCAGAATCAACTTGCGCTCCATGTCGGCGCGCACGGCGTCGGGCACGATCAGCGCGATCTCGGGCGTCGGGTCGACCATGTCCTCTCCCCAAACCTCGCGCAGCATACGCGTCTTGAGGCGCGCCCTATTGTCACGGCGCAAAGAAAAGCCAGGGTCGGGCCGCGCCGCCGGATCGCCGCCCTCAGGTGAAGGAAAGACGAGGTCCAGCAGATGGATCGAGCGCTTGCCGTGGCGAGCGAAATTGTCGCGGCACATTGCGCAATAAGTCAGATAATCGTCGGCGCTCTCCTCGATGCGCCGGTCGACGATCTTGTCCGTGACTTCCGGATTGGCGAACGACGCCAGGCCGCCGAAACCGCAACAGGTCGTCAGCTCGGCGCCGCCGAGTTCGCGCAGCTCGACTCCGAGCCCGCTGGCGAGGCGCCGCACCGCGCCCTGCGCGTCGATCGCGCGGCGGCCGGTGCAGGGGTCGTGAATCGCGAGCGGACCTGCCAGAGCAGGCCGTGCGCCGTCCGGCCAGCCGATCTCGTCGATCACGGTCCACAGCGACCGCGCCTTCATCTCGGGCAGGAATTCGCCGAGCGTCTTCAGGCAGGTCGAGCAGGCGGTGACGATCTGCGGCTCGCCGAGGCTGCGCCAGGTTTCGCGCAGGCTCACGGTCACCTCGTCATGCAGCGCGCGCCGGCCGCTCCACAACGCCGGCGCGCCGCAGCAATCGACGATGAGACCGACGCCGCCGGGGATTTTCGCGGCCAGATGGGCGTACACGCGCTCGACGTGCCAGGGCGACGACGCCGATAGCTGGCAGCCGGGGAAGAAGGCGACGGCGCATTCGGCGCGGCCGGGTTGACGGCGAGCGAACGCCGCCGCTTGCGAGCGGCTGTGCGCCAAGTCGCGCAGCGCGAAGTCGTGATGCGAGACCGGCATGTGGCCGCCGTCGACCATGTCGCGCCGCGCCTCGAGGCACACTTCGCCCATGGCGAGATCGTTCGGGCACAGCGTGTCGCACAAGCCGCACAGCGTGCAGCTGTCGATCATGCGATTGGCCTTGCGAAGGCCCATGACGATGCTGACGTTGTTGTAGATGTCGCGGACGTAACGCTTCGGATAGGCGCCGTAGTGCTTGAGGTATTCGCACGCCTTGACGCATTCCATGCAGCGGCAGGGGAAACAGCGCGCCGCTTCGACCATCGCCTCGTCACGGTTGTAACCATGGTCGGGCGCCGACGGCTCGACAGACGGCTTGGGCTGGTGGGCGGCGACGTTCACATAGAGGCAGGAGGCCGCGGTCCCATCGTCGGGGCGGCTCGCCGTCAGCGAGGCGCCCTGCAGGAAGCGATCGATCGAAGCCGCCGCGTGACGGCCGTCGTAGGCCGAGCCAATCGGCGAATAGATCTCGCCGGGCGCCCCATGAACGCCGCCGCCGAAGACTTTCGGGTGGCTGGTGGCGCGCGTGTCAGGGTCGGCGGCGATACGGCCCGCCACGGTCAGGCGAATGACCGAGGCGAAGTCGAGCGCCGGACCAGGACCGAGCGCCAACAGCACCGCGTCATGGGACTCAATCAACAGATCGAGCCCAAGCAGGCCGTCGCTCCCCACGATGCGCGATCGGCAGCGAATCTCGACCCCGAGAGCCGTTAGCGCGCCGAGGTCGGCCTCGATCGCGGAAGCCGGCAAGACTTCCGCGTAGTCGCTCAACAGCCGCTCCAGCGGGTGGGCGTCAGCCTCGAAGACGGTGACCCGGTGCCCTTTCATGGTGAGGTCGAAAGCGGCGGTCAGACCAGCGAGCCCGGCGCCGACGATCGCGATGCGCTTCGGCTTGCGGTTCATCTGCGCTTTGCGGCGAAGCGTGGCGTAAGCGTCGTCGACGCAGGCCCGCTCCAATTCGGCGATGCGGATCGCGCCGCCGGCTTCCGCCCTGCGGCACTTGGGTTCGCACGGGTGATCGCAAATGTGGCTGAGGATCGCGGGGAAGGGAATGAAGCGGGCGTAAGCAGCGAAGGCGGCGACGAAATCGCCCGACTTCATCTTGTCAAGCATCGTCCGGACGTCGAGATGCAGAGGGCACGCCGTCGTACAGGCCGGCGGCTGCTCCTCGATGCAGCGGGCTTCCCACGCTTTGACGCGCTGACCGTCCATGATTGGGACTCTCGGAAGCGGAGCGGCGTGGCCTCGCTTCGCCGCTCCTCTCCCGGTTGCGGAACGAGCCGCCGCCTCCTGAAGAGAGCGGCGGCTCGTCCGTACGCTTCAAGACGCCGTCAGACGGGTTCTGCGTGCTTGGGGGCCTGGCGCGCCTTCTTGGCGTCAAGCTCCAGCTTGATGTTGTCCGCCAGCGCCGGCACGCGGAAGATGCGCACGCCGCAGGCGTTGTAGATGGCGTTGAGGATCGCCGGATGCGGCGCCGTCAACGGGGCCTCGCCGACGCCCGCCGCGCCGAACGGTCCGAGCGGCCGCGGCGTTTCGAGATAGAGGATCTCCATGTCGTCCGGAACGTCCTTCGGATAGGGGATGCCGCAATCTCTCAGCGTCGTGTGCAACTCGAGATCTTCAAAGTCCTCGGTCAGAGCCAATCCGATGCCCTGCGCGAGGCCGCCGTAGATCTGACCGTCGACGGTGGCGCGATTGATGATCGTGCCCACGTCCACCGCGGTCGTGAACTTGACCACCTTCGCCTCGCCGCTCTCCATGTCGACTTCGACTTCCGGCATGAAGACCGTGTACATATAGACGGGGAAGGGCGAGCCCTGGGCCGTCTCCGCGCTGCACGCCGTGCAGGCCGCCGCCACCCACTTGCCGTCGTAGGCGAGCGGGATCTTGTCGGCGACCATCTCGGCATAAGTGCGATACGTGCCGTCCGGCTTGCGCATCGCGTTCAACAACATCTCCGCCGCCACCCGCGTCGCATTGCCGGTGAAGACGTTGGAACGGCTGCCGCCCGCCGGGCCTGAGTTCGGCAGGTTGGTGTCGTTCATCTCCAGTTTGATCTGCTCCGGCTTGAACCCGGCCGCCCGCAACACCTCATGCGCCATGGTCAACGTCGCCAGATCGGCACCCTGGCCGTGGTCCTCCCAGGAGTTGGACACGGTGACGCCGGTCGGCGTCAGTTCGGCGCGCGCCGCCGATCCGTCAGGTCCGTCGAGTCCGCAGCCGTAGATACCCAGCGCGATGCCGACGCCGCGCTTCTTCTCCGGGGTGGAGAGTTCGGCGCAACGCTTCTTGGCCGCCTGGTACTTCGGACGCAGCATGTCGAAGAGCTTGTGAAGCACCAGCACTTCGGGCTTCTGCCCCGTCGGCGTCGTCGAGGCTTCGTTGTAGAGGTTCTTGTAGCGGAACTCGAACGGATCCTCGCCCATCTTCTCGGCAAGCATGTCGATGGCGATCTCAGACGCCAGGAACGCTTGCGGCGAACCGTAGGCGCGGAAGGCCGATCCCCAGGCATGGTTGGTGGCGACCGTGCGACCATGGCCGCGGATGTTCTCGAGGTGGTAGCCGGCGCCGGTGAACTGCCCCTGACGGATTGTCAGCAGGTCGCCGAACTCCGAATACGGGCCATGATCGATCCACCAGTCGGTTTCCATCGCCGTCAGCTTGCCGTTGGCGTCGCAAGCCAACTTGATGTTGACGTTGCCGGGCGAGCGTTTGCCGGTGTAGGTGATGTTCTGGAACTGGTTGTAGACCAGCGACACCGGCTTGCCGGTGGCGAGGGCGGCGACGCCGAGCAGCGCCTCCATGGTCGGCGAGAACTTGTAACCGAAAGTGCCGCCGGTCGGGTTCTGGATCAGCCGCAGCTTCTCGGGTTCGACGCCGATGCCGGGGCAGATCATCGCGTGATGCAGATGCACGCCGATGCTCTTCGACTGGATGGTCAGCACGCCGTCGTCGTCGATGTAGGCGACGCCGCAGTCGGGCTCCAGATGCAGATGCGGCTGGCGGCTGCAATAGGTGGTGATGTCCACCGCCGCCTTGGCGCTGGCGAAGAACGGCTTGGTGTCCGCTCCCTTCACGACGCCTTGCTCATAATACGCGTTGGGAACCCCGGGGTGGATTTCCATTGCGTCGGGGGCGAGCGCCGCGAAGCCCGACATGTAGGCCGGCAGCACTTCGAGGTCGACCTTGACCTTGTCCGCCGCAGCGCGCGCGTGTTCCACCGTGTCGGCGGCGACGATCGCAATCGCGTCGCCGAACTGGAAGATCTTGTCCTTGCTGAGGATCGGACGATCCCAGCCGTCGCCTTTGTTGGTCGGGAAGGTGATCAGGCCGGTGATGGCGTTCTTGCCCTTGACGTCCTTCCAGGTGATGACCTTTTCGACGCCTTCCATCTTCTCGGCTTCGCTGGTGTCGATGCCCTTGATCAGAGCATGCGAAACCTTGGCCTGGGTGAGAGCCAGACGCAGCGTGCCTTCCGGCATGCGCAGGGCGAGATCAGCGCCGAAGTCCCACGACCCGGTGACCTTGGCGAGGGCCGACGGACGCTGATACTTCGTGCCGAGGATCGAGCCGTCCGCCTTCGGCTTGGCCAGCACTTGCTCAGCCGTCTTTTCGCCGCGCATGATCGCCGCCGCGTCCATCACCGCGTCGACCAGCGGCTGATAGCCGGTGCAGCGGCAAAGGTTGCGGTTACGGTTGAACCACGAGCGCACCTGCTCGCGCGTCGGTGACTTGTTCGCGTCGAGCAGCACCTTCGCCGACATGATGAAACCTGGCGTGCAGACGCCGCACTGGGCGCCGCCGTGCGCCATCCACGCGACCTGCAACGGATGCAGATTGTCCGCCGTGCCGATGCCTTCGATCGTGACAATCTTGGCGCCCGACGCGAGCTTCTCGATCGGGGTCTGACAGCAGCGGTCCGGCTTGCCGTCGACGATCACTGTGCACGAGCCGCATTGGCCGTCTTCACAGCAGACCTTGCAACCGGTCAGCAACATCTGCTCGCGCAAGACGTCGGCGAGGGTGGCGGTCTTCTCGGCGACGACCCAGCGGTCGACGCCGTTCACATTCAGTAGCGTTCGCTTCATGTCGTCTCTCCTTCAGAGTTTCGACGCCCCGCCGACGACCCGGCCGCCCTTGCCACGTGGCGAAGGGCTGATATCCGGCACCGCGTCGCGGCCTCCCGACTTCGATTGTGAGATTTTACGTTCGGTCGCCGCGGCGACTTCGCGCATATTGCGCATTGCCGGGCGCGCAGCGGCCGACTTGCGGATCGTAGCGACCATTTCGGCGACGACCGAAATGGCGATTTCCTCCGGCGTCACGGCGCCGATGTCCAGACCGACCGGCGCGTGAACGCGGGCGAACTGCTCGTCGCTGACTCCGTCAGCTTTCAGGTTGCCGTAGACGAACTGCACTTTCCGTCGCGAGCCGATCATGCCGATGTAGGCGGCGGGCGTATCGACCGCCCAGCGCAGAACGCGGGCGTCCGACGCGTGCCCACGCGTGGCGATGAAGATCAGCGAATGGCTGTCGGGCTTCAACGCCGCCAGCGTCGCCTCCGTTTCCCCGGCGTGAATCGCGCGCGCGTCGGGAAAGCGCTCCTGGTTGGCGAACTCCGGCCGATCGTCGATCACCTCGACCTGAATGCGGGCCAGCTTGGCCGCCTGGGCGGTGAGGCAGCCGACGTGACCGGCGCCGAACAGGTAGGCGACCGGCGCCGGGCGGATCACTTCGATGAAGACGTCGAGGCTGCCGCCGCACACCATGCCGAGGTCCATGCGAGGGTTCTCGTGAAGGTCGAACGAAACCATTCTCGGCCTGCCGGAAGCGATCGCCTCCTTGGCCTCGCGGATCACGGCGCCCTCGCCAGCGCCGCCGCCGACGGTGCCGACGATCGAGCCGTCTTCGCGCACCAGCATCTTCGCCGTCTCGTAGGACGGAATTGAACCGGTCGCGTTGACGATGACCGCCAGGGCGCAATTGCGGCCCGCGTCGCGCTCGCGGATCAATTCCTCATAAACGTCCATCGGAGTCACCCTCCTCGACGGCTCAGGCCGCTTGCTCAAGCGGAACGCAGGCGCCCGTCTGGCAGATATCGACGCACTGCGGCGTATCGAAATCGCCCTTGCAGTCCTTGCACTTGTCCGGGTTGATCTTGAACACCTTGCCCTTGTGGCTGATCGCCTTGTTGGGGCATTCGCTTTCGCACGCGCCGCAGCCGCTGCAGACGTCGACGAGAATCTGATGGGCCATGTTCTATCTCCTACTCCATGTCGCGGCGGCCTCGCGAGGCCGACGCGCGTTCAGCGTTCCGTGCAGGACACGCACGGATCGATGCTGTTCACGATGATGGCGATGTCGGCGATTTTCGCGCCGCGCAGCATGAACCGCAGCGCGTCCCAGTTGGGGAAGCTCGGCACGCGCCACTTCACCCGCTCGGGTTCGTCGGCGCCGTTGGTCTTGAGGAAATAGACAAGCTCGCCGCGCGGCGCTTCGCACTTGCCCATCGCGCGCCCAGCGGGGATGTCGGGTCGATCGGGCAGGCGCGTCGGACCATCCGGCAGATCGCGCAGGCAATCGCGCAGCAACTGGATCGAAGCGCCGATCTCGGCGACGCGGATCATCGCTCGCGACCACACGTCGCCGTCGACGAGCGTCGGGACATCAACCTTGAGATGATCATAGGCGGCGTACGGCGCATCGACCCGCACGTCGTATGCGAGGCCGCAGGCGCGGGCCACCGGACCAACCGTCGCGCAGTCGATCGCCTGGTCCTTGGTCAGCAGGCCGACGCCGCGCGATCGACGCAGAATGGTGTGGTTGCGACGATAGGTATCGGCGAGCGCGTCGACTTCGGGCGCAAGCTTGTCGAGCGCGGCGGAAAGATACGTCTTCATCTCAGCGTCGAGGTCGTAGCGAACCCCGCCGATGCACATCGCGCCGATGTCCATGCGGTTGCCGAACAACGTCTCCTTCACGTCCTGCATGATCTCGCGCACTTGCATGGCGTACATGAACAGGGTGTCGTAGCCGGTCAGATGCGCGAGGATGCCGACATTGAACAGATGCGAGGCGATGCGTTTGATCTCCGCCGCGACCACCCGGAGATAGGCCGCGCGCAGGGGAATCTCGAGGCCGGCAATCTGCTCGCACGCCATGACGTAGGTCTCGGGATGGCTGTTGGAACAGAGCGCGCAGATCCGCTCGGTCAGCACGACGTTCTGGTAGATCGAGCGCTTGGTGGTCAGATATTCGACGCCGCGATGGACGTGGCCGGCGCGAATATCGACGTCGCGGACGGTCTCGCCTTCGATGTCGACGTGAAAATACATCGGCTCTTCGAGCGCGACATGCAGCGGCCCGACGGGGATGGTGTAGGTCTTGGCTGCTTCGATCGCGGTCATGACGCGCCTCCCTTCGCCGCTAGGACCTTGTCCCACAGCGCCTTGGTGCTGGCGGCGTTGACCAGCGTCGAGAATGGAATCAGCCGCTCCAGCACCGCGGCGTCGATCGCGGGATCGAGGAACAGACGGCGCGGATCGGGATGATCGCGTACGATGAGCGAATAGTTTTCCATGATCTCGCGCTCCGGCCAGTCGGCGGCGCGGAAAAGCGGCGTGAGCGAGGGGATCGACCCGCCGGCCGGCACATAGGCGATCACGGTCAGGAAGTCGCCGCCGAGCAGAAAGTGGTAGTCGATTTCATAGGCCTTGCCGTCGATCGCGGTGCCGCCGAAGGTCTTGGCAACCTCTTTCTCCGGCTTGGCGGCGTCGCTCGCGCCTTCGTCGGATTCTTCTTCTTCCTCTTCGGGGACGGGAGGCTGCAGCGCCGAGACCATCGCCAGCCGCGCGCCGAGCTGGAGCAACATCTTGCCGACGGCGAGGAGATCCTCGCTGTTCGCCAAGCCGCACCATCCGGTGACGGTGCCGTGCGGCGTCGTCGTCGACGAATATTCGACCCCGCCGGGAGCGGCGGCGGCGAGTTGGGTCTGGATATCCGCGGGCAAGCGGGTCATGGCGTCTTCCCCCGGCTCCTGAGAAACTTGTTGCGACACTTCGGGCAGCGCGCGCGCAACGCGGAATATTCTTCGTCCGACAGCGGCGGGCGGACCTTGGCGACGTTAGGCGCGGTGTCGAGCCCTTTGCCGCCGCATTCAGCGCAAACGATCGGCGGGATCAGACCATGCTCGGCGAGCGCGAACGTCTCGCCTTCCAGATGGGCGAGGCTCCAGTCGCTCGTCTGTCGGATCGCCCCGGTCGGGCAATAGAACGCGCATGTGCCGCAAAAGACGCAGGTCGAATGAAAGCAGTCGAAGGTGAGGCCGGCGGGCGTGCGGGCGAAGCGGATGGCCCCCGACGGGCACAGCTTTTCGCACAGCAGGCAGCCCTCGCAGCTCTTGGCGTCGAATTCGATGCGGGCGCGCAGGCGCTTCGGCGCCGGCGTGGCCGGGCCAAGGGGGAATGGCTCGGTGTAGGGGCCGAGCCTGAGATTGCGGGCGAAGAGGGTCAGAAAGTTCATCGCTCCGTCCTCACAACCGCTGCCGCCAAATGGCGATCGCCTTGGCGACGCCCTCGATGATCGCCGGCGGCCGTGGCGGACAGCCGGGCACGTTGACGTCGACCGGGAAGTACTGGTCGATCGGCGCGCAGATGGCGTAGCTCTCGCGGAAGATGCCGCCGGTGATCGGACAGACGCCGACGGCGACTGTCACCTTCGGATCGGGGATTTCGGCGAAGACGCGCTGGGCCGCCGCCAGCACATGGCGGGTCAGCGGGCCGGTGATTAGCACGATGTCGGCGTGGCGCGGGCTGCCGCAATAGACGCAGCCGAGGCGCTCGACGTCGTAGCGCGGAATCAGCGCAGTGGTGGCGAGCTCGACGTCGCAGCCGTTGCACGAGCCGGCGTTGATCCGGTACAGCCACGGCGAGCGCGCGGCGACGTCCTTGAGTCTGGCGACGAAGGTCACGACGCGCCTCCCGCGGAGAAATAAGCTGCGGCGAGAAGGCTCACCAGCGCGAGCGCCAGCGGCCACTTGAGGAAGAAGACGAAGGCCTGGTCGATGCGCATCCGCCCGGCGCCGACCCTGACCGCGGTGACGCCGATCAGCGCCAACGCCAGCAGTTCGACGAGCCAGCCGACGAGGCCGACCACGCCGGCAAACGGCAGCGGTATGAACAGCGCGACGCCGAGGCCAAGCACAACGACCGCCTTGAGCGCCGACATGACCTTGAACAAGGCGAGCGGCCGGCCCGAGTACTCGAGCAGCGGGCCTTCCAGCACTTCCGTCTCGGCCTCAGGAATGTCGAACGGCACGATGCCGAGATTGGCCGGATAGAAAAAGACGAAGGCGACGACCGCCGGCCACATCACCGGATCGAACAGCAACGCGCCGTGTTCCTGCTGGTAGGCGACGATCGCGCTCAGCGAGAAGGTTGGCCCCTGCCCCGTCGCCAGGCCGACGCGCAGCGCCACCGCGGCGACGATGAGAACGATCGGGCCCTCATAGGCGAGCATCATCGCCATCTCGCGCGAGAAGCCAATCGCGCCATAGGGAGACCCGGAAGACGAACCGGCGAGCATCAACGCCACGCCCGGCACGGCGAGCAGGTAGATCAGCACCAGCAGATCGCCGCCGATCGGACCCGGCGCGTAGACGCCGGCGATTGGGACGAGCGTCATCGCCAGCAGCATCGACGCGGCGCCGATCAGCGGCGCGCCGAAGAACACCGGCGCGCAGGCGACATCGGGCGCCATCGTGCGCTTGAAGCCGAGCTTGACGATGTCGAAGAACGGCTGGGCGAGCGGCGGCCCGACGCGGCCCTGCAGGCGCGCGGCGAAGCGGCGGTCGGCGCCCTTCAGCGCCAGGCCAAGGGCGAGAGCGAACACGCCGCCAGGAAAGACGAGCGCTGCGACCACAATTGGGAGTTGGCTGGTCATCATCGCCCCCTCATGCCTCCTCGCGTTTGGCCGCGCGTTCCGGCGCGAACAGGGCGCGGCGCAAAACCGCGTCCGGCGTTTCGTAGAGTCTGGCCGTGCTCGGCCGCATGTCCTCGGCGGCGACGTCGACGACGCCGCACAGGTGAACGTTGCTGCGCACGACCTCGGCGCCGCGCCCGAGCCGCAGCCACGGCAGCAGCAACACGGAGAACAGCAGCGCCAACGCCGTCAGCAGCAGCGGGCTCCAGCCTTCGAGGCCGGGCAGCGGGCCGAGCAGCGAAGCCGTGATCGGCGCGAAGCCGAGCTCGCTCTCGATCGCCGCGATCGGCGTGAGCAGCAGGCCGGGGAACAGGCCGAACACGACGCTCGCCGTCGCCAGCGCGCCCATCGGGATCAACATGGCGACCGGCGCCTCTGTGGCGGCGAGCGCGTGCGCGGTCGGCGTTCCCATGAAGGCGGCGTGGGCGAACTTCATCACCGCGGCCAGCGTGAACAGGCTGCCGATCATCGCCGCCACGGCGAGCGCCCAATGGCCGGACTCGAAGGCCGAATAGTAGATCAGCCACTTCGACGAGAAGCCGTTGAGCGGCGGCACGCCGGCGAGCGACAGGCCCGACAGCAGGAAGACGCCGAAGGTGAACGGCATGCGACGGCCGAGACCGCCGAGTTCGTCGAGCATGGTGGCGTGGCTCTTCAGCATCACCGCGCCGGCGACGAGGAACATCGCGTCCTTCAGCATCATGTGGTTGGCGAAGTGCATCAGACCGCCGGCGACGCCCAGCGTCGTGCCGAGCGACACGCCGAGCAGCACGTAGCCGAGCTGACACACCGTCGAATAGATGAGCAGCAGCTTGATGCCGTTCTGGATCGCCGCCATCGCGCCGGCGTAGAGGATCGTCACCGCGGCGATGATCGAGATGACATAGAGAATGACCGGCTGGCCGTTGACCTCGCCGCCGAGCTTGGAAAACAGCGTCGCGCCGCCGAACACGACGAACAGCTTCAGCACGCCCCATGGGCCGCTCTTCAGCAGCACCGCCGAGATGTAGCCGGAGACGGGAGTCGGGGCGAGCGCCGGATGCATCTGGTAGTCGATGCGCACCGGCAGCATCGCCGCCTTCATCACCAGGCCGAGGAACACCAAGACAACGCCCGGCGCGACGATTGCGGGTGGGAGGCTCCGCAACGCCGCGCCGAGCGCGGCGAACTCGAACGTTCCCGCCCGCGCCGCAATCATCGCCAGGCCGAGGAACATGAAGCTCGCGCCGACGGTGTTGAAGATGAAGTACTTGAAGCCTTCGCGCCGCGCCGCGGCGGTCTCCTCGTGGCAGATCGCCGCCCACAGCGCCCAGGAGCTCATCAGTTCCCAGAAGGCGAAGAAGCTGAAGATGTCCTTGGCTTGCGTCATGCCGATGAGGCCGGCGATCATCACCGTGAAGGCGGCGAAGAAACGCCCCTGGCGATGGCTGTCGGCGAGGTAGGCGGTGGAGTGCAGCATGTTGAGCGCGCCGACGGCGGCGATCAGCACGGCGAAGCAAAACGACAGCAGGTCGTAGCGCCCGAACTGGGCGATCACGCCGCCGAGCGCCGCGACCAGCGTCGCGACCGCGAGCCGCCCGGCCCAAACCGCCGAGGTCCGGCCGACGAGCGCCACGGAGACCGCGCCGACGACGGCGATGGTCGCGCCGGCCGGCCAATTGGCGACCAGGCCCGGCAACGGCCCGCTGGCGAGCGCGCCGCGCAGCGCGGTCAGGTCGCCGATCTGGGCGACGAGATTGAGCTGCCAGCCGGGGGCGAAGCCGCCGACGAGAATCGCCGCGGCGAGCACGCCCATTGCGACGAGCATCGGAACCGGCGCCTCGCGGACGCCCTCTTCGCCCTTATAGGGATAATAGAAGAGGAAGCTGACGACGCGCGTGTAGTAGATCACGCCGATGACGCCGCCGAGCAGCATCAGCGCGGCGATCTCGACATGGCCGCCCATCGCCGCTGCGTAGATCATGAAGAACTTCGAGACGAAGCCGGAGAACGGCGGCAGGCCCATGATGGCGAAGCTGGCGAGCGCATAGGCGCCGGCGGTGAACGGCATCGCACGGCCAAGCCCGGCGAGATCCTCGATCCGCTTGCCGCCTGTCCTGAGGATAAAGGCGCCCGCCGCGTAGAAGAGCAGCGTCTTCATCATCGCGTGGTTGGTGACGTGGAGCAGCGCGGCGTCGCTCGCCAGCGCCGTGCCGATGCCGAGAATGGCGGCGATCTCGC
Source organism: Roseiarcus sp. (assembly GCA_049513815.1). GTDB lineage: Bacteria > Pseudomonadota > Alphaproteobacteria > Rhizobiales > Beijerinckiaceae > Roseiarcus. Next base: position 37,562 of record JBEKVR010000008.1, on the reverse strand, counting down.
CGATCTGAGCGATGGTCGAGAAGGCCAGCATGCGCTTGAGCTCGCGCTCGAACAGGGCGCGAATCTCGCCGTAGATCAGCGTCAGGCAGCCGAGGATCATCAGCACGGTGTTGGCGTCGATGCCGCTGACTGCGTAGCGCGCGAGCGCGCTGGCGCCGAAGGCGACGTAGAGCACCTTCACCATGCCGAGCAGGCCGGCCTTGGTCAGCACGCCCGACAGCGGGCCGGAGATCGACGACGGCGCTTCAGGGTGGGCGAGCGGCAACCAGCTCTGCAGCGGAACCAGGCCCATCTTCACCGCGAAGCCGACGAACAGGCAGGCGACGATCGCGGCGCCGGCGAGCGGCGGGATCACGGCGGCCTTGTCGGCGATCGCGGCGAACTCGAACGAGCCGATCTGGGCATGCGTCAGCAGGATGCCGAAATTCATCAGATAGGCGCCCGCCGCGCACATCAGGAAGTAGACGAGGCCGGCGCGCAGGGCCTTGGGGGTCTGTTCGTGGATAACCAGGAAGTACGAGGTCCAGGTCATCAGCTCCCAGAAGACGTAGAAGTTGCCGAGTTCGTGCGCGGTCGCGACGCCGATTAGCGAGCCCGCCATCAGGAAGGCGAAGAAGTAATAGCGATTGGCGGTCGCGGCGCGGCCGATGTAGCCGATCGAATAGACGATCATCAGGCAGCAGACGCCGGAGAACAGCAGCGCGAACAGTCGCGAGGCCGGGTCGAGGCTGCCGTCCAAGGCGACGACGGCGACGGTGGCGATCGCCAGCAGGACGGCGGCGACGTCGCGCCATTGCGCCGAAGCGCGGCCGATGAGGTAGACGGCGAAGGCGCCGACATAGGGGACGAGGACGGGCGTCGCCCACGGCGTCTCGAATTGCGGCACGCCTTCGGCGCCGGCGAAACCGGCCAGGCGCGCGGCAAACAGCAGGAACGGCGCCGGCCACAGGCTGATGAGAACCGTCAGCGCCGTCAGCGGCCAGGCGATGGCCAGCGGCGCGCGCGGCGCCGGCGCGAGTTCGACCGATCGAGCGGCCGGCTCGAGGCAGATCTTCTGGACGACCAGGATGTAATAGACAGCGGCGACGATCGTCGCCAGCGTGCCGGCGAACGCGACCAACCACTGGCCCTGCTCGATCGCCGCATAGAGGATAATGAATTTCGAGAACGAGCCCTTGAACGGCGACAGCCCCATCACCGAGAACACGCCGAAGCCAAACAGCGTCGTCGCGACCGGCATGCGCGGACCGCTGCCGGCAAGGTCGTTAAGATTGGCTGAGCCGGTGCGGCGGACCAGATGCCAACCGGCGGCGAGCACGAGGCCGCGCATCGCCGCTTGGTAGCCAAGGTGCATCAGCGCCCCGGTGTCGCCCGCCGGTCCGCCGACGCCCAAGCCGATCAGCACGTAGCCAATTTCGGCGACGGTCGAAATCGCGAACGTCCAGGCAAGGTTGGGCAGGCTGAGGAGGGCCGCGATCTCGCCGAGAAGCAGAACGACCGCCCCTATTGCAGCAAGCGTCGTCGGCGACGCCATGGCGATCGGCAGATGGTCCAACATGGAGAGAAGTCCTTTCCTCCGGACGCGTTTCGACCCTCGGCGATCGAAGTAGCCCCTTCCCCAGAGCGGTTCTGTCGGCTGGCCGACACTTTCGCTAGCAAGGATGCGGCAGGATGGCGCAGGGTCGATCGGACGGCCGGTCCGCCAAGCGCGTCGGCTCTCTAAAGAGGCGTGTGATGCACGAAATGAGCGTGGCGCACGGGCTGCTGTCGATCCTGCAGGACCAGGCGAAGGCTCACGGTATCGCCCGCATCTCGCGCGTGCGCGTGAAGCTCGGCCGGCTGCGCGGAATCGACGGGCGCCAACTCCGCCTGGCGTTCGAGGCGCTCGCCGAGGGCGGCCTTGCCGACGGGGCTGCGCTCGATGTCGAGGAGATCGCGGCCAAAGCGCGCTGCCGCGCCTGCGGCGCCGTCTGGCGAGCGCCGGACTACCGATTCGAGTGCCCGGACTGCGCGGCCGCCGACTCGGAAATTTTGGAAGGTCGCGAACTCTTTATCGAGTCCTTCGACGGCGAACGCCCCGAATCGGCTTAGCGCGCACGCTGGCCGGCGGGCGCCTGTCGGCTAGCCGACAGAGGAGCGCCGCCAATTCAACTACGGTGATTCGCGCGATTCTTGACTTCAGCGGGAGGAGCGGGGATCGCCATTCGTCGCACGCAGCGAAGGACCACGTGAGGCTGATGCGGCGCGAGCGGAACTCGCCTGCCTCTGCGCGGCGCGCAGTTCGTCCTGATTATCAGCCGTAAGACTGGGGAAACGACCATGAACGTCTTACCATCGAGACTCGATCCGCGTTGGCGCGAAATCGCCTTAGGCAAGCTAGGCGGAAATTGGCACATGCTCGCGGTGAAGCTGATGATGCAGCGCATCCGCACGGAAGTGCAGGCCGATCCGTCGACAGCGAACGTCATGAAATGCGCTGGCGAGATTCACACTTTCTTCGAAAAGAACCAGAAGATCGCCGGGGCGGACCTCGACCAGATCTTTCATTGACCGAAGCGTCGGGCACGGAGAGCGAAAATGTCTAATCAAGGGCTCTACAGCGTCGCAGACGCTTCGAAACTCATCGATAGGGGCCGCGTCCTTCTGGTCGCCGGCGACGAGACTTTGCTGCAACAGTTGCCGAAAGGAACCTGGATCGGCGGCACGTCGACCAACTTCATGGCGCCTGCCGGCGGCGTAAACGCCCGCGACAAGGTGTTCGTGAGCGACATCACCGACCAGGTCGAGCGAGCGGAAGTCCGCTCCTACACGGTCGACGAGCTCAGCCGCATCGCGGCCGACTATCCCAAGAACGGCTTCACCGTCCTGAACGTCCCGGCGTTCAGCGCGTTGCATTCGACGTTCGCGAAGGAGGTCCAGACTTACAACGGCGTGTTCGATTCTCCGTTGTACGGCTGGATCTCCGGCGTCGACGTCTCCGAAATCGGCAAGCGGTCGCCGAAGACGTTCGCCGGCGGGGGAACGCCTCACGACGACCGCGCCTCGGCCCTGCACGTCACGCTGCCGCCCGGAAAAGCCGCCAAGATCGATATCATCAACCTGTTCTTTCAAGGCGACGGCGCCGAGATCGAATTCACGGCTGGCGGTTTCGAGTCGACCGGCGACTGCCTGATCGACGGTAAGTCGGGCAATCTCGCCGCCTTCGTCGCCGCGAATAAGATCGACGTCAAGTTGCCGCTGGTCGCGAACTATCAAGGCGCGATGGTGAACGTGTCGTTGCGCGAGGTCGATCCTGCGGCGGGGAAGACGACGTTCTACGCGCCGGTGTTCAAGGGCGTTAAATACAAATTCGCCGCGCCGGTGGAGGACTACATCGCCGAATTCATGCGCCGTCTCGCGACGATCAAGACCAATTCGATCGCCTTGTCGTGCAACTGCGTGCTGAATTACCTTTACGCCGAGCTTGAAGGGAAAAAGACGGGATCGATCATCGGTCCGATCACGTTCGGCGAAATCGCATACATCCTGTTGAACCAGACGCTTGTCTACCTGTCGATTGAAACGGTCGGCTGAGGACGTCTGCAACCTCGCGCTGCGCCGGCCCGAAGATATCGGCCAGCGCGGCGCAGCTTGCCTCATCTGAGCGAGAACGTCGACGAACGGATTGCGGTTGTGTCGTCGCCGTCGAGCGCGCTAGCCCGGTGCTCGGCCACAACGGCCAGAGCAATCAAGATCCTCATTGCCGCCCCGACTGTTCGTGTTGTGGACGCTTCAGATTCGTCAACGCGCTGCAAACGCCGCCCCGCGTCTCCGGTCTCGCCAGTCCGCATGGCGCGAACTGACGAGATCGACTCGCCGCATCCAATGAGGGTGGGGCTCGAGCGCCTGGAGGCTTACAGTCCGGCGGCGCCGGCTTGCGAAACCGCCATATCGTCTTCCACCGAGCTGCCCGAAACGCCGATCGCGCCGATGATCGTTCCGGACTTGTCGCGGATCAGTTCTCCGCCGCCGAAGATCGCCAGGCCGCCGTTGGTGACTTCGATGCCATAGAGCGGCTTGCCAGGTTGAGCAAGGTCGCCAAGCTCCTTCGAAGACATATTGAATTCGCGAGCGGTCTTGGCCTTCTTGAGCGAGATGTCGATACTGCCGAGGAAGGCGCCGTCCATCCGAGCGAAAGCCTTGAGATTGCCGCCAGCGTCGATCACCGCGATATTCATCAGCGTTCCCTGCTGCTGCGCCTTCGCTTCGGCCGCAGCGACGACCTTCTGGGCCTGGGCCAAAGTGAGGTCGCCCGGCAGCGCCAGCTTGCTGGCGTCGACGGCGAACGCCGCGCCGGTAAGGGCGAGCGCCGCAGCGGCGCCGGCCAACATGCCCATCAAATGCTTGCTTCTCATGGTCACTCCTCCGATCGGGGATTGCCGAAGTCGCCTCACAACCGTCCATCCCGAACGCCCCGATGTCGTCGGGATCGGCGATACTGTTGCGGCGAGAAAGCGCGCGTCATTCCGTGGCGTTGCAATCGCTTGCACGCGTTCAGAATGGGCGCGTCGCCGCGAACCCGTTTCAGTTGGATTGAGTTCGGATGACGAGTCGCGCGAAAGGCGCGCGGCGCCACTCCGAATTGCCAGGGCCCGAGAACGCTCAACCTTGCGGCGTGACGCCAACGGGCCCCGTCAATCTCAGATGCGCTTCAGTTTCACTTCTTCACTTCTTCGCCAGCGCGAGCGCCACCTTTTGCGACACGTAGCCGAGCGCCGCACCGATGACCAACGAAATCACGATATTGATAAACGGGTTGTCGAGCGAAACCGTGGTCACGGCCAGCTTGCCGCCGACAAGCGCCAACGCCACGACCGAGGCGAAGCCATAGAAGCTTGCCGGAATATCGCTGAGCATTGACCATTTGGCGGCGATGACGACGATGAAGACGGTGATGACCACGCCAATACCGGCCCAGAGCGGCAAACCGAGAGTTGCGCCGAGCGGGATTTGGGTGACCAGCAACAACAGAACCAGCGCCATCACCGCGCCGAAGACATTGTGCGTGATGGCTTTGCCGAGACCGGCTTCCTTGCCGCCACAATGGTAGAAGGTCGCCCAGCCTACGAACGCGGCCCAAATCTGCAGGCCCATGCCGAACGGCGATAAGAACGCGAATGCGGCTATGCCTCCGAGAATGCTGATGCTGACCGCCAGCGCGGTTATGATATCCATGATGACCTCCCTAGACTGGGGCCGGCGCGCAATGGCGCACACCCTCTCCTGCGCCGGCTCCCGTCACCGAGCGTGCGCAAACTGGCGCCTTTGGACCATTGGCGCTGTCGGCCAGCCGACAGAGGCAGCCGAAGAAAGGCGCTAACGAAGCCGTTGCGCGCGCCGCGGGCGCGCGGTTCGTTCGGGAGGCGACGGCCATGATCCCCGTCAAGATCAAAGACGACGTTTATTCGCTGCGCGCCAACGACTGGGACCGCAAGCTGTTCGACGAACTGGTCCCGCTGCCCGACGGCACCAGCTACAACGCCTATCTGATCAAGGGGAGCGAAAAGACCGCGCTGATCGACACCGTCTACCCGCCCAAAACCGCTGAGTTCGTCGCCGCACTGAAGGCGACCAGCCTCGAGACGATCGACTACGTCATCGCCAACCACGCCGAGCTCGATCACGCCGGTTCGATACCGGCAGTGCTCGAGCTCTTCCCCAAGGCCAAGGTCGTCGCCAACGCGCGTTGCTGGCGGATGTTGTGCGACCAGATGCCGCTCGACCGCGGCTCATTCCTCGAAGCGAAGGACGGGGGCGAGCTTTCGCTCGGCGGCAAGACGCTGAAATTCGTCTTCATGCCCTGGGTGCATTGGCCGGAGACGATGGGCGTCTTCCTCAAGGAAGACCGCATTTTCTTCCCCTGCGATTTCCTCGGCGCGCATCTCGCCGCGTCTGAACTCACCGTCGCCGACGAAGCGCAGTTCGAAGTGGCGGCCAAGCGTTACTACGCCGAGATCATGGCGCCTTACCGCGTCCAATGTCGCAGCGCGCTTAAGCGGGTAGAGGAACTCGAGCCGGCGATCATCGCGCCCAGCCACGGGCCGGTGCACGCCAAGCCGCGCGTCATCATCGACCTCTATCGCCGATGGACGTCAGACGAGGTCAAGCCTGAGGTCGTGATCGTCTACGCCTCGATGTACCACAGCACGACGGCGATGGTGGGACGGCTGACCGACAGGCTGATGGAGAAGGGTCTGCCGGTGCGTCTCATCAATGCGGTCGGCCTCGACTCAGGCGTATTGTCGATGGCGCTGGTCGACGCCTCGACCGTCGTCTTCGCCACCCCGACAGTGCTGGCCGGGCCGCATCCAAGCGTCGCCTACGCCGCGATTCTCACCAACGCGCTGGCGCCCAAAACGCGGTTCGCCGCGATGATCGGCTCCTACGGGTGGGGAACGACCATGCCCGATCTGCTCAGAGAGATGCTGCGCGAATTCAAGGCCGAGTTCTTCGAGCCGGTGCTGACGAAGGGCGCGCCGAACGCCGAAACGTTCGCCGCCATCGACGCGCTCGCCGAGTCGATCGTCGCCGCCAACGCCACGCTGACGACGAGCGCAGCGCCGGCGTCCGTCGCCTGACGCTGACGCGCCAACCGAGCGCGGCGCGGCAATTCTTAATTACATACAAACCGAGGACTAGACGGCGTCCGCGGCGAGCGGCGGGTTGGCCGTCCGCGGCTTCCAGCCGCGCGCTCCGCGTGCGAAGGTTCTCCCCTCCATGCCCGAGGGGGGCGGGGCGCCACCGACAAATCCCAGCCGCCGGCATAGCGGCGCAACCCAGGGGAATTGACAATGCGTCTACCGGTATTGTTCGCCGCCGCCGCGCTCGCGGCGACGGTCGCGACCGCCGCCTCGGCCAAGGTCGTGGTTTCATCCAAGATCGACACGGAAGGCGGCGTGCTGGGCAACGTCATCGCCCTGGCGCTGAAGGCGAACGGCGTCGAGGTCGAGGACCGCATCCAGCTCGGCGGCACGCCGGTCGTCCGCAAGGCGATCGCAGCGGGCGAGATCGACATCTATCCCGAATACACCGGCAACGCCGCCTACTTCTTCAACAAAGCCGACGATCCGCTCTGGAAGGACGCCGCCAAGGGCTACGAGGAAGCCAAGACGCTCGACTACGACGCCAATAAGATCGTCTGGCTGACGCCCTCGCCGGCCAACAACACTTGGGCGATCGCGCTGCGCAAAGAGGTCGTCGCCTCGGCCAAGCTGACGACGCTCTCCGATTTCGGCAAGTGGGTCTCCGGCGGCGGCAAGGTCAAGCTCGTCGCCTCGGCGGAGTTCGTCAATTCCCCCGCCGCCCTGCCGGCCTTCCAGACAGCCTATGGCTTCAAGCTCTCGCCCGATCAGTTGATCGTCCTCTCCGGCGGCGACACCGCCGCGACGATCAAGGCCGCCGCCGAACAGACAGACGGCGCCAACGCCGCCATGGTCTACGGCACCGATGGCGCGATCCAGCCCTCCGGCCTCGTCGTGCTCGAAGACGACAAGGGCGTGCAGCCGGTCTATCGCCCGACCCCGATCATCCGCGAGGCGGCGCTGCAGGCCAATCCCAAGATCGCCGACATCCTGAAGCCAATCTTCGAAGCCCTCGACCTCACCACGCTGCAGCAACTCAACGCCCGTGTTCAGGTCCAGGGTGAGCCCGCCAAAGCGGTCGCCGAGGACTTTCTGAAGTCGAAGGGCTTCCTGAAGTGAGCAATCGCCGGCGCGAGGGCAGCCTCGCGCCGGCTTTGCGCTCAAGGCGACCTGGCGTCCTGGGCTAATCGTCGTCTCCCGGCGGCGGCGCGACATGCGCGGCCGGCGGAGCGTCCTCCCTTCCCCTCTGGCGTATTGGGTTGCGCGCCCACTCGGAGATTCCCATGGCCGCATCGCTGGCCCGGACGGCGCCCATCGCGAGCCTCGGCCTCGACAAACTCGGCGTCGTCGTCGCCGCGCTGCTCGCGATCGGCGCGGCCTCGCCCTTCGCCGTGTTGCGGGCGAATCGGATCGTCGCCGGCGAGGCCAAGCCCTTCTTCGAGGCGCTGCCGGCGCCCGCCGCCGCGCTGTTCGCGTTGGTCGCATTTGCCGTCGCCGGCGTCGCGCTGCTGAAGACCCTCGCACGCGCGCGGCTCGTCGCCGCGATCGTGTTCTCCGTCGCCGTGGCGGGACTGATTGGAATCGCGGCCGATCACCTGACGCCTCCCGGCGCCCCCTATACGCGCGTCGCGCCGGCCGCCGGCTTCTGGGCGCTCGCGTTTGCGGGCTCGATCCTGTTCGCCGATTCCGTCGTGCGTCTGAAGCTCGGCCCGGCGACGCGCCTTCTCGCGCTCGCGCTCGGCGCGGCGGCCTTCGCGCTGGCGCTGTGGTCCGGCGTCTGGAGCGAATTGTCGATCCTCAAGGAGTATGCGACCCGCGCCGACGTGTTCTGGCGCGAAGCCGGCGCGCATCTCATTCTCGCGGTCGGCTCGCTCGCCGCAGCGATGGCGGTCGGCCTGCCGCTCGGCGTGCTGATCGCGCGCAAAACGGGGTGGCGCGCGCCCGTGCTCAACACGCTCAACGCGATCCAGACGATCCCGTCGATCGCGCTGTTCGGCATCCTGATCGGCCCGCTCGGTTGGATCTCCGGCCACGTCCCCGGCGCCGCGGCGCTCGGCGTCCACGGCATCGGCGCCGCGCCGGCGATGCTCGCGCTCTTCCTCTATTCGCTGCTGCCGATGGCGGCCAACACGGTCGTCGGCCTCGACCAGGCGCCGCGCGACGTCGTCGACGCCGCCGACGGCATGGGCATGACCAGTCGACAGCGGCTGTTCTCGGTCGAACTGCCGCTGGCGCTGCCCGTCATCCTGACGGCCGTTCGCATCGTCCTGGTCCAGAATATCGGAATGGCGACCATCGCCGCCTTGATCGGCGGCGGCGGATTCGGCGTGTTCGTCTTCGCTGGCCTCGGCCAGACCGCGCCCGACCTCATCCTGCTCGGCGCCTTGCCGACCGTCTTTCTCGCCTTTGCCGCCGCCATCGTTCTCGACGCGGCGGTCGAACTCGCCACCGGAGCCCGGCCATGATCGCGATCGAAGGGCTCACCAAGGTTTACGGCTCGGACGTCGCGGTCGACGACGTCAGCATGGTCGTCGAGGCCGGCGCCCTTACCGTCATCGTCGGCGCCTCCGGCGCCGGCAAGTCGACGCTGATGCGCATGGTCAACCGACTCGTCGAGCCAACTTCCGGCCGCGTGCTGATCGACGGCGAGGACGCCGCCGGGCTCCCCGTCCATGAATTGCGCCGACGCATTGGTTACGTGATCCAGAACCACGGCCTCTTCCCGCATCGCACCGTGGCGCAGAACATCGCGACCGTGCCGACGCTGCTTGGCTGGGACCGCCGGCGCATCGCTGCGCGGGTCGAGGAATTGCTCCATCTCTTCCAGCTAGATCCGGCGACCTTCGCCCGGCGCCATCCCTACGAGCTCTCCGGCGGCCAGCAGCAGCGCGTCGGCGTCGCGCGCGCGCTCGCGGCCGAGCCGAAACTGTTGCTGATGGACGAGCCCTTCGGCGCCCTCGATCCGCTGGTCCGGGCCAAGGCCCAGGACGACCTCAAAACAATCCAGCGTCAGCTTTCGACGACGATCATTTTCGTCACCCACGACATGGAGGAGGCGATCCGCCTCGGCGACAGCATCGCTGTCATGGACGGCGGCAAGCTCCTGCAATACGCGCCGCCGGCCGAGATCCTCGTTCATCCGGCGACCCCGTTCGTCGGCGCGCTGATCGGCGTCGGCGACCGGCCTTTCCGCCTGCTGTCGCTCGAAACCGTGGCTCAAGAGGTCGAGCCCGGCGAGGCCGAAGGCGAGCCGATCGCGGCCGACGCCGACCTGCGCAACGTCCTGGCCGAACTGCTGTGGTCGCGGCGCGCCGCCGCGCCGGTCGCCGAACGCGACGGCCGCGTCATCGGCCGCGTCACGCTCGCCCGACTGATCGAGCGCGCGGGAACGCCGACGTGAGACGCCGTTTCGCCCGATCGGCGCCGACCATTCTGCGCGCGTTGGCAGTCGTCGCGCTCGTCGCCTTCCTCGTCCGGCCGGAGCTGTTTCGGCCGCTGCTCGCCCCGCTGTGCGACGCCGGCCAGCCGGTCATCTACGACCGCGCCAGCCTGCTGTCGCTGACGTTGTCGCATCTCGCCACCGTGGCGATCTCGATCGGCGGCGCGACCGTCGTCAGCGTCGGCCTGGCCATCCTGGTGACGCGGCCGATCGGCGCCGAATTCTTGCCGTTGTCGCGCTCGATCGTGAACATCGGCCAGACCTTCCCGCCGGTCGCGGTGCTGGCGCTCGCCGTGCCGGTCGTCGGCTTCGGCGAGAAGCCGACGCTGATCGCGCTCTTCTTATACGGCCTCCTGCCGATCTTCGAGAACGCCGTCACCGGCTTGACGAGCTTGCCGCCGGAGGTCGTCGACGCCGCCAACGGCATGGGCATGACCGAGACGCAGCGGCTGTGGACAGTCGAAGCGCCGCTCGCGCTTCCAGTGATCCTCGAAGGCGTCCGATTGTCGGCAGTCATCGCGCTCGCCACCGCCGCGATTGGCTCGACCGTCGCCGCCAAGGGCCTCGGCGAAGTCATCATCGCCGGGCTGCTGTCGAACAACCTCGCGTTCGTCGTCCAAGGCGGCGTCGTCGTCGCCATGCTCGCCGTCACCCTTTATGAAGCGCTCTCCGCCGTCGAGCGCATCTTCGCCCGCCGCGCAGGCGGCGTCGCCAGGAAGGAAGAAGCCTGAGGCCAACTTGCGCCGGCGCGAGAAAGTCGCTGTCGTTGGAGCCGCCGTTGGGAAGCGGCGGCGTCTGCCTCCCGCGCAGGACGGGCCCGCTCAGGCGGCGGACGTTTCGTGGCCGCCGCACGGCGGCGCGACGCTCGCGGTTGGCCGCCAATCGTCCGCCGACGTCGCTGATTTCAGATGGAATTCAGAGGCTTAAAAGGCTGGTGCCGCAAGGAGGATTTGAACCCCCGACCCCATCATTACGAATGACGTGCTCTACCAGCTGAGCTATTGCGGCTGAACGCGGCGGCTGGGCGCTTGGGGCGCGGTCCGGCGGTCGGCAGTCTCTTAAGCACATCCCCTGCGCTTGGCAAGGACGCGCGCAGGTTCAGCTCACTCCGTCAGGTCGGGCGGGTTGACCGTCTCGCCGCGCCGTCCGGTCAGGCGCGGTCGCCGCCGCGCCCGCCCTCTTCTGGCATCGACTTCGCCAGCGTTCAGCGCTGCGCCTCGGGCTCGGCGGAGAACTGCGAAATGATCCAGTTGCTGAACCATTTCAGCAACCACGGGATCGGAATGACGAGCATCGAACACAGGGTGAAAACCACGGCGCGCCAAAGGATGGCGAAGCCGCCGCCGTTGAAGGCGAAGCGCGGCGCACCCTCGATCCTGGCGCAAATCCAGCGCAAGAAATACTTGAGCGTCCACGCCCAGCCGATGATGGTGACGAAGGAGACCGCCACCAAAAGACTCCAGCCGAAGTAAGGCAAAACGCCGCCGGTAAAGGCGATCTTCGTCGCGCCGTCTTCGGTTTCCGCATGGGCGCAGAACCAGCGGATGAGGGCCCAGCCGAAGACGATGGCGCAAATTGACGACAACGGGCCGCCCCAGCGGACGTCGAGCGCGGCGTCGAGCGTCGGCCCGATCCATTGGACGAGACCAAGGCCAGCGAACAGCCACCAGACTTGGCCGACTTGGGCTTCCAGTCGCAGCGGCCGCCCGCCGGGCAGAACCACTTTGCCAGCGAACCATTTGTAGAACCACACGCCCGCCCACGGCGCCGGCAAGACGAAAAGGATTCCCAGCGTCATCACGATTCCGCGCCAGAACAGGCCCCAAGCGGGGAATACGCCAGTCAGCGGGCCGACCGGCGTCGACGCGATCGCCGCGGCGCGCGGGCGCAGCGGCGGCGGCGCCGTGGCGAAGGCCGAAGCAAAGGCGGAGATGGCGTCGGCGCGCGCCCAATCGCTCATTCCCGCGGTCCATGTCAGCGTCTCCGCCCGCACCGTTCCACGGCGCACCAGTGCGACGATTTCGCCGGCGGCGATCGGACCCTGTTGTTGGCCCGAATCGTCGACGTAATAGTAAGCATCCGCCATAGCGCCCCCTCCCCCGCGACACGCCAGCGCGACGATTGCATCGACGGCAGGAAACGCCCGGCCTAGCTAGGCGCGTTCCCTCCCAACTGACGCGCGTCGACGCCCCCTCCGCGACCAATGCACAGAACACTGAGGGGCGAGAGCGCAACTGACAAGCCGCCGCGCGGTCGCAATACACATAAATGCCGCCGCCGAGCGGGTTGTCGCGCAACAGCGAATGGCCGCGCCAAGCCGCAGCCGCGGCCCCACGCCGATCGCAAATGAAGTGGGGGCAGGCCGCCTTCGAGGCGCCTTCAGTCGCCGACGAAGCGGCGGAGTCCGTCGGGGGCCTCGTCGTCGGCGAGCGGCCCAGGGTCATCCGGGGCGATGGTCGGAACGATCATCGCTTTGACCGGCGGCCGCGGCGCGGTCGCGGCGACAGTTGGCGCGACCGGCCGCGGTTGCAACGGCGCTGGCGGCGGGGCGGCCAGCGGCGGCGCAGGGGCCGCGAGCGGCGTCGGCGCAGGCGCCGCGAGCGGGGCCGGCGCAGGCGGCGGCGAGGGCGGCGGCCCCGACGCGGGCGGCGGCGCGCTCAGCCGCTCCTCAGGCGCGCGCCAGACGAAGGCGTCGAGCGCGCCCGTCGGCGAGGCCGGCGCCCAGCGATCGCTGATGATTCCGTCGGCGATCCACGCCTTGTCGCGCGGCGCGCGGGCGGCGCGGGCAAGCCATTCGCGGGCCGCGCCTTCCGCGCCATCGGCAGTCTCGATGTCGGCCATCAGCAGGCAGGTTCGCGCGGTCGGCCGGTTCGTCGCGTCGGGCGCGATCAGCGGGCCGACCGCCGCGCGCGCGGCGGCAAGGTCGCGCGCTTCGAGCGCGGCGCGGCCCAGCGTCAGCCGGCTTTCCGGCTCCTCGGGGGCGAGGCGCGCCAGCGTCTTGGCGCGCGCGAAGCGGTCGGCGGCCGAATCGCCACGCCGCAGCCGCAGGTAGACCGCGGCGAGATCCGGATGGGCGACGCGGCGCCACGCGGACTCGAGCGCCTTGCCGGCGCGACGCAGATCGCCGTTGGCCGCCAGCAGCCGACCGGCGAGCGCGGCGGCGGGAACGAGGCCGGGAGCGAGCGCGATCGCCTCCTGCGCCAGCGCCAGCGCCGATTTCGGATCGTGCTCGGCCGCCTGCTCCGCCATCGCCGTCTTCAGCGCCGCGCGCCAGCGCGTCGCGGTCGGCTTGTCGATCAACTTAGCCGCGGCGTTGGATTCGACGATCGCCAGCGCGCCAGCCCAGTCGCCGTGCTCGGCGCGATCGTCGAGCACCGCCTGCGCCGCCCATGGCAGCGCGGCGTGATTGTGGGCGCGGCGCGCGTATTCGAGCGCGGCGCGATGATCGCCGGCGCGGCGCGCTTCGATGTGCAGGCCGCGCAAGCCCAGAGCGTGGGTTTGCGGATGATCGAGCATGTCGCGGAACGCGGCGGCGGCGCCGGCGCGGTCGCCGGAAAGCTGCGCCGCCTGCGCGCGCAACAGTTTGGTCAGCGGCGCGTCGCCGAGATGCTTGCGCGCTTCGGCGGCAAGCCGCGTCGCCGTGCGCGCGTCGCCGGAGCCGACCGCGGCCATGCCGCCGGAGAGCGCGGCGTAGCCCTTCTCGCGCCGCCGCGCCCTACGGGCGAGCGACACCAGCGACGGCAGGCGGAAGACGAACCGAATGACGCCCCACGCGACCGCAATAGCGATCGCAAGGCCGATGACGATCGCAATCGCGACCATCAGCGAGACGTCGTATTCGACGCCGTGGAAGGTCAGCGCGACGTCGCCGGGGTTCTCGGCCAGCCACGCGAGCCCGTAGGCGGCGAGCGCCAGCAGAACGAGAAACAGCAGCAGGCGAACCATGGCCAACGAACTCCGGCGCGACCCGGCGCCGCTCAAGACTTAGCGCGCCGGACGTGAAGAACTCCTTTTCGCGGCGGCTCAGTCCTTCGCCGCCGCGAGGCGGCCGATCGCGTCGGCGCGCAGCGTCGACGCCGCCTTGGCCGCCGCTGCGCGCGCGTTCGCCGCATCGGCCCAGACCGCGCCGGCGGCGCGCGAAGCCGCCGGCAACTGGCCGAAGGCGGCGAGCGCAGCGGCGAGATCGCCGCGCTCCAGCGCCGCGCCGATCCGGGCGACCGGCGAGTCGGATTCGTCGCTGCCTGCCGCCTCGCCGACGCGGCGGACGCGCACCAGGGCGCGCATGTGGTCAAGAAGCCGGTCCCAGCCGCTGCGTTCGGGCGGCGGCGCGGCGGCGGCGACCGCCGGCTCGATCTTCGCCCAGCTCGCAGCGAGCGCGGAAGGCGAGGGCGCGCCCGATTCGGCGAATGGCTTCAGCGGGGCCAGTGCATCCGCGCCGACGCCGAGCTGCGACAGGGCCGCCAGCTCCGCCGCGAACGGCGCGCCGGCGGCGAAGCGCTGTTCGAGCGAAAGCGCGAGCACCGCGACCGAAGCCGCGCTCTCCGAACCACCCTTCGCCATCGCGACGCGCGCGTCGCTCTTCGGCGCGGCGTTCGCGCCGTCAAATTTGGGCGCGGTGCCGGCCGCGGCTTCGAGTTTGGCAAGGCGTTCGTCGAGCCCGCCGAGTTGGTTCAGCCGCGTTTCGGCGGCGGCGAGATCGCTTTCGAGCTTGGCGAGGCGCGGCTCGAGCGCACTCGGCTCGGCGGGCGCAGCCGCGTTCGTCGAAGGCGGCGCGGACTGAGCCGCGGCGAGCGCCCTGGCGGCGTCGGCGCGCGCGGCGCGCGCTTCGTCGAGCGCTGTCTTCGCGTCGCCGCCGGACGCTTCGAGCGCGCCGATGCGGCGGCCGAGCGCGTCGAGCGCGCCTCCCTTCGCCGCGCTGGCGGCGCCGGCTTCAAGCGCCGCAATTCGTTTGTCGAGCGCCGACGCTGATGCGGAATCGCTCTCTACAGATTTCTCGACTGCGGCGAGCCGCGCGCGGGCGTCGTCGAGCGCGCTGGCGCGCGGATCGATCAACCATGCCGCGACCAGGGCGAGCGCTGCGCCGAGAATTGCGCCGCCCAGACCGGCGGCGGCGGGAATGGCGTAGGCGGCGGGACGATTCGGTTCGGGCGGCGTCAGCGTGTCCGCCGGCGGCGCCTCGGCCGCTGCGGCGGTCTCGTCGCGGATCTCGGTCGCCTCGCCGTCGATCACCTGCGGATCGGACCGCGCCGGACTCGGCGGGGCGGTCGGCGGCGGCGCGCTGATCTCCGGTTCGGCGCTCGGGATCGGATCCTCGGCCATGGGCCCTCGCTGTCGCTTCGCACGACTCTATAGGCGAGCCGCCCCGGCTTGGAAACCGGCGCGGCGTCGCGGCCCCCCGCGCCCGCCTCAGCCTTTGGGCGAAGAGCCGCAGGCGCGCTCCAGCGCCGCCAGGAGGTGCGCCTCGTCGGCAGCGGCGGCGACGACGATTCGGGTCGCCCCGGCGGCGGCGAGCGGCTCGGCGACGTCAGCCG
The DNA here is from genome assembly GCA_049513815.1 of Roseiarcus sp. Classification (GTDB taxonomy): domain Bacteria; phylum Pseudomonadota; class Alphaproteobacteria; order Rhizobiales; family Beijerinckiaceae; genus Roseiarcus. Next base: position 21,972 of record JBEKVR010000008.1, on the reverse strand, counting down.
AGAGGCAAACGTGGAGCAGCGCGCGGAAACGTTCGGCGAGCCCCGCCCGCGCCGCCAGCCCGACGGCGAGCGCGGCGGAGCGGCGCGAATAGTGCAGCGCGCCGTCGCAGGCGGCGACCGCCCCGGCTTCGCGCTCGCTCCACGCCTCGCGCGCCTCCGCGGCGTAGAGCTCGACCGCCTGGACGACGAGGCCGGCGGCGGCGAGCGCCGCTTCGAGCGTCGGCTTGCGGTCGCGGCCGGCAAGATAGAGCAGGCGCGCTCGCGGCGGCAGCGTTCGCGCCAGACGCTCCGCCAGCGCCGCGGCGTCGCCGGCGGGTTCGCCGGCGAGCGCAAACCTCACCTTTTCCGCCGCGCGCGCCGCGCGCTCGCCAACAACATGAAGCGGAACCTTCGCCAGCCTGGCGCGATCGGCCGCGCGCAGCGCCCGAATCGCGCGCGGACTGGTCGCGACCAGCGCGTCGAACCGCCCCGCGGGCGGCGCGGCCGGCAGCTCGCGGATCTCGATCGCCGGCGCGATCGCGGCCTCGAACCCGCGCGCGGCGAGTTCGGCGGCGGTCGCTTGGGAATCGTCCTCGGCCCGCATCAGCGCGATTCGTCGGATCATGCGCTCTCCGGCGGCGCTGCAGGCGCCGTCGCCACTCATTAGGCCCTGGGCAGGCGCGCGCCAAGCGTATAGAGAGCGCCGAATGCGCGTCTTAGGGATCGAAACCACCTGCGACGAGACCGCGGCGGCGGTGGTGCGGCTGCGCGGCGACGGAACTGGCGAAATCCTCGCCGATGAAGTGATGAGCCAGATCGCCGCCCACTCGCCCTACGGCGGGGTGGTGCCGGAGATCGCCGCCCGCGCCCATGTCGAGATCGTCGACGGGCTGATCGCGCGCGCGCTGACGACGGCCGGCGTCAAGGCCGGCGCGCTCGACGGCATCGCGGCGGCGGCCGGCCCCGGCCTGATCGGCGGCGTGCTGGTCGGGCTGATGACCGGCAAGGGCATGGCGATGGCGACTGGCAAGCCGTTCGTCGCCGTCAATCATCTCGAAGCGCATGCGCTGGTCGCGCGGCTCGCCGGCCGGCTCGCTTTTCCCTATCTGCTGCTGCTCGCCTCCGGCGGCCATACGCAGATCCTCGCCGTCAAAGGGGTCGGCGACTATCGGCGGCTCGGCGCGACGATGGACGACGCGATCGGCGAAGCGTTCGACAAAACCGCCAAACTGCTCGGCCTGCCCTATCCCGGCGGGCCGGCAGTCGAAGCGGCGGCGCGCGAAGGCGACCCCACCCGCTTCGCCTTGCCGCGGCCGCTGCTTGGTCGGCCAAACGCCGATTTTTCGCTATCGGGCCTGAAGACGGCGACGCGGCTCGCCGCGCAGGCGATCGCGCCGTTACGACCGCGCGACGTCGCCGACCTTTGCGCCTCGTTCCAGGCGGCGATCGTCGACGTGATCGAGGACCGGCTTCGGGTCGGCCTCAGGCTGTTCCGCGAACGGGTCGGCGCGGCGCAAGCCGTCGTCGTCGCCGGCGGCGTCGCCTCGAACGGCGCGATCCGCGAGGGGATGGCGCGCTTCTGCGCTCAGGCCGGGTTGCCGCTGGTCGCGCCGCCGGTGCGGCTGTGCACCGACAACGGCGCGATGATCGCCTGGGCGGGGGTCGAACGGCTGCGCCTTGGCGTCGCCGACGACCTGGCCGTCCCGGCGCGGCCGCGCTGGCCGCTCGACCCGAAGGCCGAGCGGGCGCTCAACAACAAGGCGTGAGGCGAGTTTACTTCGGCGTTGCGGCCGGCGTCGGCTGGGCCTGCAACTCCTTCTGCTTCTCCTCGTTCACCTTGGCCACGTGGTGGCCAACGATGCAGCCGCCGATCGCCCCGGCGACGGCGTGGTGGCCGGCGTAGTGGCCGGCGACGCCGCCGACCAGAGCGCCCTTGAGGCAGCCTTTGGCCTGAGCCTCACCGGTCGGACCGACGGCGAAACCGAGCGCCAGCGCGGCGGCGAGAGCGAAGAGGGGAAGTTTGGACATAGAGGTTTCCTCGGAGGGCTAAACGAACGGGTGGGAAGTAAGGTCAAATCTCTGGCAGCGCCAGGGCGTGCGAGCAAAATTGAGCCGATTCGATTGCAATTTGCGGCGCTGACGCCTATTATACGGCTATTCCCTCGAGTTTGACGATTTGAGGCTGCGCCTCGCCCCTCCCAGAGGGTGAACGCGCGCAGCCGGAAGGCAAGTCCAAGGAGCCCGACTTCATCATGTCCGAAGCCCCGCTGATGCCCAAGGCCACCGCCGTCTGGCTGGTTGAGAACACGTCGCTGACCTTCGACCAGATCGCGGAGTTCTGCAAACTGCACCCGCTGGAAGTGAAAGGCATTGCCGACGGCGAGGTCGCTACCGGCATCAAGGGCTACGACCCGATCTCGACCGGCCAGATCACCCGCGAGGAGATCGCCGCGGCGGAGAAGGACTCTGAGCATCGCCTGCAGATCGCCTCGAGCAAGGTCAGGGTGCCGGAATTCAAGAAGCCGCGCGGGGCGCGCTACACGCCGCTGTCGCGCCGCCAGGATCGACCGAACGCGATCCTGTGGCTGCTGCGCAACCATCCTGAACTCAAGGACGCACAGATCATGCGGCTGGTCGGCACGACCAAACACACGCTCGACGCGATCCGCGACCGCAACCATTGGAACTCGGCCAATCTGCAGCCGATGGACCCGGTGACGCTCGGCCTGTGCTCGCAGATGGACCTCGATTTCGAAGTCAACCGCGCCGCCAAGGATCGCCCGAAGGTCGAAGAGGACCGCACCCAGACGCTCGTCCCGGCGGAAGTGACGACGGCGCGGCCGACGCCGTCGACGCCGAGCGAAGTGTTCGGCGCGGCGCCGGCCGCCAAACAGCTGAGCGAAGAAAAGATCGACGTTGAGTCGGTGTTCGGCAAGCTCAAGGAACTGAAGAAGGCGGAGTGATCCGCCGCTTCATGCGGCGAGCGCCGCGCCCGCCGCTGCGGCGAGGGCCGCGACGAGGAGCGGCGGCGCGCGCCAAGCCGCCAGCAGCGCGAACGCCGCCGTTGCGACGGCAAAATCGCGCGGGCTCAGCACCGCGCTGACGAAGGCCGGATTGTAAAGCGCCGCGGCGAGCAGGCCGACCACCGCCGCGTTAATTCCCGCCATTGCGCTTTGCGCGTGCGTCTCGCGGCGCAAAGCGCGCCAGAACGGCAGCGCGGCGACCAGCGCCAGCATTCCCGGCAGAAAGATCGCCGCCAGCGCGACGGCCCCGCCCGCAAGCCCGGCCGGCGGCCCTCCCGCGAGCGCGCCGAAGTCGGCCGCCACAGCGAACAACGGGCCCGGCAGCGCCTGCGCCGCGCCATAGCCGGCAAGGAACGCGCTCTGCGACAGGAACCCCGGCGCGACTAGCGCGTCGCGCAGCAACGGCAGCACAACATGGCCGCCGCCGAACACCAACGCGCCCGAGCGGTAGAAGGCGGCGGCGAGCGCCGCCAAGCCCTCGCCGGCCGGCAAGAACGACAGCGCCAGCAACGTAAGAAAGAGCGCCAGCGCGACGATCGCGGCACGGCGCGACAGATGCGGCGCGAAATCGTCCGCCGCCTCCGTCGCGGCGCTGCGAAGCGCCGCCATACCAGCGAGACCGCCGCCAACAATCGCCGCGAGCTGCGCCAGCGAGCCGGGAACGAACGCGACCAGCGCCAGCGCCGCGGCGGCAATCGAGGCGCGCGGCGCGTCGGCGCAAAAGCTCTTCGCCATGCCGAGCACCGCCTGGGCGATCACCGCGACTGCCATCAGTTTCAGCCCGTGTAGCAGCCCGGCGCCCCACCAGAGATCGGCGATCCCCGCCGCGCCATAGGCGAAGGCGAGCATCAGAATGGCCGAAGGCAGGGTGAAACCCACCCAGGCGGCGAGGCCGCCGAGCCAGCTGGCGCGCGTCAGGCCGATGGCGAAGCCGACCTGGCTCGACGCCGGACCGGGCAGGAACTGGGCGAGCGCGACGAGATCGGCGAAGGCCCTCTCGGTGAGCCAGCCGCGCCGCGCGACGAACTCGGCGCGGAAATAGCCGAGATGGGCGATCGGCCCGCCGAACGAGGTAAGGCCGAGCTTGAGGAAGACGAACAGAACTTCGCCGCCAGCCCGCCAGCCGCCCGCCGACTGCGTTGCGCGCGCGGCTTCCGCCATCGTCCGTCCTTCGCCTTCGCGCCTTGCCGACCGGCACCGTAGGCGGCGGGAAGCGCGGCGACAAACCGATTCACAGCGCGGGCGTTTTCAGCGGCTTAGGCGCCAATTCGCCCGCGGATCGCAACGACGACGAAACCGAGCGCGCGGACGATTGTAGGTCAATCACCGTGCAGGCGTTCCCATGTCGAGCGCGGCGCTCACATTCCATAACCGCGCGCCATCGCAGCGGCGGCGACGGGAATGCCGGCGAACAGGGCGACCTCGGCCCACAACGCGCGCCGCGTCGAGCGCCAGCACGACGGAGGCGACGAGGGCGCACTCGGCATCGCTCCTTTTGGTTCGTTTCGCCGGCCGGGGCGGCTTGGGCGGGAAGGGCGCAGCAACTGCGCGCTCGTGCGTCCTCCGAGGTCCGCCCGACAAAGCGGCTGGCAGAAGCCGCAGCGCAAACATCGGGGGCGGCGAAAAAGGGGTCAAACGCGCCGGCGCGTCGGTCAGCTCATCGCCGGCTCCTTGACGCGGAACCACGCGACGTAGAGCGCCGGCAGGAACAGCAGCGTCAGCGCGGTCGCCACCGCCAGCCCGCCCATGATGGCGAACGCCATTGGTCCCCAGAACACCGTCGGCGCGATCGGCGCCATGCCGAGGATGGCGGCGGCGGCGGTGAGCAGTATCGGCCGAAAGCGATGGCTGGTCGCCTCGACGACCGCGTTCCACGGATCGAGGCCGCGCGCCTTCTCGCGTTCGATCTGGTCGATCAGGATCACCGAATTGCGCGCGATCATGCCGGTCAGCGCCAGCACGCCGAGAATGGCGACGAAGCCGAGCGGCTTGCCCGACAGGAGCAGCGCCGCCACCACGCCGATCAGGCCGAGCGGCGCGACGCTGACCACTAGGAACAGCCGCTGAAAGCTCTGCAACTGGACCATCAGGATGGTGAGGGTGAGGAACAGCATCGCCGGCGCGACGGCGATGACCGAGGCCTGCGACTTGTCGCTCTCCTCGACGCTGCCGCCGAGTTCGATCTTGTAGCCTGGAGAGAGCGTCGCGTTGAGGACGTCGATTTTGGGCGCGAGCGCTTTCGCCACGGTGTCGGGGAGCGCGCCGGCGACGACGTCAGCCTGAACGGTCAAGGTCGGCGCGCGGTCGCGCCGCCACACCAGCGGCAGCTCTTGCCCGTATTCGAACGAGGCGAGCTGCGACAGCGGCGCGCTCCTGCCGTTCTGCAGCGGCACCTGCAGGCTGCGGATCGTCGTCAGCGAACCGCGTTCGTCGGCCGCCGAGCGCGCGACGACATTGACGAGATAGATGTCGTCGCGGATCTGGGTGATCGTCGCGCCGGCGACGACGCTGTTGAGCGTCTCGGCGAGCTGCTGCGAGCTGACGCCGAGCAGCCGCGCCTCATCCTGGTCGACGCGGACGCGCATGGTGCGCGATGGCTCGATCCAGTTGAAGTTGACCTTCTCGGCGCGCCGGTCGGCGCCGATCGTGTCGGCGACGCGCCAGGCGATCTCACGCACCGCCATCGGGTCGGGGCCGCTGACGCGGTATTGCAGCGGCCAGCCGACTGGCGGCCCGAGCTCGAGCGGCGCGACGCGGGCGACCGCCTGCGGCAGCTCACTCGCCAGGAACGTTTCGATGTGCGCCTTCAGGCGATCACGCGCCGCCACGTCCTTGGCGACGACGACCGCCTGGGCGAAGAAGTCGTTGGGCAGTTGCGGATCGAGCGGCAGGTAGAACCTCACTACGCCGCGGCCGACGTAGAAGCTCCAATGGTCGACATCGGGGTCGCCCTTAAGCTTTTGTTCGAGCTTCGCCGCCGCGGCGTTGCTGGCGGCGATCGAAGCGCTCTCCGGCAGCTTGAGGTCGACCAGCAGCTCGGGACGGTCCGACGCGGGAAAGAACTGCTGCGGCACGAAGCGCGCCCCGACCACGGCGAGGGCGAAGAGGGCCAGCGTCGCTGCGATCGTCGTCCAGCGCCAGCGCATGAGCCGCCGCAAGGTCGCGCGGAAGAGCCGCATCGCCCAGCCCGGCCCGTGCTCGTGCGGCGTCTTCGCGGTCTTCAACAGCGCGACGCCGATCAGCGGCGAGAAGACGACCGCCACCACCCACGAGGTCAGCAGCGCGATCATCACCACTGCGAACAGGGAGAAGGTGTATTCGCCGGCCATCGAGCGGGCGAAGCCGATCGGCACGAAGCCGGCGACGGTCACCAGCGTGCCGGTCAGCATCGGGAAGGCGGTCGAGGAATAGGCGTAGCTCGCCGCCGCCGGCTTGTCGTCGCCGCGCTCGAGCCGCGTCACCATCGATTCGACGGTGATCATCGCGTCGTCGACCAGCAGGCCGAGGGCGATGATCAGCGCGCCGAGCGAGACGCGCTGGAGGTCGATGCCCCACGCCTCCATTGTCACGAAGACGATCGCCAACACCAGCGGAATCGACAACGCCACCACCGCGCCGGCGCGCAGCCCGAGGCTGACGAAGCTCACCGCCAGCACGATGGCGATCGCCTCCCACAACGACTCCATGAAGTCGCCGATCGCGCCGTTGACCGTCGTCGCCTGGTTGGCGACCAGGATCGGCTCGACGCCAATCGGCAGGTCGGCGGTGATCCGTTGCATCGACTCGTCGATATGCTTGCCGAGCGCGACGATGTCGCCGCCGTCGCGCATGGCGATCGCGAGGGCGATCGCGCCCTGGCCGTTGACGCGGAAGATCGGCTGCGGCGGATCGGCGTAGCCGCGCTTGACGTCGGCGATGTCGCCGAGCCGGATCAGCCGGCCATTGGCGACGAAATTGACGGCGAGCAGGTCGCGCTCGGAGCGGAAGGCGCCGGAGACGCGCACCAGCAGCTCTTCCTCGCCGGTCTGCACCACGCCAGCCGGCGTCACCGCGTTCTGCGCCTGCAGCGCGTCGATCATCGCCGCCGGGCTGACGCCGAGCGCGGCGAGCTTGGAGGTCGAATATTCGACGTAGACGCGCTCGTCCTGCGCGCCGACGACGTCGATCTTGCTGACGTCGGGCGTCTGCAGCAGGCGCGAGCGCACGTCCTCGACATAATCGCGCAACTCGCGCTGGCTGAAGCCGTCGGCGGTGAAGGCGTAGACGATGCCGTAGGTGTCGCCGAACTCGTCGTCGAAGCCCGGCCCCTCGACGCCTTGTGGCAGGTCGGCGCGGATGTCGCCGATCTTCTTGCGCACCTGGTACCAGTCGTCGGGAACAGCGCGCGGCGGCGTCGAGTCCTTGAGATTGACGAACACCGTCGACTCGCCGGGCTTGGTGTAGCTGGTGACATAGTCGAGGTCGGGCGTCTCCTGCGCTTTGCGTTCGATGCGCTCGGTCACCTGCTTGATCATGTCGTCGGTGGTGGCGCCGGGCCAGCGCGCCTGGATGACCATCGTCTTGACGGTGAACGAGGGGTCTTCGCTGCGGCCAAGTCGCAGATAGGACATGGCGCCCGCCGCCGTCAGCGCCAGCATGAAATAGACGACCAGCGAGCGATGATTGAGCGCCCAGCGCGAAAGGTTGAGGTCGGTCATGACGCGCCGCCGAGCAACCGAACTTTCTGGCCGGGATGCAGCGACTGGACGCCGGCGGTGACCACGATCTCGCCCGGCTGCAAGCCGCCGGCGACGACGACGCTCGCCGGATCGTCGCGCGCGACCTCGATCGCCCGCAGGGACACGGTCAGCCCGACGGGATCGACGATCCACACCGCCGGCTTGCCCGCCGTTTCGGTGAGGGCGCTGGCGGGGAGCTCGATCTGCTTGGCCGGCGCCAGCTCGAGCGCGCCGGTCACCGTCGCGCCGAGCCGCATCGCCGGCGGCGGATCGATGAGGCCGATCTTGACCGAATAAGTGTGGGTCGCCGGGTCGGCCTCGGGCGACACTTCTCTCACTCGCCCGATCGCCGTCACCGACGGATCGTCGGTCAGCGTAACCCGCACCTGCGGATCGTCGGGGGCGATGCGGAAGGCGAGTTGGGGCACGTCGAACACCGCGTCGCGCCCGCCCTGGCGCGCGATCTTGGCGATCATCTGGCCAGCATGAACGACTTCGCCAGGCTCCGCCCCGGTGGCGGTGACCACGCCGCCGGCGTCGGCGCGCAGCGACGTGTAGCCGAGCTGGTCTCGCGCCGAATTGAGCTGGGCCTGGGTCGAATCGACCTGCGCCTGCGCGCTCTGCAACGCCTGCTGCGCCTGGTCATAGAGCGCGCGCGTGGTGAACCCTTGGCCGAGCAACGTTTGCTGGCGGTCGAAGGCGTTGCGCGCCTGGGTAAGCTGCCCCTGCGCGGCCGAGAGGGCGGCCTCGGCGGAGCGCAGGGCATTCTGTTGGTTCTGCGGATCGAGGCTGGCGATCTTCTGTCCCGGCGTCACCTTGTCGCCGACTTGGACCTTGCGCTCGATCATCCGTCCGTCGAGGCGGAAGGCCAGATTGACCTCATCCTGGGCGCGAATCACGCCGCTGAGCTTCTGCGTGTCGGCCACCGCGCGGCGCTCGACCGTGACGGTCCTGACCGGCCGAACGTCGGGCGGCGGCGACGGCCGTTGTCCGCAACCGGCAAGCGTCAACGCTGAAGCGAGGCCGATCCAAATCAAACGGCGACTCATTTCGACCTCATGCGGCTAGGGTGTTCGCTCCGTCGCTCGCCCGAGGCGGCGAGCGCGCGCAGGACAAAATCGACGGCGTCTTCCGGCGCCGGATCGATGTCTGTGCGCTGAGCGATCAGCGTCGGGTGATAGACCGCCACGCAGGCGAACAGCGTGTGAGAAGCGAGCGTCGTCGGATCGCCCGGCCCGAATTCCCCGCGCGCTTGGCCATCGGCGATGACAGCGGCGAGCATCTCGGCGCAGTTGGCGACAAAGGCGTCGATCGCCGGCCATCTCTCGTTGAGCGCCACGTTGACGATTTCGTGCACCCGGGCCTCGTGGAGCATCTGCTCGCGCATCGCAACGTGCAGGGTGAGGATCATCGCCCGGGCGCGTTCGCTGGCCCGGCCCGGCCGTGTCGCCGCGGCGCGGGCGGCCTCGGTCACGGCGGCGAGCTGACTGGCGCAGACCGCGTCAGTCAGGGCCTGCTTGGAGGGAAAGAAGCGATAGATGTTGGCGCTCGACATGCCGAGCCGTTCGGCGACGTCGGCGATGGTTGTGTGAACGCCAAGCTGGCGGAACAGGCCCCACGCGGCCGTGACGATATCCTTGCGGACGTCTGCAGGCGAGCGGCGGGCGGCGGCGGTCATGACGAGCTGTCTTTTGACGACTGACGGTTTGCAATTATCGTCACACGACATTCGTCTGTCAAGACGGCGCACGACGACTTCTCCGGGCGTTAAGAAAGGCTTAACCTCCCCGCCAAGGAGGCCGGCCGCGGGGAGAAGCGTTGATGAGAGTTTTGCAGGCCGTCACGATCCTGGCCCTGGCCGCCGCGCCCGTCGCCGCAACGGCTGCGCCGCCGCTCGTTCGTCCGTTCGCGCCGCCTGTCGTCCTGCACGGCGCCGGCGGCGAGCGCCACGCCTTCTGGCGCCGCGGGGACGGCGATCACGACTTCTGGCGCCATCATCATCGCCAAGAGTTCGTCGGCGCAGTCGGCGGCGGCGTCGGCGAAGCGGTCGAACCCGGCCCTGAGCCCGCGCCGTCGCCGTTCGTTGTTTCCGCGCCCGTGTTCGTCAATGTGACGTTCGCGCCGGCGGCCGGAGCGCCGCCGGCCTGGACCGACGGACCGAAGCTGATCGAGATCGGCCGCAGGGCGCCGCAGCACGGACAATTGCCGCTGGTCGTCTACGGCGACTGATCGGCGCCCGCGCGAGCGCCGATTCGATTGACTCCGCCGGCGGCGGCGACTATAGGATCGGCGCTCGCGCGCGGCTTCTTGAGGCCGCGCTTTTGCTTTGCTGCGTCAGCGTGGCGGGGCCGGGCGCTTAAAACCAGCAGGTTGCAAGCTGCAAAGAAGCCGGCCGTACGGAGCTTCCGTGCAGAGCCGGGATGAACACGGGAAGCAAAACGATGTTCGCAGTCATTCGCAGCGGCGGCAAACAGTACAAGGTCGCCGCCGACAATACGATCACGGTCATGTCGCTCCAGGGCGAAGCCGGGTCGACCGTCATCTTTGACGACGTCCTGGCGTTGTTCGATGGCGAGGCCAACCACGTGGGCTCGCCCAATGTCGCCGGCGCCCGCGTGCTGGGCGAAATCGTCAATCAGGCGCGCGGCCCGAAGGTCATCGCCTTCAAGAAGCGCCGCCGCAAGAATTCGCGCCGCAAGCGCGGCCACAAGCAGGATCTGACGATCGTCAAGATCACGCAGATCGTGCCTGCCGGGGCCAAGGCCGCGCCGGCCGCCTGAAGCGAAAAACCCGCGCGCTGAGGCTTTCCTCGGCGCCGCAATTGCATTATACACCCGGCCGGCTAGCGCTGCGCGCGCCGCGTCGGTTTTGGAGCGGATCAATATGGCTCACAAGAAAGCAGGCGGTTCGTCGCGCAACGGCCGCGATTCGGACGGTCGCCGTCTGGGCGTGAAGAAGTTCGGCGGCGAGCAGGTCGCTCCGGGCATGATTATTGTGCGCCAACGCGGCACGAAGTTCCACGCCGGCCGCAACGTCGGCATGGGCACGGACCACACGCTTTTCGCCACCATCACCGGCGCTGTGACCTTCGAGTGTAAAGAAAAAGGTCGTCAATACGTAACGGTGGTCGCGCAAAAAGCGGCCGAGTAAACGGCGGGGGTCAGACGAGATCCCCCGCTGTGGCGAAAAGCCCCCGCGGACGATCTCGAGACGCCCCCGAGATAGGAAGGCCCAGAAAGGCGCCCTTCCAGCAAGTCCGGTAAGCCGAGCGCTTATGAAGGGGATGCGGATCGCCGCGTTCCCTTCGTCGTTTCGGGGCCCGCCGCGGCGAGCCCCTCGCTGGTCCGGAGTGGAAATGTTCCCCGATCTTGCCCGAGACGATGTCTTCCGCTTGGAGACCGCGCGGCTCTGGCTGCGCTGGCCGCGCGCCGCCGACGCGGCCGCGATCGAGCGCTATTGCAGCCGTTGGGAAGTGGCGCAACACACCGCCCGCATTCCCCATCCTTATCCCGCGGGCTCGGCCGAGCGCTTCATCTTCGCCGCGCGCGAAGGCAACGCGACTGGCCGCGACATGACCCTGGTGCTGACGCCGCTGCGCGACATGCGCGAAGTGCTCGGCGCGGTCAGCCTCGAGGGTCGCGCCCAGGGGCGCCTCACGCTCGGCTACGCCCTGGCGCCGGAGGCCTGGGGCAAGGGTCTGGCGAGCGAGGCGGTCGAAGCGATCATCGATTCCGGCTTCAGCCTGACCGACGCGGTCGAGGTCGTCGCCAGCAGCCACGTCGACAATCCCGCTTCGCGCCGCGTGCTGGAGAAGGCAGGCTTCGCCTTCGTCGGTTCGGGGCTCGAGGGCGCGCCGGCGCGCGGCGGGCTCGTCCCCTGCGACCGCTTCGCGTTGTCGCGCGCCGCCTGGAGCGCGCGCCGCGGCGGCCTTGTCGCGCGCCCGACCGTGACGGATCTCCATGAAGTTCCTTGATCAAGCCCGCGTCTACGTACGCTCCGGCGACGGCGGGGCCGGCTGCGTGTCGTTCCGCCGCGAGAAGTTCATCGAGTTCGGCGGGCCCGACGGCGGCGACGGCGGCCGCGGCGGCGACGTCGTCGTCGAATGCACGAGCGGCCTCAACACGCTGATCGACTTCCGCTACCAGCAGCACTTCAAGGCCAAGACCGGCGTGCACGGCATGGGCAAGAACCGCGCCGGCGGCCGCGGCGCCGACGCGATCTTGCGGGTGCCGGAGGGCACGCAGGTCTACGACGAAGAAGACCTGGAGAGGCCGCTCGCCGACCTCAAAACGCCTGGCGAGCGGGTCGTCATCGCCAAAGGCGGCAACGGCGGCTTCGGCAACGCCCATTTCACCACTGCGACCAATCAGGCGCCGCGCCGCGCCAACCCCGGCCAGCCCGGCGTCGAGCGCACGATCGTCCTGCGGCTGAAACTGATCGCCGACGCGGGGCTTATCGGCCTGCCCAACGGCGGCAAGTCGACGTTCCTCGCCGCGGTCTCGGCGGCGCGGCCGAAAATCGCCGACTATCCCTTCACCACCATCCACCCCAATCTCGGCGTGGTCAGGATCGACGGGCGCGACTTCGTCCTCGCCGACATCCCCGGCATGATCGAGGGCGCCCACGAAGGCCTCGGCCTCGGCGACCGCTTTCTCGGCCATGTCGAGCGCTGCCGGGCGCTGATCCACCTCGTCGACGCATCGGGCGAACACGCCGGCGCCGCCTATCGCGTCATCCGCGGCGAACTCGCCGCCTATGGCGGCGGCCTTGCCGAAAAGCCGGAGATCGTCGCGCTATCGAAGATCGACGCGGTCGACGAGGAGACGCTCAAAGTTCAGCGCGAGCGGCTGAAGCGCGCCATGCGGAGCTACGGCCCGTCGCTCGCCGCCGGCGCGCGCCGCGCTCCGCCGCTCGAACTCTCCGCCGTCGCTCATCGCGGCGTCACCGAAGCTTTGCGCGCTGCGCTCGCCGTCATCGACTCGGCGCGCGCGATAGAAACGAAGCAGGCCGCGCCGGCTCCGGCCTGGACGGCTTGAGCTGTGGCGGGGCGACCGCCTCGCTTCTCTCAGAGCGCTCGCCGCGCCGCAGCGACGGCGCCTCGCCCCGCTGCAGCGGCTGCCCCGCCGCGAAAGGCGTACGGCGTAGCTTTGGCCAACTCGGCGCGCAGCGTCTCATCGGGCGACGCGCCGGCGACGCGGAACTGCCCGACGAGCTGCGCCAGCTTGACGGTTTCCTCCGACAGCGAATGACCGGCGGCGGTCGATTCCTCGACCATCGCCGCGTTCTGCTGCGTCACCAGATTCATCTGTTCAACAGCGACGTTGATTTGCTGCAACGCCGTCGCCTGCTCGTGGGCGCTGGAGGCGATGTCGGACACCGCCGCGTTAATCTTGGCCACCTGCATGGCGATGCGCTCGAGCGAGCGGCCGGTGTCCGCCACCAATTCGACGCCGGCCTCGACCTGGGCGCCCGATTGGGAAATCAATCCCTTGATCTCCTTGGCCGCCCCCGCCGAGCGCTGGGCGAGTGCGCGCACTTCCGAGGCGACGACCGCGAAGCCGCGGCCAGCTTCACCAGCGCGCGCCACCTCGACGCCGGCGTTGAGCGCCAGCAGATTGGTCTGGAAGGCGATCTCGTCGATGACGCCGATGATCTGTCCGATCTGCTGCGACGACTTGGCGATGGCGCTCATCGCGTCGACCGCCTGGCGCACCACCGCCTCGCTCTGCTTGGCGTCCTTATCGGCGGCGGCCGCCACATCTCGCGCGAGCTGCGTCCCCTCGGCCGATTTCTTCACCGCCGCCGTCACCTCGGTCAGCGTCGCCGTCGTCTCCTCGAGGCTGGCGGCCTGCTCCTCGGTGCGGTGCGACAGATCGTCTGCCGCCGCCGTCACTTCCTTCGCGCTCGCCTCAATCGTGCCGGTGGAGGCGACGACGGTGAGAAGGGTTGCCTTCAGCTTGTCGGTCGCAGAATTGAAGTCGTCGCGGATCTTCGCATAGGCCGCAGTGAAGCCTTCGTCGAGGCGCACGGTCAGATCGCCGCCGGCGACTCCCGTGAGGCCGTCGCCGAGTCGCTGCACCGCCTCGGCCTGCTCCGCAGCCGCCTTGGCCCGCTCCGCCGCCGTGCGCTCTCGCGCGGCCTCGGCCTCGGTCCGCGCCACCGCCGCCTCCGCCTCCAGCCGCGCCCGATCGAGCGCGTTGCGCTTGAACACCTCGACCGCGCGCGACATGTCGCCGATCTCGTCGCGCCGATCGCGCCCCTCGATCTCGATCGCCATGTCCCCGGCCGCCAGCGTTCCCATCGCCGCGCCGAGCCGCAGCAGCGGACGAGCGATCTTCGTCGTCGACAACCACACCGCGGCGGCGCCTGCCGCGAGCGTGGCGGCGAAGCCGACCAGCGTCAGCGTCCACAGCGCGTTGTGCGACTGGGCGCGCAGCTCGGCGGCGAGCTTGGCGTTCTCGTCTTGCAAGGCGAGCGTGAAGCTCCTGAGCTCATCGGAGAACGCGCGCGCCTCGACGTCGACCGCGGCAAGCAGCTTCGCGCTTTGGGCCATCTGGTCGAGCTCTTCCGGTTTGAGTTGCCGACCCGTTTCGAGCGAGGGCGTCGCTTGGCCGATCTTGAACGGCTCCTGAGCCTTGTCGACGAGCGCCAGGAACCGCGCCTTGAAGCTCGCGACCCGGTCAGCCTTTTCCGGCAGCAGCGCGGCGACTTCATCGAAGCGCGCCGCCCCCTTGGCGAGCGCGTCGGCGAAGCCGGTCTTGGCTGCCTGTCCCGACGGCTCATTGCCGTCGAAAGTCGTCGCAGCGAACACGTCGTAGACGATGTTGACGACGCTGACCCGCGCGCGGTCGATGTCGAGCGTGCCCGCCGCGCGACGTTCGATGATGTCGCTCGCGGTTGAACTGACTCCGCTGAGCTTGAAGCCGCCGAAAGCGACCATCGCGACGACGATCGCAGCCATCAGAACGATAGGGAGAAGCGCCTTGGCGCCCAGCTTGAGATTATCGACGTTCACGGCGCGAGGCCCCCACGCGGCGCGACAGAAGGAATACGCCGCCCGCCAACGGCCGGGGCGCAACCTCGTCCTCGCCAATTCAGTTTGATCATGACGGGCGTCATGCCCGAGACGCCGCCCACCCAGACGGCGGCCGCGCGAGACCAGAGTCGATCCCGATTCGCTAACGGCTCATTAAGCAGTCGAGCGCCGATGACCGTGCGACGCGAGCCCACGGCAAAAAGTGACGCCAAAATCCTGTTTGCGAACAAATCCGAACGATTATGCGACGTTCTGCCGCGCCAGCGACGGCGGCGCGCCTCAGGCGCGCACTTCCTGCCGCTGGAACGCGATATAGGCGATGGTGAACAGGCCGATCGCCGCCGCGATGAGGCCGGTCACTTGCGGCCAGATCAACGCCACGCTCTGCGCGAACGGCAGCGGCGCCGAGATTGCGCCTTGGAGCTGCGACGACAGCACGACGCCGAGCGAGCGGGTCGACGGATTGAGCGCCGCCAGCGCCGTCTCGGCGAACAGCGTATTGGGCGACAGGCGCGACAGCGCCTCCGTGACGCTGGCGTTGTGCAGCAGCGACATCACGTTGTCGGGGTCGGCCGGCGCGACGATCGGCGCGATCAGCGACACCAGCATCGACCAGAAGAAGGCGAACAGCAGCCAGACCGACAGCGCCGCCAGCGCCGCCGTCGCGGCGGAGCGGAACACGACCGAAAACAGCAGCGCCAGCGCGAGCCAGACGCCGCTGTAGGCGATCGCCGCCAGCAGGAAGGCAAAGCCGCGCAGAACCTCCTCGCCGCTCGGCGGCAGGCCGAGCAGCAGCACGCCGAGGCCAATGACGAACAGCCACAGCGCCGTCAGCGTTATCGCCAGCGTCGCCAAGCCGGCGAGAAACTTTCCGAACAGCAGCGCGTCGCGATAGATCGGCTGCGCCAGCAAGCGGCTCATCGTGCGGTGGTTGAACTCGCTGTTGACGCTGTCGAAGCCGAGCGCGATGGCGACGATCGGGATGAGGAAGCCGAGAAAAGCGACGAACGAAGGCAGCGGCGCCTTGGGGGTGGTGAACAGGCGCAGAAAGACGAACGGGTCCTCGCTGACGACGCTGCGCACTTCGCCGATCGTCGCGTAGACCGCGCCGGCGCCGGCGACGAACACCAGCAGCTCCAACAGCCGCATGCGCACGCTGGAGAGGTTGTCGGCCAGCTCCTTCATCATCACCACGCCGGCGCCGGCGAGGGCGAAGCCGTCACGCCGCATCGCGCACCCCCTCGAAATAGCGGGTGTAGACTTCCTCGAGGCTGGCGTGGCCGGCCTCGATGCTCATCAGTTCACCGCCAGCTTCGACGATCGCGCGCGCCACCGCGGCGCGCGCGTCGCCGCTCGCTTCGACGCGGAACCCGTTCGTCGCCTCGCTTACCCGCGTGACGCCGGCGACACGGCCAATCGCGTCGGCGAGCCCGGCGCCGCGCGCCTCGATGCGGATCACCTGCGTGCCGCCGAGCACGTCGCTGAGAAGGTCGTCGACCCGCCCCGTCAGGCCGATGCGACCGCGATGGAACAGCGCGACGCGGTCGCAGATCGATTGGACCAGTTCGAGCAGGTGCGACGACAGCAGGATGGTCATGCCCTCCTGCTTCAGCGAATGGATTAGCTCGAGGAACTCACGCGTCGACTGCGGATCGAGGCCGCCGGTCGGCTCGTCGAGGATCGCAATCGCGGCGCCCTTCATCAGGATCTCGGCGATCGCCAGACGCTGGCGCATGCCGCGCGAATAACCGCGCACCGGCTTGCCGCCCGCCGCTTCGAGTCGCACGCGTTTCAGCGCCGCGTCGATGCGCGCGTCGGCGTCGGCCGGCTTCATCCCGCACAGCGCGGCGCTGTAGCGCATGTTGGCTATGCCGCTGAGGTGGTCGTAGAAGCCGACCGAATCCGGCATGTAGCCGACGCGGCGCTTGACTTCGAGCGGCTGGCGCAGCGGATCGAAGCCGGCGACGACGGCGCGGCCCGAAGTCGGCTCGGTCAGGCCGAGCAGCATCAGGATCGTCGTCGTCTTGCCGGCGCCGTTCGGCCCGAGCAGGCCAAACACCTCGCCCGCTTCGACGGTGAGGTTGAGGTCGTCGACGGCGAGCGCCGAACCGTAGCGCTTGGTCAACGCCTCGGCGCGAATGATCGGTTCGCTCATCGCCGGCCGAACCGGCCGACCGCGCCCACCAGCACCAGCAGCGCGATCAGGATGACGCCGATGCCGGCGACGCCCCACAGCGTCGACGTCAGCACGGTGACGCGATAGCCGACGTTCTGATCCACGCCGTCGCCGACGGCGCTGATGTTGAGCAGATAGTCGCCCGCGATCGCCTGGGCGCCGGGCGTCAGCAGCACATTGACCTTCTGCTGGCCGCCGACCGGAATGGGCGGCACCCGCTTGGGATCGAACACGACCTTCCAGCCCTGCGGCGGCGTCGAGGTGAGGCCGAGGTTGACCACGGGCGCCGAGCCGATGTTGGCGATCGTCAGCGAGATCGAGCGCTCCTGGCCGGCGTAGGCTTCGCCGCTCAGCCGATCGTCCTGGCCGCTGATCGTTATTGCCGGCAGGCCGCCGATGTCGAGCGTCAGTTGGGCGCTGGCGTTGACCTTGTCGCCGATCGCTTCAAAGGTCACCGGCACTTGGCCCGACGGGGCGCTCGGATTGGGCTTCACCGAAACGGTGAGATCCTTGCTCTCGCCGGCCTTGATCAGCAGGCTGGTGATGTCCTGCGTGCCGTATTGCTCCTTGTAGCTCTCCGTGTAGCCTTCGGGCGCGTCGGTCTTCAGCACGACGGTCATGTCGTTTGCGCCCTCATTCTTCACTGTGACGGCGAAGTCGAAGCTGCTGCGCGCGGCGCCGCTCAACATCGGAAATTTCGGCGTCGCGGTCAGCTTGGCGGCAAGCGGCGGCTCGAGCGTGACCGCGATCGGCAATGACGACTTCGCCGTATCGCCCTCGGCGTTGAGAGTGAGCTGATAGGCGCCCGGCTTGTCGGTCTCGGGGATCGTCAGCTTGAGGGTGAGGGTCGCCTTGCCGTCATAATCGACGAAGGCGGCGGCGACCGGCTTGCCCGAACCTTGGATCTCGGCTTTCCAGCCGGGCGGCGCGTCGGCGACCGTGAGCGCCGTGCGTTGCGGCGGCAGGCCGTAGTTGTAAATGGTCAGCGGGAGGTCGGCTTCTTCGCCGGCGCGGATCGTCACGGCGGGAAAGTCGGTGGTCAGATAGAGCCCCTTGACGCTGTCGGGGCTGGCGTCCTTGGCCAGGGCGGCGACCGAAACCAGACTGAGGACCAAACCAATCAGCGCACTCAAGCGCATGCTGCGCCTCCTGCCTCATAAACGCCGCGCGACGTATCATCCGCCGGACGGGGGCGCAAATGAGACGAAAAATTAGGACGAAATTTCGACCTTGAAGGTCCGCTTAATCGCTTCACTTCATAGGCTTAGCGCAAGAGAAAGGGCGACGCCGGCGCTATCGGCCTCGGCGTCGCGCCGCGCCGCTCGTCCGCGGTCGACAAGAAATGTCTTGCTGGTCGCGAACCGGACTGTTTGTTTGTTCGACAGGCTTGCGATGGGTTGAGATGTCGATGGACGTCGAACGGTTCTCGCTTCGGCGTCCGGCTGCGTGGCCGTCGTCACTGCGATGGGGAACGCTGGTCGCGCTGTCGCTCATATTCGCGGCGGCGCTCGCGGCGCTGCGGCTGCCGGCTGCTCCGTTGCTAGGTCCAATGGTCGCCGGCGTGCTGCTGGCGGCCAATGGCGGCGTGGTCCAGACGCCGCGGCCGGCGTTTTCCTTTGCCCAAGGCGTCGTCGGCGTCATGATCGCCAGCTTCCTGCCGCAATCGATCTTCGCCGAGATCGGCGCCGACTGGCCGATCTTCCTGATCGGTACGTTATCGACGATCGCCGCCGCTTCGTTTCTCGGCTGGCTGCTGACGCGCTCGCGCGTCCTGCCGGGCACCACCGCCATCTGGGGCTCGTCGCCGGGGGCGGCGACGGCGATGACCTTAATGTCGGAAGGCTACGGGGCCGACCTGCGCCTCGTCGCCTTCATACAATATACGCGGGTCGCTTGCTGCGCTGTCGTCGCCGCGGTGGTCGCCAGGCTGTTTGGAACGCCGGCCGCACATGCGGCGATGGCGGCGCAGGACTGGTCGACGCAAGGCGTTGTCGCCGCGCTCGGCGTCGCGCTGTTGGGCAGCTTCGTTGGCGGCAGGCTGCGGATTCCAGGCGGCGCGTTGCTGCTGCCGATGGCGATCGGCGTCGTCGTCGCCTTGACCGGGCTCGTGTCTCTGGCGTTGCCGACGCCGGTGCTCGCGCTCGGCTACGCCGTCGTCGGCTGGGCGATCGGAATGCGCTTCACGCCGGACGTGCTGAGGCACGCGGCGCGCGCCGTTCCGCGCGTGCTCGGCTCCGTTCTCAGCTTGATCGCCGTCTGCGGCGGGTTCGGCGCCGTGCTCGTCGTCGTGGCGGGAGTCGATCCGCTGACCGCCTATCTCGCCACCAGCCCGGGCGGGGCGGATTCAGTCTCGATCATCGCCGCCTCGACCAAGGTCGAAATGCCCTTCGTCCTGGCGATGCAGGTCGCGCGCTTCGTTCTCGTCGTCGTCGTTGGGCCGGCGCAGGCGCGTCTGCTTTCGCGCTCGGCCAAACCGGCGGAGGCGTGAGCGTTATCCGCTCCAATGACGGCGACGAAGCGACGCCATCGGAACGGACTGACAATTCGAGAAACGCAGCGCCGCCGAGCGCGGCCGTCAACGACCGGCGACGCTGTGGTAAGCCCTGACCGGCCACGCGAGGGCGTTGGGTAGGGCGTCCCAAACGCTTGCGCTCAGCTCTGACGCTGTCCCGCTACTCCATTTGCCCTGAATCGTCGGCGCGAGCACGACGCCAACGCCGACAAGATAGACGATCACGATCAACGCAATGATCAGGCGCATGGCGAATGGTTCCTGTTTCCGCTGAAGGCCGCGCTCACCATAGCGCCTTTGGTTCCGCGGAAAAGGGTCGGAGTTTACCTATTCGACAGGGTCGCGGCGTCGGCGAAGGCGGAAGCCGGCGCCTCGGCGCAGCGGACCGCGGAGGCAAGCTGAGGACAAGGCGATCGCGAGCTTCGGCGACGCGTCGACGGCGGCTAAAGCGAATGAAGGAAGCACGCGTAGACCCCTGCAGTGGGGAGACGTTCCGAGCGAAATCCCTTCTCGCAAAGCCCCCAAAGCAGCCGGCCATCCTGGCATACTGTCGATTGGGCGCCGTCACCGCTTGCGGCGCATGCTGCGTCGGTCACCCGCTCGCCCAACCCGACGGCCCGTCCATCGGACTCCCGCTCGGCGAGCGCCGCATTTGCAACGAAGAACAAGGGAATGAGCGCGGCTCCGCTGAGCCAGGTTCGTCTGTGCATGGGCATGGTTTGCCTGCTTTCCGCTCAATGCGAGATGCACGATACTGGGACTGACGCCGCCGGATAGCAGCGGAAAACACCTATTGGGCGCCGCCCGAACGAGGCCGCGACGCCGCCAGAGGGCGCAACGCCCAGAGGCCGATTTCGACGCCGACGCGCGCCTCGGTCAGGCGCGAGCGATGACGGCGACCGGTCCGCCCCCTGGCGGCCCCTGGTGCTCGGCCCCGCCTGAAACATAGACGACGCCCGTGCCGGCGACGCCGCCGATCAACCCGCCAACCGCGGCGCGCGCGTGACGCGTCGAGCTGATGTCCGTATCGTCGAGCATCGTATGGCGAAAGCCGCGCACCACGCCGTCTGGCGACGCCTCAGCCTTGGCGAAAATATTGATCAGCCGGGAATTCGTTGCGCCGTCGGCAGGCCCGAGGCCGACGCTTTCGAGCGCCCGCAGCACCGCGGGGAGATCGATCGCGTCGCGCATCACCGCGTGACCGATGACGAATGGGCTCGCCGACGCCGCCGAATTGCCCATCACAATGACGACGTTGTGCATCAACTCGATGCCGGCCGAGGACGACGCGACTGACGAGGACAAGCTCCAGTCTTTCAACACTTGCTCCTCGGCGACGCGTTCGACCTCGCTGAGCGCGACGGCGACGCCGAGCGCGGAAGCGCCGCGCGAATAGCCCATCGACGCATAGCCGCTTGCGGTGATTGTCTTGCGCCCGCGGCGGCCGGCGGCCTCGACGCGCTCGCTGGTCAGCAGCGGGCATTTGATCTGGACGAAATGGACGTCGTCGGGGTCGTCGATCTTCGCGTCGCGCATGGCCAAACGAACGGCCTCCGCCGTTTCTTCGATCTGCGGCGTCCGGCCGATTTCTTCAGGCGAAAAATCGCGCGTATGGGCGACGCCGATGCTGAGCCGCTTGCCGCTTATCGTCGCCGCGGCGCCGCTCGCGCTCGGGCCTCGCTGAAACACCGTGACGTGCGGGCTCAGCACGCCTTCCGTGCCGCCCGACATCACGAACGCGATTCGCTCTTCGACCGCCCGCGGCGCCAGGCCCAGATGCGGCGCGAGCGCTTCCCGCAACGCCGCGACGGCATATTCGCGCGTAAAATCATTCACGCCGCCGTTGCCTTCGGTCTTGCCGAGCATGGCGACGATTTCCGACGGCGCAACTTTGCCGCTCTCGATCAGTTGCATCAGCCCCGAAACGTCGCCGGGCCCCTTGGTCGGAATGCGGAAGACATTCGCCGTGATTGGCCGTTTGGTCATGCAGCCATCCCCGCCCGAGACAAAGATGGATCGTCGCTTGGCGAGTCAGAATGCGTCAAGCCCGATCGCCTGCGGCTCGCTGGGCGAGCTGGCGGCGCAATCGCCGTCTAGCTCCAGGCTCTCGAAACGAATTGGCGCGGCAAAGAAGATGAAGATCTACCCGTTGGGCGGCCGCATGCGGCCCGCGGATTGGGGGCTCTCGGACGCCTAACGGCGTCCGAGACACTTCACGATGGCGGAATGGCTGCTTCTCGGCAAAAGGAAGCAGAAGCGGATATCCAACGGGCGCGAGCCACGCGGCACCGTTCGATCCGAAGGGGACCATCGACCAGTCGCTCCGCCCTCGCTTCCTTTGACTGAATTCGACGGGCGGAGCGGCAGGGCGTCGACGCTCGCGTGAAGCGCGCTGCGCGCGCCTAGGGGCGCGTTCGGGAATTATCGCGTCAATTTAAGGTGCGTGGCGAGATCGTATAGTTCCATTCACTGTGGAAGTCGTGGGGACGGATTTTGAGGGCGGCCATCTCGTCATCCTCGACTTTGAC
>JBEKVR010000007.1:0-58729 GCA_049513815.1 Roseiarcus sp. | reverse complement strand
CGGCGCCTGTCGCGTCTCGGACTCCACTACAGTTGGGTCGTGCTGGCGGTCGTCTTCGCCCTTTCCGTCGTCACCGCCGGCGCGATGGCCCTGCCCGGCGTGCTGATCCTGCCGCTCGAACGCCAGTTTGGCTGGAGCGCCGAGGACATCTCCGCCGCTGTGGCGCTGCGGCTGTTGATCTACGGAGCGATGGCGCCCTTCGCCGCAAGTCTGATCGATCGCATCGGCCTCACACGCGTCATGATTGGCGCGGTCGTCCTGATCGGCGTCGGCCTCGCGTTGTCGCTTGCGATGAACCAAGTTTGGCAACTCACGCTGCTGTGGGGCGTCTTGGTCGGCATCGGCGCCGGCTTGACCGCGCTGGTGCTCGGCGCGGTCGTCGCAACGCGCTGGTTCACTGCAAGGCGGGGCCTCGCGCTTGGCGTGCTGACCGCCGGCGCAGCGGCGGGCCAGCTCATCTTCCTGCCGCTCGCCGCCTGGCTCGAGCGCGGCTGGGGCTGGCGCGCGGCGCTCGCCCCGACGCTCGCCGGTCTCGTCGCCGCGGCGGCGCTGGTCGCGCTGCTGATGGCCGACCGTCCCGCCGACCTTGGCCTCGCGCCCTATAGCGAAAGCGCCGTCGCGCCGCCCGCGCCCGCGCCGCGCCGCGGCGGCGAACTCAGGCTGCTCGGCGAGATCGCCGGCTCCGGCGCGTTCTGGATTCTCGCCGCGACTTTCTTCATCTGCGGCTTCAGCACCAACGGTCTCATCCAGACCCATTTCGTCGCACTGTGCTCGGACTTCGACGTCGGCTCGGTGACCGCGGCCTCGACGCTGGCGCTGATGGGCGCGTTCGATTTCGTCGGCACGATCGGCTCCGGCTGGCTGTCGGATCGTTACGACAATCGCGCCCTGCTGTTCGTCTATTACGGCCTGCGCGGCCTGTCGTTGCTCTACTTGCCTGGCTCATCGTTCTCGATCTACGGCCTGTCGCTGTTCGCGGCGTTCTACGGCCTTGACTGGGTCGCGACCGTGCCCCCGACCGTGCGCCTGACCGCTGAGGCGTTCGGTCGCGATCGCGCCGGCGCGGCGTTCGGCTGGATCTACGCGGCGCATATGGCGGGCGCGGCGACGGCCGCTTACGGCGCCGGCTATTCGCGCAGCGTGCTGCAGTCCTATCTGCCGGCGCTCTACGCCGCCGGCGCGCTATGCCTGGTCGCGGCGGCGCTGGTGTGGTTGATCGAGAAACGCCCGGCAGATGCGCCGGCGCCGGCGCGCGCTTCGGCTTGAAGCGTTAACCGATATTCTTCACTGAACCTTCTGAAACCTTAACGCTAACGCGCGATGGTTCGGCTGCAATTGTTGAAAATGCAAGCGAAGGCGCGCAACTCTGCCTCAACGTCGTGCGGCGTCGGGACCGACTGGCGTCCCTCTCGCCCGGCGAACGCCGAGGCGAGCCCATGCGAAGCGAAACCATTTCGATTCACGGCGGTTTCGATTGCGACCCGGCGACCAAGGCGGTTGCGCCGCCGATCTACCAGACCGTCGCCTACGAATTCGACAGCGCCGACCATGGCGCAGCGCTGTTCAATCTCGAGGCCGAAGGCTTCCGCTACAGCCGCATCGCCAATCCGACGACCGAGATTCTCGAGAAGCGCGTGGCGCTGCTCGAAGGCGGCGCAAGCGCGCTCGCCGTCGCCTCCGGCCAGGCTGCGCTCGCCTACGCCTTCCTGACGATCGCCGACCTCGGCGGCTCGATCGTCGCGCCGCCGACGCTGTACGGCACGACCCACACCTTGCTCGCCCACACCCTACGCCACAACGGCGTCGAGGCGCGCTTCGCCAAGAGCGAGCGCGCTGAGGATATGGCGCCGTTGATCGACGAGACGACGCGCGCCGTCTTCTGCGAGTCGATCGGCAATCCGGCCGGCAACGTCTGCGACATCGCCGCGCTCGCCGCGCTCGCGCACGCCCGCGGCGTGCCGCTGATCGTCGACAACACCGTCGCGACGCCGATCCTGTTGCAGCCGATCGCCCACGGCGCCGACATCGTCGTCCATTCGCTGACCAAGTTCATGGGCGGCCACGGCGTCGCGATGGGCGGCGCGATCGTCGACGCCGGCCGCTTCGACTGGCGCGCCCAGGCGAAGCGCTACCCGCAATTCACCGAACCGGACGAATCCTATCACGGCCTCGTCTACGTCGACCGCTTCGGCCGCGACGCATTTCTCGCCCGCGCGCGCAGCGTCTATCAGCGCACGACCGGCGCGGTGCTGGCGCCGATGAGCGCCTTCCTGCTGCTGCAGGGCATCGAGACGCTGCCGCTGCGCATCGAGCGCCACGTCGCCAACGGCCGCGCGGTCGCCGAATGGCTGGACGCCGACCCGCGCGTCGCTTGGGTCGATTACGCCGGGCTGCCCGACAGCCCCTATTTCGCGCTGGCGCAGAAATATCTCGGCGGGCGCGCCGCTTCGCTGCTGACCTTCGGCGTCGTCGGCGGGCTCGAACCAGCGAAGCGCTTCTACGACGCGCTCAGGTTGGTCAAGCGGCTGGTCAACATCGGCGACGCGCGGTCGCTCGCCTGCCATCCCGCTTCGACCACCCATCGGCAGATGACCGCCGCGGAGCAGCTCAAGGCGGGCGTGCGGCCTGAGACCGTGCGCATCAGCGTCGGCCTCGAACACATCGACGACATCCTCGAGGACCTCGATCAAGCGCTCGCCGCCGCCGGCGCGCGGCGCGCCGCGGAATAGGACTCGCGATGGCGCTGAAGATCGAACGCCCCGCCCCGACCCCGACCGACCAAGCGCCGGGCGAACGCGGCGTGCGCCTCAGCGGGTTCGCCGATCATAGCTGGCGCACGGTCACCATCGGGCTGGTCAACAACATGCCCGACTCGGCGGTCGCGGCGACGCAGCGCCAGTTCACGCGGATGCTCGAAGACGCGAGCGGCGAACTCGACCTCCGGCTCAGCCTGTTCGCGCTCGAGTCGGTGCCGCGCGCTGCGGAAGCGCGTCGCGCTATGGCCGAAGACTACGCCCCCGCCGGCGCGCTCAAGTCCGCGCGGCTCGACGCGCTTGTCGTCACCGGCGCTGAGCCGTGCGCCGCAGACCTGCGCGACGAGCCGTTCTGGGACGAGCTGGGCTTCGTCCTCGACTGGGCGGCCGAGAACACGATCTCGTCGCTGCTGTCGTGTCTCGCCGCGCATGCCGAGGTGCTGCGCAGCGACGGCGTCGCGCGCCGGCCGCTCGCCCGCAAGCGCACCGGCGTATTTTCCGTCGACGTCGTCGCCGACCACGAGTTGGTCCGCGGGCTCGAACCGCGCTACCGCGCGCCGCACTCGCGCTGGAACGACCTCGACGAGGCGAAGCTCGTCGAAAAGGGCTATCGCGTGCTGGCGCGCTCGGCCGAATGCGGCGTCGACCTGTTCGTCCGCAAAGCGCGCAGCCTGCTGGTCTTCCTGCAAGGCCATCCGGAATACGAAGCCGACACGTTGGCGCGTGAGCACCGCCGCGACCTGCTGCGTTTCCTGCGCGGCGAAGCGGCGTCGGCGCCGAATCCGCCCGCAAACTATTACCCGCCCGAAGCCGCCGCCGCAGTCGCCAATTTCGCCCGCCGCGCGATGGCGGCGCCCGAAGCGGCGGCAGCGGCCGGCTTCCCCGTCTCGGCCCTCTCGCTCGACGACGAGCCATGGCGCCACGCGGGCGTCCAGCTCGTTCACAACTGGCTCGGCCTGGTGGCGCGGCGCAAGGCGGCGCGCAGCGCCGCGACGTTTGCAGTCGCCCGCTGGGGCGGCTAGAAGGGCGGCCCGCAATGGCTTATGTCGAAAGTCCGCAACGCGATGACGAAGATGCGCGCATGACCGCGCCGTCGAACAGCGGCGAGTCCGCCGTCTTTCGTCAGGCGATGCGCGAATTCGCCGCCGGGGTTTCGATCGTCGCCTGCGGCGCCGGCGAGGGACGCTCGGGCTGCACCGTCACGGCGCTGACGTCGCTGTCGCTCGCGCCGCCGACTCTGCTCATCTGCCTTAGCCGTGATGCACAGACGCTCAAGCGACTCAGGGAGACCGGGGCCTTCTCCGTCAATCTGCTCGGCGCTCGCCATCGCGAGCTCGCCGACCGCTTCGCCAGCCGGATTGGCGAGCGCGGCGCGACGCGCTTCGCCGTCGGCCGCTGGACGACGCTCGCAACCGGCTCGCCGCTGCTCGCCGACGCGCTGGCGGCGATCGACTGCCGGGTCGAAGAGATCCTCGAGCGCCACACGCACGCGATCGTCATCGGCGCTGTCGTCGCCGTTCAGCGCGGCGAGGGCGGCGCGGCGCTCGCCCATTGGCGCAGCCAGTACGAGACGCTGGAATGACTGCGGCCGCGCCGCGGCCGAGCGCCGCGACGCCCGCCCGCGCGTGGCTCAGTGCGCTGGAGACGACGGCCCAGGCGACGCGCGATCCCGCCCGCACCCTGGCCCGCGCCGCCGGCGAGTGGGCCGCCGCCTACGGCGACGCGCCCGCCGTGCTCAGCGACGTCGAACAGTTCACCTTCCGCGCGCTCGCCGAGCGCGCCAATCGCTATTCGCGCTGGGCGCTCGCCGCTGGGCTCGCCAAGGGCGACGTCGTCGCACTGATGATGGGCGCGCGGCCCGAGTATTTCGCGCTGTGGCTCGGCCTGACCCAGGTCGGCGTCGTCGTCGCGCTGCTCAACGTCAACCTCGCCGGGCCCGCCCTCGCGCATTGCGTCGAGGTCGCGGGCGCGCGCGCGGCGATCGTTGCGGCGCCCTTCGCCGAGATTTGCGCCGAAGCCTTCGCCGGGCTGCCGCTCGACGTCTGGCGCCATGGCGGCGACGTTGAAGCGCGTCGCCTCGATCTCGCGCTGTCCGACTTCTCCGGCGCGCCGCTCGACGACGGCGAACGGCGCGCGACGACGCTTTCCGACCGCGCGCTGCTGATCTTCACCTCCGGCACCACTGGCCTGCCCAAGGCCGCCGCCGTCAGCCACCATCGCGTCGTGGCCTGGAGCCATTGGTTCGCCGGCCTCGCCGACATGCGCGCCGACGACCGCATGTACGATTGCCTGCCGCTCTGCCACAGCGTCGGCGGCGTCGCCGCGCTCCCCGCGGCGCTGGTCAACGGCGGTTCAGTCGTGATCGCCGAAAAGTTCTCGGCCAGCCGCTTCTGGAGCGAGATCGCGCGCTGGGACTGCACGATCTTTCAATACATCGGCGAGCTCTGCCGCTACCTCGTCGCCGCGCCGCCCTCGCCCGACGAGAAGCGCCATCGACTGCGCCTCGCTTGCGGCAACGGGCTTTCCGCTGACGTATGGCGCGCTTTCGCCGAGCGTTTCGGCTTGGCCCAGATCCTCGAGTTCTACGCCTCCACCGAAGGCAACCTGACGCTCTACAACGTCGAGGGCAAGGTCGGCGCGATCGGCCGTCAGCCGGCGTTCCTCGCCGCGCGCGACGCCATCGTGCTGGCGCGCTTCGACTATGAGAAAGAAGCGCCGCTGCGCGGACCGAACGGCCTATGCGCACGCTGCGGCGTCGACGAGGTCGGCGAAGCGCTGGGCCGCATCGGCCGCGAGGCCGGCCAGCGCTTCGAGGGCTACACCGAGCCGGCGGAGACGGCGAAGAAGATCCTGCGCGACGTCTTCGCCCCCGGCGACGCGTGGATGCGCACCGGCGACCTCATGCGCCGCGACCGCGAGGGCTTCTACTATTTCGTCGATCGCGTCGGCGACACGTTCCGCTGGAAAGGCGAGAACGTGGCGACGAGCGAGGTCGCCGCCGCGCTGTCAGCCGCGCCCGGGGTGAAAGAGGCGGTCGTTTACGGCGTCGCCGTCCCCAACGCCGACGGCAAGGCGGGCATGGCGGCGCTGACGATCGCTGGCGCGCCGGATCTCGCGGGGATCGCGCGCGCCGCCAGCGCCCTGCCCCGCTACGCGCGACCGCTGTTCCTGCGGCTTACGCCGGCGCTCGAAGCGACCGCGACTTTCAAGCCGGTGAAACGCGCGCTTGCCGCCGAGGGCTTCGACCCCGCGAAGGTCGCCGACCCGCTCTACGTCTACGACGCCGAGCGGGAGATTTATGGGACGCTCGACGCCAAGCGCTACGCGGCGATCGCGAGCGGCGACGCGCGGTTGTAGACTCGCCGACTTGCCCTCACCCCAGCCCTCTCCGACAGGCGGGAGAGGGGGCGAAACCCTTCTCCCGCTGGCGGGAGAAGGTGGCGCAAAGCGCGGGATGAGGGGCAGCAGCCCCTCACGAAAACGGCGACGCGTAGACCGCCGACCGTCCCAGCTCGACTTCGATTTCGAGCAGGCGGTTGTACTTGGCGATGCGCTCGCTGCGGCTGGCCGAGCCGGTCTTGATCTGACCGCCGCCCATCGCGACGGCGAAATCGGCGAGGAAGGCGTCTTCCGTCTCGCCGGAGCGGTGCGAAACGACATAGCCCCACCCCGCCTTGCGGCACAACGCGATCGCCTGCATAGTCTCCGACACCGTGCCGATCTGGTTGAGTTTGATCAGCACCGAATTGGCCGCCTTCTCGCGCACGCCGCGGGCGATGAACTCGGGATTGGTGACGAACAGGTCGTCGCCGACGATCTGAATGCGGCCGCCCTGCGCCTTCGTCCACCGGGCGAAGCCGGCCCAGTCGTTCTCGTCCAGGCCGTCCTCGATCGACACGATCGGGAAGCGGCCGATCCATTTGTCCCACAACGCGATCATCTCGTCGCTCGACTTGCGGCCTCCCTTCGACTTGGCGAGGTCATAGGAGCCGTTCTCGAAGAACGAGCTCGCCGCCGGATCGAGCGCAATGGCGATGTCCTTGCCCGGCTTGTAGCCGGCCTTCTCGATCGCCGCGACGATCAGTTCGCAGGCTTCCTCGTTGCTGCCGAGATTGGGCGCAAAACCACCCTCGTCGCCGACCGAGGTGGCGTAGCCCTTGCCCTTGAGCAGCTTGGCGAGCGCGTGGAACGTCTCGGCGCCGTAGCGCAGCGCTTCGGCGAAGCTCGGCGCGCCGATCGGCATGACCATGAATTCTTGGAAGTCGACCGAGTTCTCGGCGTGCTTGCCGCCGTTGACGATGTTCATCATCGGCGCCGGCAGCCGGTTTGCGCCCGCGCCGCCGAGATAGGCGTAGAGCGGCAGCTTGGCCGACTTCGCCGCGGCGCGCGCGACCGCCATCGACACACCGAGGATCGCGTTGGCGCCGAGCGCGCCTTTGTTCGGCGTGCCGTCGAGCCCGATCATCAGCCCGTCAATCTCGCCCTGGTGGGTCGCGTCGCGGCCGACCAGCGCCGGTGCGATCTTGTCGACGACGTTGGCGACCGCCTTTTTGACGCCCTTGCCGCCGTAACGCGCCTTGTCGCCGTCGCGCAGCTCGACCGCCTCGTGCTCGCCGGTCGAAGCGCCGGAGGGAACGCAAGCGGAAGCATGCGTCCCATCGTCGAGGCCGAGCCTCACCTTAACCGTTGGATTGCCACGCGAGTCGAGGATTTCGAGCGCGTCGACGAAAACGATTCTGGCCATGGCGAACTCCGCATTCTTATTGATCAGCGCTCTGCTCTAACGCGTCGCGCCGATGTGGTTGTGAGGCAAATCAAGCATAAATCCGCTGCAACGCCCGGGCGCCGGCGCTTCGCGCGGGGTCAGCGCCCCTCCCTATTTGACCACCATCACCGTGCAGCGGGCGAGGTCGACCAGACGGTCGCTCACGCTGCCGATGACGCGATTGTACAGCGCCGAATGGCCCATGAAGCCGACGATCAATAGATCGTAGCCGTGCCGCTCGACGAATTCGGCGATGCTCGAAACCGGATGCCCGGCGACGATATGGGCGGCGAACGGCACCCCGGCCGCCGCCGCCTTCGCTTTCGCCGCCTCGACCACCTTGGCGAAGCCGCCGCCAAGTTCGGCGCGCGTCTCCTCGACCTCGTCGATCGTGGCGGGAAAGCGCGGCAGTTCCTCGACGCAGACCATGTCCAGGCTGACGGACAGCCGGCGGGCAAGGTCGAGCGCGGCGGCGAAGGCGCGTTCGCCGCTGGGAGATCCGTCGTCGGCGACGAGCATCCTGCGGATCATTCGGCCCCCTCCTCCGCCGGCGTCGGCTCGGCGGCCCCGAGGTCCGCCGTTTCGGGGAGCGGCGGCAGGAACCAACGTTGGGCGATCAGCGTCGGCACGACTGCGCTGCCGATCACCGCCGTCACCAGCACCGTATACTGACTCTGATCGATGATGTGGTTGGTCAGGCCGAACAGCGCTGAAATCGAGCCGAAAGTCAGGCCGGTCGACATCAGCAGGGTGGTGTACATGCCTTCGCGCGGGTCGAAGCGGAAAGCCCGGGTCAGCGGCAGGATGCCGACGAACTTGGTCGCCATTTTGATGGCGAGCAGAACGACAATCAGCCCCGCCGAGCCGACGAGCGCCGGAAAATCGACGAGCGACCCCGCCTTCAGGAAGTAGAACGGCGTCAGGATGGTGAAGGCGATGATCCGCATGCGGTGCGGCAGTTCAGGGTTGAGCAGAAAGGCCGGCGCCAGCGCCATGCCGACGAGATAGGCCGGCAACACCGCTTCGCTGCCGGCGATGGCCGCCAGGCCGCCGAGCGAAAGCAGGATCAAAGCGACGAATTTCGTTTCCGGCTCGCTGACGCGATTGCCGACCTGCGCGAAAAACCACGGCGCGAAGCGCGGCAGCAGCCACAGCACCGCCGCGGTCGCCGCGCCGAAAAAGGCGAGGCGCATGTCGTAATGCGCGAATGCGACGCCGAGCGCCAGCACCGTACCCAGGTCGTTGACGAAGCAGGCGGCGAGAATGATCTTGCCCATCTCGGTGCGATTGAAGCCGGTCTCGATCATCACCGCGTAGACGACCGCCACCGAGGTCGTCGACAGCGAGATGCCGGCGATCTGCGCCTGGTCCCACGGCCAATGGATCGCGTAATGCGCGTAGGCGAGGACGCCGAGATAGGGGGCGAAGAAGCCGACGACGCCGATCGACAGCGCCGAACGGTAGTGTTTGCGCACCACGCCCGGATCGATTTCCGTGCCGGCGAGAAAGGTCAGCATGATCGCGCCGAACCCGGCGAGAAAATTCACCCATTCCGTCAACGGCAGGCCGATCACGTTGCCGGCGAGCGCGCCGACCATGATCTCGATCAGCGCCACCGAAACGGCGACGCGAATCGAAACGATCGACGCGACCAGCGCCAGACCGATCCACAAAGCTGATTGCAACCAAACCTGTCCCATCGACGCCTCGCCTCCTTTGACACGGCAATCAGCGTCAGGCCGACACAATGGCTAAACGCCTCCCACCGCACGTTTCGCGGCAGGAGTCATCAGCCTGGGCAGGCGGTTTTGGGGGACTCCATCCCCTTGGGGATTTGATCGAAATTACGCTCGGCGGCGGCGCGCGTCAAACCACTCGGCGTCGCAGGGGCGGCGAGGACTTCACGCCTCGCCCCTCAACGCCTGCTTGAGCCCGTCGCAGACGCGCGTGAACGCCGCCTGCGCCGCTGGAACGACGCCGCCGAGGCCGTAGAAATGATGGATGAGCCCGGCGTGGACGGTCAGCTCGGCGCGCCCGCCCGCCGCCGTCAGCGCCGCGGCGTAAGCCTCGCCCTCGTCGCGTAGCGGATCGAACTCGGCGACGTGAACGAGCGCCGGCGGCAGCCTGGCGAAATCGCCGCCGGTGAGCGGCGCGACGCGCGGATCGTCGGGCGATAGACCGGCGGCGCGGTAGAAGTCCCAGTAGGCCGCCATCGTCGCTTCCTCGATCAGCCAACCCGCCGCCAGCGCGGCTCGAGACGGCGTGCGGCCGAGCGGCGACAGGACCGGGCAGAGCAGCAGTTGCAGCGCCAGCGGCGCCGGCGTTTCGCGCGCGAGGACGACGGCGAGATTGGCGCCCGCCGAATCGCCGCCGATCCCCAGTCGCTTGGGATCGACGCCGTAGCGGCGCGGCCGGGCGGCGATCGCCCTGAGCGCCGCCCGCCCGTCATCGAGCGCGGCAGGAAAACGATGCTCGGGCGCGAGGCGATAGTCGACCGCGATCACCCGGCAGAGCCCAAGCTCGCTCAGCGTCGCGCAGATCGCGTCGTGGCTGGCGATCCCGCCGGAGATCCAGCCGCCGCCGTGGAAGTAGAGCAAGGCCGGCAATGGCGCGTCGCCTGAGCCCGGCGGCGCGTAGAAACGCACGGCGACGCGTCCCGCCGAAACGACGTCGTCGCGGCGTTCGACCGGCGGCGGCGGCGCAGCAAAGGACGCAAGCCCATTGGTCGCGGCGCGCAGCGCCTGGAGCGTCGGCGCGCTGTCGCGGGCCTTGGCGCCGGCGGCAATCAGATCGAGAAATCGGCGCGCGCGGGGGTCGAGCCCGGTTCGCGCCTCTGCGTCGGCGGGCGCTCGCGTCACGCCGCCGGCAGGCGCTCGAGCAGCGCCTCGATCGTCGCGATCGAGCGGAAGTTTTCCGGCGTCAGCTCAGCGTCGGGAATGGCGACGTTATAGGCCGCCTCGATCGCCAGCATCAGCTTGACCGTCGCCATCGAGGTCAGCCCCGCCTCGTGCAGATTGGCGTCGTGCGCCAGCTTGGGATCGTCCGGCAGCGCCGGCGCAAATTCCCGGGCGAGAGAGCCGAGCTTGGAATCGAGGGCGGCGCGATCGCTCATCAGGGCACGTCGGAAAGGACAGAAACAGCCGCTTATCTAACATTTGAAGCGTTCGCCGCCCGCCGCTTCTCGCGTTAAGACTAACAGCCCCATGTTTCAGCAACAGCATTAACGAATCGTTAATGATTAAACATTCGAATTGTCGATCATGCTATCGATTCCGGATATCGCTGCATTCAAATCAAATGCTTTGCATGAAACGCAGTAAATCTCCGCAGATTTACCTTGGGCGACAAGCTTTCTCTATCGTTTTGCGGCCACGATCCGGAGTTGGCGTCATGAGCCTTAACGTAAGCCCCATCTCTCCCCGCGCGCCACGCTCTCGCGTCGACGAAACGCCGAATTCGCGCGATTTCATCGCCCGCGCCGAGATCGTCGCCGCGATCGCCGAGCAACACGCCGACGCGGTCGACCGTGAAGCCCGATTTCCTGCCGAAGCCTTCGCCGCAATCCGCGAGCAGAAGCTGCTTGGCATTCTCGTTCCGGCCGAGTTCGGCGGCGACGGCGCGCGCGCCGCCGACGTCGTCGACGTCTGCGCCATTCTTGGCCGCGCCTGCGCTTCGACGGCGATGATCTTCGCCATGCACCAGGTGAAGCTCGCCTGCCTCGCGCGCCATGCGCGCGGCGCCCCATGGCAGCTCGCGTTCCTCGGCGAGGTCGCCAAGCGCCAACTGCTGCTCGCCTCTTCGACCACGGAAGGCGGCAATGGCGCCGACATCCGCTCGAGCGAGGCGCCGGTGCGCGTCGCCGGCGGCCGCGTTTCGCTGCAGCGCGACGCGTCTTGCATTTCCTACGGCCGCGAAGCCGACGCGCTCGTCACCACGGCGCGTCGCTCCGACGGCGCCGCGAAATCCGACCAAGTCCTCGTCGTCTTCCGTCGCGAGGACTACACGCTCGAGCCGACTCAGACCTGGGACACGCTCGGCATGCGCGGCACCTGCAGCGTCGGCTTCATCCTGCGCGCCGAAGGCGCGGCCGAGCAGATGCTCGCCGAACCTTACGAGCGCATCCACAGCCAGACGATGGTGCCCTACGCGCATATGTTCTGGAGCGCGGCCTGGTGCGGAGTCGCCTCTGGCGCCGTCGCTCGCGCCCGTGCTTTCGTTCGCCAGGCGGCGCGCGCCGGCGGCGGTCGCATGCCCCCCGCCGCCGCCCAGCTCACCCGCGCCCGCCTGTCGCTCGAGACCCTGCGCGCCGCGGTCCAGGCCGGCGTCGCCAATTTCGAACGCCACGCCGCCGACCCCGGCGGACTGGCGACGACCGAGGCGCAGCTTGCGCTGACGATGCTCAAGGTCGAGGCCTCCGAGCTCGCAACGGCGACGGTGCTCACCGCGATGCGCGCCTGCGGCCTCGCCGGCTATCGCAACGACAGCCCCTTCGCCATGGGCCGCTTCCTGCGCGACATCCTCTCGTCGCCGATCATGATCAACAACGACCGCATTCTCGCCAGCGCCGATCCCGCGGTGCTGATGAGCGAGGCCCCGACCGCGTTGAGCTTCTAGAGCCGGTGGAAGGAGCCGCCATGAACATCGCGCCCAATCGCCTCGGCCAGCCCGCAGCCTCGCAGGAGGCGATCCTCGAGGCGCTGTTCCATCCGACCGGCGTCGACGGCGTCTACGGCCGCTCCGGCGCTTACGAGGCCGTGGTCGAAGGGCTCGGCGCGCTGATCAATCGCGCGCGCGACCCGCGCGCCGAAATCGTCCGCTTCCCGCCGGTCGTCAGCCGCGCGCTGATCGAGAAGTCCGGCTATCTGAAGAGCTTTCCGCACCTGCTCGGCTGCGTCTGCGCGCTCGGCGGCGGCGACGCCGTGATCGGCGCGGCGGTTGACCGCTTCGAGGCGGGCGGGACGTGGACCGATGGCCTCGCTGCGAGCGACCTCGTGCTCGCCCCGGCGGCCTGCTATCCGGTCTACCCGCTAGCGGCGCGGCGCGGTTCCGTGCCACGCGACGGGCTGATCTTCGATGTCGCCTCCGACTGTTTCCGCCGCGAGCCGTCGTGCGAACTCGACCGCCTGCAGTCGTTCCGCATGCGCGAATTCGTCTTCATCGGCGCGCCCGAAGCCGCGACGGCGTTCCGCGACGCTTGGAAGGCCCGCGCCGGCGACTTCGTCGACGCGCTTGGCCTCACTTCGCGCGTCGATCCGGCAAGCGACCCGTTCTTCGGCCGCGGCGGCGCGATGGTCGGCCGCTTCCAGGTCGAGCAGGCGCTGAAGTTCGAACTGATGGTCCCGGTGCGTTCGGCCGAGTCGCCGACCGCCTGCATGAGCTTCAACTGCCACCGCGATCATTTCGGCCTAACCTGGGGCCTGACGAGCGAGGACGGCGCGACCGCCCACACCGCCTGCGTCGCCTTCGGCATGGACCGGCTGGCGGCGGCGCTGTTCGCCGCCCATGGCGTCGATTCCGCCCGCTGGCCCGGTTCGGTCCGCGCCGCGCTGAGCCGATGACGACGGCGCGCGCCGCCGCTTGACGCCCGCGCCGCGGCCTGACAGGATAGTTATATACTATAGCTATATGTCGCCCCCGCCGCAGCGGCGCGGAGAGGCTGGCCGAGCGGCGGGAGGACACGATTCGGGCGATCCGCGCAGACTGCGAGTCGTCGCTTTCGGTGCTTGGCGCGCTGACCCCGAGCCTCCTCGCCCGCCCTGACGGCGCCTTCCTCGTCCGTTCCGCCGAACCGTTGCCGGACTATCCGCGCCGGCTCGGCGACTGTCTGCATCACTGGGCGCGCGAAGCGCCCGACCGCGTTTTCCTCGCCGAACGCAACGCCGACCGCTCTTGGCGCAAGCTGACCTACGCCGAGACGCTCGACGCGGTCACGCGCGTCGCGGCGGCGCTACTTACGTTCGATCTCAGCGCCGAGCGGCCGATCGCCGTGCTGTCGGGGAACGACATCGAGCACGCGCTGATCGGCCTGGCGGCGATGGAGATCGGCGTCCCCTACTGCCCGATCTCGCCGCCCTACGCGCTCGCGTCGCAGGACTTCGCCAAGCTCGAGTTCGCTTTCGCTCTGCTGACGCCCGGCCTCGTTTACGCGACCGAGGGCGCCGCTTTCGCGCGCGCGTTCAACGCCGTCGTCGCGCCCGCGATTGCGCGCGTCGCCGCCCGCGACGCCGACGCGGTGAACGGGCTCGCGTTCGCCGACCTCCTTGCCGCGAGGCCCGGCGCCGAAGTGGAGCGCGCGCGCGCCGCGGTCGGCCCGGACACGATCGCCAAGTTCCTGCTGACCTCCGGCTCGACCGGACGGCCGAAGGCGGTGATCAACACCCAGCGCATGATCTGCGCCAATCAGGCGATGCTCGCTCAGGCGTTCCCGTTCCTCGACTGGGCGCCGCCGGTGCTGCTCGACTGGCTGCCGTGGAGCCACACCTTCGGCTCCAACCATAATTTCGGCATCGCCCTTACGCATGGCGGCACATTTTATTTTGACGCCGGCCGGCCGATGCCGGGCGGAATCGAGGAGACGGTCGCCAATCTCAACGAGATCGCGCCGACCGTCTATTTCAACGTGCCGAAAGGCTTCGAGGCGCTGCTGCCGCATCTCGAAGCCGACGCCCGCCTGCGCGCGAAGTTTTTCAACCGGCTGGAGATGCTGTTCTACGCCGGCGCCGGCCTGGCGCCGGAGATCTTCCACGCCTATCGCGCCATGGCCAGGCGCGAGACCGGCCGCGACATGCCCTTCGTCACCGGGCTCGGCGCGACCGAGACTTCGCCTTCGGCGCTGATGTGCCTGATGGACGTCGACGAACCCGGCAACATGGGCCAGCCGATGGCGGGGGTGGAGCTCAAGCTCGCCCCCGTCGAGGGCAAGCTCGAGGCGCGCGTGCGCGCGCCGACCGTGACGCCGGGCTATTGGCGCGACGACGAATTGACGCGCAAGGCGTTCGACGAGGAAGGCTTCTACCGCTTCGGCGACGCCGTGCGCTTCGCCACGCCCGGCGACGCCGCCGGCGGCTTCCTGTTCGACGGCCGCATCGCCGAGGATTTCAAGCTCGCGACCGGCACCTGGGTCAGCGTCGGGCCCCTGCGCGCCGCGCTCGTCTCCGCTCTGGAGCCGCTCGCCGAAAGCGGCGATCTCGCCGACCCGAAAGTGCGCGAAGCGTTCCGCAAGCGGCTCACCGCCTTTGCCGCCAAGGCGACTGGTTCAGCGAG
Organism: Roseiarcus sp.; assembly: GCA_049513815.1. Classification (GTDB taxonomy): domain Bacteria; phylum Pseudomonadota; class Alphaproteobacteria; order Rhizobiales; family Beijerinckiaceae; genus Roseiarcus. The sequence continues at coordinate 43,948 of JBEKVR010000007.1, read as the reverse complement.
CCGGGTCGAACGCATCCTGCTGCTCGCCGAGCCGCCGTCGCTCGACGCGGGCGAGATCACCGACAAGGGTTCGCTCAATCAGCGCGCGGTGCTGCAGAGTCGCGCCGAGGCGGTGGCGGCGCTCTACGATCCGGAATCAGAGGCGATCATCGCGGCGCATTGAGCGCCGGCGCCGGGCCGACGCCAAACCTGCCGACTGCGACGCGGCGCCGTGCTCAACAGCCGTTTTCCACGCGTCAGTCGGCGAGCGGCGGCGGGTTCGGCACATTTGACGACGCCGCCTAAGCCGTCGCGCCGGCGTCGACCGTCAGCACCGTCCCAGTGATGTTCCGCCCACCCTCGCCCAGCAACAGCGCCGCCATCGCCGCGACGTCTTCCGGCTCGACCATCCGCTTGAGCGCGCTGCGCGCGACGACGCGGTCGCGCTGCGCGGCGTCGAGGCCATGGGTCAGCTCAGTGTCGACGAAACCCGGCGCGATCGCGTTGACGGTGACGCCGACCCTGCCGACCTCGCGCGCCAGCGCACGAGTGAAGCCCACCAACGCAGCCTTGCTCGCCGAATAGACTGACAGGCCGTTATAGCCGGTCGCGGCGACGATCGAAGCGATATTGACGACGCGCCCTCGTCCCTCGGCCATCATGCCGCGCACGACGTATTTGGTCAGCACGATCGGCGCCAGCGTGTTGAGCCGCAGTAGCGCTTCGATGTCGGCGTTCGCCATGTTCGCCAGCAGCCCGCCCGTCCCGACGCCGGCGTTGTTGACGAGGCCATAGATCGGCCCGCGCCGCTCCTTGAGATCGTGGACGAAGGCGGGAATGGCGGCGACGTCGGTCAGGTCGAACGGCTCGAAATGCAGCGCGCCGGCGCCGCCGACTTCCGCCGCCGCCTGTGTGAACGCGTCGCTCGGCTTACGCGCAACGCCAGTCACGATGTAGCCCTCGCGCGCCAGTCGCCTCGCGATGGCGAGGCCGATGCCGCGGCTCGCGCCGGTGACGAGCACGTTATCCATGGCGGGCCACCTTGCCGCCATCGGTCATCGGCAGCTCAGCGACGAAGCTGAGGAACGACGGGGCCTTGTAGGCGGGCAGCGCGGCGCGGCAGGCGGCGAGAATGTCGCGCTTCGTCGTCTCGTCGGCCGCCGCGCCGTCGCGCAGGACGATTTCCGCGGCGACCAGCGCGCCGGTGATCGGGCTCTTGCGCGCGAACACGCGGCTGGCGCGAACCGCCGCATGGGCGTTCAACGCCGCCTCGACTTCTTCGGGGTGAACCTTGGCGCCGCCGACGTTGATGATCCCGCCGCGCCGGCCGACGAACAGATAGCGATCGCCATTCAACGCAACGACGTCGCCGGTGTCGACGAAGCCGTCGGCATCCTTCAGCGCCGGCGCGTCGGCGCCGAGATAGCGCAACGCGGCGCGGTTGGAGCGAACGCGCAACACGCCGTCGACGACCCGCAGCGCAACCTCGCCGTCCTCGGCGACCAAGGACGCTGGAAAGCCGGCGCGCCCATCGGAGACGACGAAGGCGACGCCCGCCTCGGTCGACGCATAGGCGTGCTCGACATGCGCGTTCGGATACAGCGCGCGAAGACCGGCGATCACCCCGTCGTCGGCGATCTCGCCGGAGAGGCGCACGCGTAGCGGCGCGATGCGGCGCGCTTCGCCGCTCATCAGGACCTTGCGCCAATGCGACGGCGTGCCGGAAATGTGGGTCGCGCCCGCTTCGCCGAGCCGGACGAGGAACGCGTCGACGCCTTCGCGCGGGTCGCTCAGGGTCAGCGACTCGGCGCCGGTCAGCGCGCGCAGCAGGATCTGCAGCCCGCCGTAGCGGCGGATGTCGTAGAAGGTCGCCCAACGCTGGCCGGCGGCGGGGCGAAACGCTGCAGTCAGCGTCGCCAGCGTATGGGCGACGAGTTTCGGCGGACCGCTGGTGCCCGAAGTCGGCATCGCCCAGTCGCTGACGAAACGCGCGACGCGCGGCGCAGCGAGCGGCGCGAGCGGCAGGCGGCAGCCGACGCGCGGCGCGACGTCGATCTGAGGCGCCGGCGCGTCGCCGTCATAGACCAGCGCGTCGGCGGCGGATGCGCGCGCCAGCGCAACGAGCGCGTCCGCGCTCGCGCCCGGCGGACAGAGCACGATCCGGCGCGCGACGCCGTCGAGATCGATCAGCGCCGCCGCCGCCTTGGCCATGTCGCCGACCGCGAGCAGAACTGAGCGGCCTTCGAGCCGCGTCAAGCCGTCGCCGAGGCTGCCGGCGACGGCGAAGCGATCGAGTTCGAGGATGAAGTCGCGCGTCGCGATGCGGCGGCGGCGGCCGCGGCCGCTCGCGACCATCTGGTCGAAGAGGGTCCGCGGCTCAGACAAGCGCGGCGTCGTAGAAAGCGATCAGCTCGCTGACGGTCGACGGCAGACGCCCGTCGCCCGCCGCGGTGAACGGGTCGGTCCCGAGCGCGTCCTCGAGCCGCGCCACGAGGATCGCGAAGCACAGGGAATCGAGGCCGGTCTCCATCAGCGGCAAGTCGTCGTCGAGCGGCGCGAGCGTCTTGCCCTGCTCCGCCGCGACATCGCGAATGGCGGCGAGGATCGTTAACCGAGTCGTCATGACGCGCGTCGTCTCGCGTTGAGGGATATGCCTCACTCTACTATGGTTCGTCCCGCGCGCGCCGCGCCAAACTTCGCGAACGGTAAATTTTTATGGTCGATTCCATTGCGGCCGACGTCGTCTGCCGCATGATCGAAGAGCGCGACCTGCCGAAAGTCGTCGACTGCTTGATGCGAGGCTTTCCCGAGCGGCCGCGCGCCTTCTGGACCGACGGCCTCGCCCGTCTAGCCGCACGGCCGCCGGTCGGCAATCTGCCGCGCTTCGGCCATCTGCTCGCGGCCAGCGACAAAGTCGTCGGCGTCCTGCTGCAGATCGTCTCGACGCGCGAAACCGCCGAGGGCCGCTACGCCCGCTGCAACATGGCGGGCTGGTGCGTCGACCCGGACTATCTCGGCTACGGCCATCCACTGCACGCCCGCGCGATCAGTCGACGCGAAGTCACCTATTTCACCGTCACGCCGGCGCCGCACACGCTGCCGACGCTCGCGGCGGTCGGTTATCGCCGCTATTCCGAAGGCCAAGTCATCTTCGCGCCGCTGCTGTCGCGCGGCGAGGCCGGCGCGCGCGTCGTCGCGTTCGCGCCCGACCGTCCGGAGGCCGCGTTGCTCACCGCAAGCGACGCGCGGCTACTCGCCGACCACGCCGCGCTCGGCTGCTGTCCGTACATCGGTCTTGCCCAAAACGAGGCGCGGCCGCTGGTCTTTCAGTCGCGGCGGATCTGGCGCGAACTCATCCCGTGCGTCCATCTCGTCTATTGCCGCGACCCGGGCGACCTCGCGCGCTTCGGCCCCGCCTACGGACGCCGACTCGCCCGCCACGGCCGCTTCTTCGTCGTCGCCGACGCCGTCGGCCCCGTTCCTGGCCTCGCCGGGCGATATTTCGCCGAGCGCGAGCCGCGTTACTACAAGGGTCCGCGGGCCCCCTCGCCCTGCGACCTCGCCGACACCGAATTGGTGATCTTCGGCCGCTGACGCCTGACCGCTTGCCTTCGCGGCGCGAGCGCGGGACAAGCGCCCAGGCTTCGAGAACGCGCGAGTCGGCTCCTGAGGCAGGCCAATCTCTTTTCCATTCCCGCCGGCGTCCCGTTCGCGCCGACGCTGGCGCGGGCGCTCATCGACGGCGCGCTGATCGCGGGATTCCCCGGCGGCGGCGGACCGCTCGCGCTCGCCGACGCGACGATCTACGTGCCGACCCAGCGCGCCGCTGCGGCGCTGGCGCAGGCGTTGGTCGCGGCGAGCGGCGGGGCGAGCCTCATTCTGCCGCGCATCGCCCCGCTCGGCGCCTTCGAGCCGAGCCGCGACGCGCTCGATCCGCTCGCCGACGACGCATTCGCCGAGGAAAAAATCCCGGCGGCGGTCAGCGAATTGGCGCGGCGAATGATTCTGGCGCGACTGACGCGCGCCTGGGGTCAGGCGCTCAAAGGCGCGATCCGCGGCGTCGGCGCCGACGGGCTGCTCACGTTCGACGCAGCCGAGCCGCCGCTGGTGGCGACGAGCCCGGCGCAGGCTTTCGCGCTCGCCGGCGGCCTTGCCGGCCTGATCGACGACTTCATCATCGAGGGCGTCGACCCCGAGCGACTGAACGACCTGGTCGCCGACCGCTTCGATCCCTATTGGGGCGTCACCCTCGACTTCCTCAAGATCGCCTTCGCCCATTGGCCCGACTGGCTCGCCGAGCGCGGCCTCATCGACCGCGCCCGCCGCGCCGCGCTGGCGATCGACGCGGAGATCCAGGCGCTCGCCGCCGACGGCGGGCGCGGGCCGACGATCGTCGCCGGCTCGACCGGCGCCAATAGCGCCACCGCGCGGCTGATGGCGGCGGTCGCACGTGCGCCGCAGGGCGCGGTCGTGCTGCCCGATCTCGATCGCGACCTCGACGACGCCGCCTGGACGCTGCTCGGCGATCCCGATGGCGACGCGGTCGGCGTCGCCGGTCATCCGCAGGCGATTCTCTACCGGCTGCTGGAGATCGTCGGCGTCGGCCGCGACGCGGTGCGTCCGCTCGGCGAACCACGCCCGGCGCTCGTCGCCCGCGCGCGTTTCCTCAGCCAAGCGTTGCGCCCGGCCGACTCGACCGACGCTTGGCGCCGCGAGCGCGCCGACGACGCGCTGGCCGAAGCGGCGATCGAAAGCGCGCTCGCCGGCGTGGCGATCGTCGCGGCCGCCGACGAAAACGAGGAGGCTTTGGCGCTCGCCTGCGCGATGCGCGAAGCGCTCGATACGCCCGGCCGCACCGCGGCGCTGGTCACCCCCGACATCGCCGTCGCGCGACGCGTCGCCGCCGAGCTCGCGCGCTGGGGGATCGAGGTCGAACCTTCCGCCGGCCGCCCGCTCGGCGAGACGCAGGCGGGCGTATTCGCGCGCCTGGCGCTCGCCGCGGCGTGCGACTTCGCCCCCGCCTCGCTCGCCGCTTTGTTCGGCGACCGGCTGACGCGCCTCAGCCGCACGGCGCCGGCGTTCGACGCCGCGGCGCGGGCGCTCGAGATCGGCGTCCTCCGCATCGTCTTGCCGCCTGGCGGCCTCGCCGACCCGGCGGCGGCGCTCGCCGCGGGGCGCGAGGCTCAACACGAGCTGCACGCCCATCCGGCGCGCAAGCGCCTGACCGAGGCTGACTGGAGCGCCGCGGCGGCGCTGCTCGCCGACTCCGCCGCGGCGCTCGCGCCGTTGCGCGCGCTCGGCCCCGACGCGCCGCTCGCCGACTTCGTCGTCGCGCATCGCGCCGCGCTCGCCGCGCTGGCGGCTGAGGATTGCGATTGGCGCGACGCCAGCGGCGGCGAGGCGCTGGCGGCGCTGCTCGAAGACTGGGCGACCGAAGTCGACGCCGGCTTCCGCTGCTCGCTTGCCGATTACGCCGCGCTGTTCGACGCCGTGCTGGCGGCCGAGCGCGCGCCGCCGTCGCGCGCGTCGCACCCGCGCCTCCAGATGCTCGGCCTGCTCGAAGCGCGGCTGCTCGCCTTCGACCTGACGCTGCTCGCCGGGCTCGACGAGACCGTCTGGCCGCCCGCGGCCGAGACTGACGCCTTCCTCAACCGCTCGATGCGCGCCGCGCTCGGCCTGTCGCCGCCGGAACGGCGCATCGGCCAGACCGCGCACGATTTCGTCGCCGCGCTCGGCGCGCCTTACGCCATCGTCAGCCGCGCGCGCAAACGCGGCGGCGCGCCGACCGTCGCATCGCGCTTTCTCCAGCGCATCGCCGCCGTCGCCGGCGAGACCGCCTACGCCGCCGCTCAAGCGCGCGGCGCGCGCTATCTCGCGCTCGCCCAGGCTCTCGACCGCCCCGCCGCTTACCGGCCGCGCCGCCGCCCCGAACCGAAGCCGCCGCTGGCGCTCAGGCCCGCTCAGCTCAGCGTCACTCGCATCGAGACCCTGCGCCGCGACCCTTACGCGATCTTCGCCGAGCGCATCCTCGAGCTCGAGCCGCTCGCGCCGGTCGGCCCCCTCATTGGACCGCGCGAGATCGGCGACCTTTGGCACGCGGCGCTGCAGACCTACGGCGAAGCCTTCGCTGACGCCGCCTCGTCCGCCACAATGCGCGCGCGCCTCATCGCTTTCGCGGAAAGACAATTCGCCGCGCCGCTCGCCGATCCGAGTTTCCGCGCCTTGCGCTGGCCGCGGATCGTCGCCGGGCTCGACGCCTTTCTCACTTTCGACGCCGAGCGGCGCGTCGGCGCCGAACGCGTTCTCGTCGAGCGCAGGGGCAAGTTCGAATTCCCGCTCGACGACGGCTCGCGCTTCACTCTCACCGCGCGCGCCGATCGCATCGAGATCCTCGGCGGCGGCGGCGCGGCGCTGATCGATTACAAGACCGGCGCGCCGCCGGGGAAGCGCGAGGTCGAGGTCGGCTTCGCGCCGCAACTGACTCTCGAAGCGACCATGCTCGCCCACGGCGGGTTCGAAGGCGCCCCGGCGGTCGAGGCGAACGAGGCGCTCTATTTCAAGCTCGGCGGCGCCAACGGCGGCGAAGTCAAGCGCCTCAACTTCGACGATTTTCGCGCCGTCGTCGCACGCCACTTCGACGGGCTGAAGGCGTTGCTGGCGCAATTCGCCGATCCGGCGACGCCCTACCCGCCGCGACTGTTCCCCAAGTTCGCCAAGCGGGCGGGCGACTACGACCATTTGGCGCGGGTCAAGGAATGGTCGGCGACCGCCGGCCAGTTCGACGAAGCGACGGCGGACGAAACATGAGCGGGCCGCGGCTCAACATTCCGCTGCCGGTGCGCGAGCGCCAGCGCCAGGCTTCCGACCCCGCCGCCTCGGCCTGGGTCTCGGCCAACGCCGGCTCGGGCAAGACCCATGTGCTAACTCAGCGGGTGTTGCGGCTGCTCATCGCCGGCGCCGCGCCGTCGGGCCTGCTCTGTCTGACCTTCACCAAGACCGCCGCCGCCAATATGGCGGCGCGCGTGTTCGAGACGCTGGCGTCGTGGACCGGCCTCGACGACGCGGCGCTTAGCGAAGCGATCGCCGAACTCGGCGCGCCGAAGCCGAACGCGCAAGGTCTCGCCTTCGCGCGCCGTTTATTTGCCCGCGCGATCGAAACCCCAGGCGGGTTGAAGATCCAGACGATCCACGCCTTCTGCGAGCGACTGCTGCATGTCTTTCCGTTCGAGGCCAATGTCCCGGCAGGCTTCAGCGTCGCCGACGATCGCGAAGCGGCGGCGCTGATCGCCGAAGCGCGCGCCCGCGCCTTCGCCGACGACCTGCGCGCGCCCGAGCGCGAAGCGGAAGTCGCGCGCATCGCGCGCGAAGCCGGCGCCGAGGGCTTCGACGCGCTGCTCGCCGAAACGCTGTCGCGGCGCGCCGAATTCGATGCGATCGGCGACGCCGAGGCCTACGCGGCGGCGCTGCGCCGCGCGCTCGACCTTGGCGCCAGCGAGACGAGCGCGGCGATCAAGGCGCAGATGCTGGCGTTCGCGCCGCAATGGGCCGAATGGATCGGAATTCTCGGCGAAGGCGGCAAGACCGAGCGCGACCTCGCCGGCCGACTTCGCGGCGCGGTCGCCGCGGGCGACGAAGGTTCGTGTCTCGCCGCCTATCTCGACGCGTTCTTCACTAAGGACGGCAAGCCGCGCGGCGGCGAGAAACAGCGCCTCGTTACCGACGCGCTCGCCAAACGCCTGCCCAGCCTGCCGCTGCGCCTCGCCGCCGAACGAGAGCGGCTGATCGGCCTGCGCGAACGGCTGCGCAGCGCCGAGGCGCTCGAGCGCAGCGTCGCGCTCTATCGCGTCGCCGAGGCGACGATCAAGCGCTACGCGGCGCTGAAGGGCGCGCGCGGTCTGCTCGACTACGACGATCTCATCGCTCGCACGCGCGCGCTGCTCGAGCGCGCCGACGCGGCCTGGGTGCTCTACAAGCTCGACGCTTCGCTCGAGCATCTGCTGGTCGACGAAGCGCAGGACACCTCGCCGGCGCAATGGGCGATCCTCGCCAAGTTGAGCGAGGAGTTTCTCTCCGGCGCCGGCGCGCGCGGCGCCCGCACGCTGTTCGCCGTCGGCGACGAGAAGCAGTCGATCTTCTCCTTCCAGGGCGCCGCGCCGCATATGTTCTCGGCGATGCGCCGCCGTCTGGCGCGTCGCCATGAGGAGGCGAAGCTCGCCTTCGCTGCGGTGCCGCTGTCGGTTTCGTTCCGCTCCGCGCCGGACGTCCTCAAGGGCGTCGACGCGGTCTTCGCCGCCGAGCCCGCGTGGCGCGGCCTCACCGGCGACGACGCGCCGCCGCCGCCGCACCAGGCGCTGCGTGACGACCTCGAGGGCGTGATCGAGGTTTGGCCGCCGATCGGCGCGACCAAGGCGACCGAGCGCGAGGACTGGCGCATGCCAGTCGACGAGACAAGCAGCGCCGAGCCGCCGGTGATCGCCGCGCGCCGTATCGCCGCGACGGTCAAGGCCTGGCTTGCGCCGAACGCGGTCGAACGCGTCTTCGACGTCTCCGAAGGCAAGCCGCGCCGCATTCGGCCAGGCGACGTGATGGTTCTGGTTCGCTCGCGCGGCGCCTTCTTCGAAGCGATGATCCGCGCCCTGAAAGAAAATGACATTGCCACCGCCGGCGCAGACCGGCTGCTGCTGCGCGACTCGCTGGCGGCGATGGACCTCGCCGCCGCCGGCCGCGCTGCGCTGCTGCCCGAAGACGATCTGACGCTGGCGACCGCGCTCAAGTCGCCGCTGATCGGTCTCGACGACGACGACTTGCTGGCGATCGCGCCGGGGCGCGCCGGCTCGCTTTTCGACGCGCTCGCCGCAGCGAGCGAACCGCGCTTCGTCGCCGCGCGCGCGCGGCTCGAGAACTGGCGACGGCGAGCGCGCGAACGCACGCCGTTCGCGTTCTACGCGGCGCTGCTCGGCGCCGACGGCGGACGGCGCGCGCTGCTCGAGCGTCTGGGCCCCGAGGCGAGCGACGCGATCGACGAAGTCATGGCGCTGGCGCTCGCTCACGAGCGCGAGCAGGCGCCGTCGCTCGCCGCCTTTCTCGCCGAACTCGAAGCCGACGACGCGCCGGTAAAACGCGACATGGAGGCCAGGAGCGACGGCGTGCGCGTCATGACCGTGCACGCCGCTAAGGGCCTCGAGGCGCCGATCGTCTTTCTCGCCGACGCCTGCTCGGTCGGCTATGTCCACCACACCGAACGCCTGCTCGACCTCGGCGATCGTGAAGCCGGCTCGCCCTTGTTCGTCTGGGCGGTGCGCAAAAGCGAGGATTCTGCGCCGCTCGCCGTCGCGCGCGCGCGCATGCTCGCCGCCGCCGCCGGCGAACATCGTCGGCTGCTTTATGTCGCGATGACCCGCGCGGCGCAAAGGCTGATCGTCGTCGGTCATCACGGCGTCAACGGCCCGGCCGAAGACAATTGGCACGCGCTGATCGGCGCCGGGCTCGGCGAACGCCTGCAGCCGGCGCCGGCGCCGTGGGACGCAAGCGAAGCGATCATGCGTTTCGGCGCGCCGCCGCGCGACGACGCGAGCGCCGAGTTCGCGCCGATGAGCGCGCCGATCGTCGAGCCGGACTGGCTGCGCCGCCTCGCAACGCCAGAAGCGCCGCCGGCGACGCTGAGCCCATCGCGCGCCGCCGCGCCGCAGCGGCGGGCCGACGAGGGCGACCGCGGCCGCCGTCAGACCGGCGTGCTCGCTCACGCGCTGCTGCAGCGTCTGCCCGACGTCTTGCCTGAGCGCCGCCGCGCCGCTGCGCAGAGTTTCCTCTCCGCGCAGAGCGGCGCCATCGCCGAAGCCGAGCGGACCCAGCTCGTCGGCTCGGCGCTGGCGGTCCTCGCGCTTCCCGCATTGGCGCCGCTGTTCGCCGCCGGTTCGCGCGCCGAGGTGGCGATCGCCGGCGTTGCGCCGCGCGAGGGCGCGCCCGCGCTGCCGTTCGTTGGCCGGATCGACCGCCTCGCGGTCGCCGCCGACGCGGTCTACCTCGCCGACTACAAGACCGGCGCACGGCCGTCCGGCGCCAACCCGCGCGCTTACGTCGCACAGCTCGCGCTCTACCGTGCGGCGTTGGCGGCGCTCTATCCCGACAGGCCGATCCGCGCCTTTCTCATCTGGCTGACCGGCGCAGAAGCGGTCGAAATCGCCGCCGCCGAACTCGACGCGGCGCTCGCCAGCCTTGCCGCGAGCTGACAGAAATGCGGCGAAGACGCGGCGCTAGGGTCCGCCAATTGCCCTGCTAAGGCCCTGATGAGGCCAAATTTTCCCTCCTAGATCGGCTGATGATGATCAGCGTGAGACGGTGGCGACCAGGCCGGCGCGTCGCGTCAGCCGGGCAGCCGTTATTGCCCCTCACCGAACACGAGCGCGGCGCTTGCCTTCTTGCGGCCGCCGCGATCTTGGCTGCCGCAACGACCGCCGCTGTCGCGCAGACAGCGCCGACAGCGACGCCGACCGCTCCAGCGGAGGCCGCGCCAGCCAAGAGCGCCGATCCAAGGACGCCGCGTGGGATGGTGCGTTACGACCATCCAGTGGTCCGAAACGGCAAGGTCATCCTCTGGCACGGCGCGTGGCGCGAACGGCTGAAATCGAAGGACCGCAGCCAGAGCGCCAAAGATCAGGCGCCCGGCGCCAAGGATCAGGACCAGAGCGCCGCCGTCGCTGCGTCGCCGAAGCCGAGCCCGAACAGTTTCGCCTTGCTCTCCGATCCGAGCGACGCCTGCGCGACGCGACTCGCGGGTGACTTCGTCGCCGCGATGCAGGCGGGCGGCGCAGACGGCCGGATCGTCGCCGGCAGCGTCTCGGCGGCCGCGCTCGGCGCCGCTGTTGACGGTGACAGCGCCGATCTCGCCATCGCGCCGCTGGACGCTCTCGTTGCCGACCCACAGGCGAGCGCCGCTTGGCGCGAGCGCGCGCCTTACATCGCCAAGCTCAGCGGCGAGCCGATCGAGATCGTCGCCGCGCGCGACGTCGCCGACCTTGGCCAGCTCGCGGGGCGCGAAGTCGGCTTCGGCGTCGCCAACAGCGCCGACGCGACCAGCGCCGCGGCCCTGTTCAACGCGCTCGGCGTCGCGCCGCGACCCGCTTACGAGCCGCTGGCCGATGCGCTCAACGACCTCGCGGCCGGCCGTCTCGCCGCCGTCGTCGCGGTCGACGGCCGGTGCGCGCCGACGCTGGCGCAGTTCGGCGCGGACAGACGCTTCCACGAACTTGCCGTTCGCTGGACGCCAGCGATGCGATCAATCTATGCGCCGGCTCGCCTGACCGCCAAGGATCGTCCCAACCTCATCGACACGGCGGAAAAAATCGACACCGTCGCGACGCCGCGCGCGCTCATCGCCCTCGACGCCGCGCCCGGCTCGTCGCGCGCGCAGTCGGCGGCCGCGCTGACCAGAACCTTCTTCGAGGGCTTCGACCGACTGCTCGTCCCCGACAAGGACGGCGCCTGGCGCGACGTCAATCTCGCCGCCGAGGCGCCGTGGCCGCGCCTGCGCGCGGCGCAGCAATGGATCGACGCGGCCCGGCCGGCTTCCGACGCGTCGCTGCAATCGTTTCGCGCCGCCGCGCGCGGCGCCGCGAGCGCCGCCGGCGGGCCGGCGGCGCAAGATTCCGATCGGCTCTACGACAATCTGATGCAATGGCGCGGGGCGGGGCAATGAACGGAGGCGCGTAATGCCGATGATCCTGTTGAAGTCGGTGGCCGGCCTGTTCGCCGGCGTCGCGGTCGGGGCGCTCAGCTTGGCGTACTGGCCGCAGATCCAACCCGCGACGGTCGCGGCGCGACCGGTCGTCGAGCAGCCGCAGCGGCTCGTGCAATCGGCGCCGCCCGCGCTCGAAAAATCGGCGGTCGAAAAGCTCGCCCTGGCGTTGCGCGACGTCCAGCCGGACGCAGCGCCCGCCGGGTCTGGACCAACGCGCGGCCTAACGCTGACGCCGACCAACGTCGACTTCAACGCGCCAAGCGACGATGCGCGGCGGTTCAGAGCCCAGGGGCTGGTCGCGTTGGCTGGCGGCGACGTCGCCGCCGCGCGCGCCTTCCTCGAACGCGCCGCCGACGCCGGCGACGCACGCGCCCTGTTGGTTCTGGGCGACGCCTACGATCCGGCGACTTTGATCCGCCTCGGCGCCGTCGGCCTCAAGGGCGACCCGTCGCGCGCGCGCGACTATTACCAGCGGGCGAACGACGCCGGCCTCGCCGCCGCGCGTCAGCGCATCGCCGCCATCGAAGTCTCGCAATAGCGGCGAAGCGTAAGCGGCGCTCAGCGTTCAACGCGCGACAGCAAGGCGCTGAGCGGGTCGCTGGTCCAGGCCGCGTTGACGAAGCTGTCGTGATTGACGTCGCCGGAATCGACGAAGGCGACGACGCCCGGGCTCAGGCCGTCGGGCATTCCGCGCTCGACCGAAATTCCGTCGCGCTGCAACTGCGCGCGCAACGCGACATTCTGTTCATGAGTCGAGGTCGAATAGGCGCTGACGAAAAAAGCGCCGCCGCGCGACGATTCAATCCAGCGGGCGAACTTGTCGCCTTCGCCATAGAGCGCATCGAGCAGCACCACGCCGCGGATGCGGTCGCCGGCGCCGCCCTGGGTCAGCGAGTAGGCCGCCGCCATGTAGCCGCCGCTGTAGGCGACGACGATCACCGGCATGCGTTGGAAGGTCCAGCGCGAGGTCCCCGGATATTCCTCGGCGAGCTTACCCGCCGCCTCGTCGAGGAACTGGGCGAAAGCGCCGGGGCGCCAGAAATTGCCGGCGCTGGAATCCGGGGCGTCGACCGCGAGCTGCGGCGCGACCATCACCGCGTTGAGATTCGACTGCGCGAGCTGGCGGACCGTCTGCTGCCGGTCGACGACGTCGCGCGCCAGGATGGTCTGGTTGCCGTGGAAATAGACGACGATGACGCCAGGCCGGTTGGGATCGAAATCCGGCCCGGCGGCGAGCAGCACGTGACGATCGTTATAAGTCGTGTCTTCCCATAGCAGGCCGCCGCGCGGCGAGGTATGGCCGAGTCTGCCGCCATTGTTGACGTCGAGGAACGGCTTTGCCCGCTCGTTGGTGTCGGCGTCGGCCGGGATCATGCCGCGATACGGAAAAGCGGAGGTTTTGAACTCCGCGAAGGCCACGTTGCCGCCTCCCGCCGCCTGCATGGTCGAACCTCCGCCCGTGACCCCCGCCACAGGCCCCGGCCCGGCGTTGCAGCCTGCCAAAGCCAGCGCCAGCCCCACGCCGGCCGCACAGAAAGAGACGCGAGACGCCCCCCCGCTCATCGCCGGACCTCCGTCTGGTTCAGGCGCCCGCTAAGCCGACCGGCGCGGCGCGCCCTCCGATATTACCCCGAAGAAAGCGGGCAGCGCCAGCAGGTAGGCGCAGCCGGCGATCTCGATCACCGAGCCGAGGCCGAAATTGGTGGCGAGCACCGGCGCGGCGGCGGCGCCGATCACCGAGAAGCAGCCGTTGACGCCCCACGCCCAAATGAACAGGTGCTCCTTGCCGAGCCGACCGAGCGTGGTCATCGCGGTCGACATCGGGAAGCCCATCAGGAAGGCGGGCGGCGCGATGAAGGCGAAGCACCATGCCAGCCGCGCCAGGTAGGGCAGCGAGCCGATCGCGTCGAGCGCGACGTTGAGATAATGCGCGTAGCCGATCAGCAGCCCGCCGACGACGAGGAACAGCGCCGGCATGAACCAGCGCTTGATCGGCAATATGCGCTCCGAGACCAGCGCCCCCAACCCCGAGAACACCAGCATCCCGGTGATGAGGATCGAGGCGGATACGGTCGGATTGCCGAGCGCCATGACGAAATGGGCGATCAAGCCGACCTCGACCATGATGTAGCCGGCGCCGAGGCAGGCGAAATAGACGACGCTCAGCGCTTTGCCCGGCGTCTTGGCGAAGATCGACCGCCAGCCCCAGATCACTGGGATCGCCAGCAACACGGCGGCGGTGACGCAGGCAACGCCGAGCGTCGCCCAGATCAACAGATAGCCCCACTCGTCCTGCAACGGCTCGAGCCGGTCGGGATCGGACAGCACCTGCGGCAGGTCCTTGGTCTTCACGTAGGCGGCGAAGTAAGGCGCGTCGTTGGTCAGTTTGCGCGTGTCGAAGACGTAGCGCTTGGCGATGTCGGCCCAGCCGCCGTTGACCAGCGAATGCCACGCGAGGCGCCCCATGACGGTCGAAGGCAGCACGCCTTCGTCGCCGCCGCCTGGCGGGCCGCCGGGCGCCGCGCCGCTGGCGTCGTCAGGCGGCGCAGTCGGATCGACGTCGGTCTTGGCCGGCGCGCTCGCCGGCCCGTTGACCGGCGTCGAGAAGAACTGCGCGACATAGCCGTCGAGGGTGCGGTCGGTTTGCGAGCTGTCGTAGAAGAAGCCCGGCGAATAGATCTCGTCGAACGACAAGTCGCGCGAATGCTTGCGCAGCGCGGCGATCTCGTCGGCGGAAAAGCCGCCGCGCTTGTAAAGCACGGTCGCCGTCGAGAGATACGACGAGGCGACGAAGAACGAGCCGGCCATGCGATCGCCATCGAGCGCGCGCGAGGCCGCGGCCATCGTGGCGTAGAGCTTCAGCACCGATTTCGGCGGCTCTTCCTTGTTCCAGATGGTGACCGCGAGCACGCCCCCCTCGGTGAGGGAGCGCATGTACGTCTCCATCGCCTCCTCGGTGTAGGGGAACTTCTCCACCACGGCGAAGCCGCCGGGGTTGGAGAGGCCGGTCGAGTCGGCGAGGCTCAGGTCGATGACGTCGAACTTCTCTTTGGTCTGGGCGAGGAAATGGCGACCCTCGTAGTCGACGACATGCACCTTGCTGAGGATGTCGTCGGTGAACTTTCGGAACACCGGGCTGCGGAAGGCTTCGAGAATGGCGCGGTTGCCTTCGGCGACGGTGACGTCCTTCGACCCCGAACTCAGCGCGACCTCGGTCGAGATGCCGCCGCCGAACTGCACGATGAAGGTCTTTGGCGCCTTCTTGATCACATAGGGGTAGTACATCGGCAGATAATGGAAATAGGCCTCCTCCTTCGCGGTGAGATGGCGCATGACGCCGATCGGACCGTCGCTGTCGATGTAGAGGCCGAGGTAGGCGTTGGCCGGCATTTCCGGCAGGTTGAAGCCGGCGTTGTCGGACAGGCCCGGCGCGAAATGCAGGTAGGACGTCGTGTAGGCTTCAAGGAAGCCGAACGGCGACCAGCTCTCGTAGACCTTCTTCGCTTCGGGCAGTCGCCGCGCGTAGGAGGCGCCTTTGTAGTCGTTGACGGCGAGGCGCGACAGACCGAGCTCCGGCGCGACGATGAAATGGCCGCCGAAGGCGACCACGGCTGAGACGGCGAACGGCGCCAAGGCGCGCCGCGCGCCGGGAAGAAAGCTCCACGACACGCATGAGGCCGCCCACAGCGCCAGCGGCGCGGCGATCAGGTCGACTGGCGGAAAGACGTACATCGCGCCGAGGAAGACGAGGCCGCTCAAGCCCGAGCCGGCCAGATCGGCGAAATAGACGCGGCCGAACGTCTTGTTGCTCTTGAGAAACACGCAGCCGAGGAACACCGCGCCAGCGAGAAACGGCGTCAACGAGGCGAGGAAGATCTCGGCGAGCTTCCATTTCTGGTTCGGGTCCGAGACGAGATAGATCGGGTTGAAGCCGAGGCGCTGGATGTAGAGGTTGGCGGCGACGGCGAGCGGCCCCAGCAGCCCAAGCGCCACCGAAGCGATCGCCAGCCAATGGCGAGCGAACCAGTCCTTGGCGATCGCCATCACCGCGCTGGTGAGGCCAAAGCCGAGCATCGCCAGCGACACGACCAGCGAGCCGAAGTGCGTCCAGTTGCCGACCGCGAAGACGCGCATGATGTCGATCTGCAGCGCGATCACCGCGCCGGCGCCCAGACCGACGGCGAGATAGAGGGCGAGACGGCCGCCCGCGTCGAGCTCGACGTCGGCCGGGCCGACAACCGTCGCGACCGCGTCGACGCGCTCGTTCATACGCAAGTTTCCTGTCGGAGGTTTTTCGGCGTCGCGCCCCGCGCGACTTCAGCCCGGGGACAAGCGCTGTTGGGCGCGCCGATCAATTGTTGTGGGTGCCCTTGATGGCGTCGCCTTCGAGCTTGGTGAAGGGGACGAAGGGCACGATGCGGCCGCCGTAGATGTCGGAGCGCGCGACGGTGATCGAGCCGTCGGCCGCCTGGTTCTTGACGACTTTCAGCACGCGCTGGGCGCCGGGCGGGCCGACCGGAATGACCATGATCCCATTCGGCTTGAGCTGCTGCAGCAGCGGCGGCGGGACGTGGTCGATGCCGCAAGTGACGATGATCTTGTCGAACATGATCGGCTCGGGCGTCGACGCCGCTGCGGGCGTCGCGGCGGGAGTCGGGCTCGCCGCAGCGGCCGGCGTCGCGCTCGGAGCAGGCGTCGGCGAAGCCGCGGCGGCAGGCGTCGCGGCGGGGCTGGCCGCCGGCGCCGGCGCTGTGGCCGCCGCGTCGACCCAGCCGTAATAGCCGTCGGCGTTGCGCGACTGGATCGCCTTGAACTCGACGTAACCGTCGGCGATCAGGCTGTCGTAGATGCCGCGCGTGCGCTCGGCGAGCGGCTTGATGATCTCGATCGTGTAGACCTGATCGGTCAGGTGCGAGAGATAGGCCGACTGGTAGCCGGAGCCGGTGCCGATTTCGAGCACCTTCTCGCCCTGCTTGGGATCGATGGTCGAGGTCATGCGGCCGACGATGTGCGGGCCGGAGATCGTCACGCCAAAGCCGATGTCGAGGAACGCGTGCTCATAGGCGCGGCCGAGGTTCTGCTGCAGCACGAATTTCTCGCGCGGCGTCAGCAGGAAGGCGCGCTTGTGGCGCTCGTCCCAGATGTCCTCGTTGCGCACCATCGCGCCGAAACGGTCGAACCGTTCGCCAAGGAACTTGGGATCTTCGCCGCGTTGAGCGACGCCCCATTCGATGAACTTCTCGCGGCTGTCCATCGGCGGCGACATGTCGAAGGTGAACGGGGTCGGCACCTTGGCGAACGCGAAGCGCGGAATCAGCGCGCCGCCCACCAGCCCGGCGGCGCCGGCCAAGAATTGTCGTCGCTCCAAGAACGCCTCCTCGAATGAAGCAGGAAAGAAAGGAAGGATGTCGCGCCTGATAGCGCAATTCGCGCCCAAACGCGACAGCCGAATTACGGGACGGCGGCGGCCTCCGGTCCGGCCGAATCGCCCGATCAGCGGCCGGAAAGGGAATCGGCCGGCTCGACCTCGAGCGCCCGCCCCATTGGCAGGGCAATGAGGCGCGGCGAAGGCGCCGCGGCGAATTCCGGCCCGCCGCCGATGCGGATCACCGCCCCTTCCCGCCTCACAAGTTCGTATAGCGTCGCAGCGGCGCGCGGCGACAGGCGGATGCAGCCGTGCGAGGCCGGCCGGCCGAGGAGATCGGTCTCCAGCGTGCCGTGAATCGCGTATTGGCCGTGAAAAAAGATCGAGTGCGGCATCGGCTCGTTGCCGTACTTCCACGAATAGATCATCGGGTAGAGCGCATAGGGGCGGAACTCGCCGCGCGGCGTGGCGCGGCCCAAGCTGCCCGAGGAAATCGGCCATTCGTAGCTGACGCCAGAGTCGGCGGCGACGCGCATGACCTGCGCGCCGAGGTCGATGTCGACCCGGACCTGCGCGGCGCCGGGCCCGGCGGCCGCCAAAAGGGCGAACGCAAGCGCCAAGCCGCCTCTCCAACCCATGCCCAACCCCCAGCCGGCGCGCTTCGCCGCCGTCGCGATTCGGGCCGGACGTTCGGGCGTGCGCTCGCCGCGTTCATGGCGCTTTTCGCGCGCTTGCGCAATCGTGATCCTGGAGGTCTTCGGCGTGGCCCCCTTGCGTCAGTTCAGCGCGGTCGGCCAGCAGGACGAACCCCGCCTTGCCGGCGAACGTCGCGCCGATGGCGATCACCGATTCGTCCGCCATGTGCGCCTTGGCGTCAGGCGCGCCGTCGGCCAGCAGGGCGAGCGGCCGAACGCCGGAAAGATCGTCGGACAGGACGCGCCGCGCCCAGTAGACGCGCCCCTTCAGCGGCTCGGCCATCGGCCGCCAGACCTCGTCCAGCGAGCCGAGGTCGCCAGCGAGCGTCGCCGCGACGTCCCTGTCGAGGCAATCGAGGTGGAGGTGGAGTTGGTCCTGGCTGCGCGCAAACTCTGAGTTGATCGCGATCGAAACATCCTCGCGGCGAAGCGTGCGCCCAAGACGGACGGCGAGCGCGTCGCGCGCGGCCCAGGCGAAGGCGAAATAGTCCGGCGCCGCCGGGTCAAGCGCGAACGGGTCCTCGATGCCAGTGACGCGCCGGGTCGGGATGGCGAGGAACTGGGCGATTCCGACGCGGTCCTTCAGCAGCGCGACGCCTTGGTCGTCGCCGTGCGCGAGGTCGATCCGCTCGCACGGCGCCGGCCCCTGCCCCGCCGCGGCATGCGCAACGCACTGGCCGTGAACGATGGTCCACAGCGCCAGCCGATCGGCGCGCGCGGGTAAGGCGGTAAGGCCGAGGACGACAAATGCGGCCAGCGCCGCGACGGCCGACGATCTGTTCATGGCGACCCCTTGGCGACCTCAGCCGGCGTTCATCGGTTCACAACGCCGCCAGGCGGCGATGACGTCTAGACATGTATCGCCCGCTTCGCCACCGCCAGCGCGGCTTCCTTGACCGCTTCCGACATAGTCGGATGGGCGTGGCAGGTGCGGGCGAGGTCTTCGGACGAGCCGCCGAACTCCATCAGCACCGCCGCCTCGTGGATCATCTCGCCAGCGCCGAAGCCGACGATGTGGACGCCGAGGACGCGATCGCTCGCCGCGTCGGCCAGCACTTTGACGAAGCCGTCGGTGTGGCGCATCGCCCGCGCGCGGCCGTTGGCGGTGAACGGGAACTTGCCGACGGCGTAGGCAATCCCCGCCGCCTTCAGCTCTTCCTCGGTCTTGCCGACGCTCGCCGCTTCCGGGCTCGTGTAGACGACGCCGGGAATGACGTCGTAGTTCACGTGCCCCGCTTGGCCGGCGAGGATTTCGGCCAGCGCCATGCCTTCGTCCTCGGCCTTGTGCGCCAGCATAGGCCCGCGCACGACATCGCCGATCGCATAAACGGTCGGCACGTTGGTGGCGAAATGGCTGTCGATCAGCACCTGGCCGCGTTCTGTGGCGACGCCGAGCGCCTCCAGCCCCAGACCCTGCGTGTAGGGGCGGCGGCCGATCGCCACCAGCACGACTTCCGCTTCGAGCGTGAGCGCCGCGCCGCCGGCGGCAGGCTCGATCGTCGCCTTGACGCCCTTCGTCGTCTTCTCGACCGCGGCGACCTTGTGCGAGAGATGGAACTTGAAGCCCTGCTTCTCGAGCAGACGCTGCGTCTGCTTGCCGACTTCGCCGTCCATGCCGGGCAGGATGCGGTCGAGGAATTCGACCACCGTCACCTCGGCGCCGAGCCGGCGCCAGACCGAGCCGAGCTCGAGCCCGATCACCCCTGCCCCGACGACGATCAGCGACTTCGGCGGCTTCGCCAGCGCCAACGCGCCGGTCGAGGAGATAACCTGACGCTCGTCAATCTCGATTCCCGGCAGACGGGCGACGTCGGAGCCGGTGGCGATGACGATCGCTTTGGCCGCGTGGATCGTCTCGGCGCCGTCGGCCCCGGTGACGACGACATGGCCGGGCGCCGTGATCTTCGCCTCGCCCTGCAGCCAGTCGATCTTGTTCTTCTTGAACAGGAAGGCGACGCCGTTGACGTTGGCGGCGACGGTGTCGTCCTTGTGCTTCATCATCGCGGCAAGATCGAGCTTGGGCGGCGCGACGACGACGCCGAGCGCTCCCAACCCATGGCCGGCCTCCTCGAACATCTCGGAAGCGTACAGCAGCGCCTTCGAAGGAATGCAGCCGATGTTGAGGCAGGTCCCGCCCAGCGCCTTGCGCTTCTCGACCACGGCGACCTTCATGCCGAGCTGCGCGGCGCGAATGGCGCAGACATAGCCGCCGGGACCGGCGCCGATCACCACAACATCGTATGCCATTCGCCCGCTCGCTTTCCTTGTTCAATCGCTCACGCGCTGGCGAGACGGAAGAGCATCATCACTAGCCCGATGAGGCTGATCCCCCACAGCGCGGTGCGCACGTAGATCCAACCGAGCACATAGGCCGGCAAATAAATGAGCCGTGCAATCACCCACACCGCGGCGCCATAGCCGCCGGCGTGCTGCGTCGCGATCAGTGCGAGGTCGACCGCGACGAAAGGAACGAAGTTCTCGATGTAATTGTCGAGCGCCCGCTTGGCGCGGCCGCACGCTAGCCCCTTCGCCGTCGGAAGCTCGTCGCGCGGCGTGAACAACCACGCGTCGCCAAACTCCGCCCGCGTCGTCAGAATCTGGGTGAACAGGTAGACGAACCAGAGAACGACGCTCAGCTCAAGGCAAAGAAGTTCGCTCATTGTCTCCCCCGTCTTGTTCGCCCGGCCGACTAGAGGTCGAGCACCAGTCGCGCCGGGTCCTCCAGCGCCTCTTTGACCCGCACCAGGAACGTCACCGCCTCCTTGCCGTCGACGACGCGGTGATCGTAGCTCAGCGCGAGATACATCATCGGCCGGATCTCGATTTTGCCGGCGACGACGATCGGCCGCTCCTGGATCTTGTGCATGCCGAGGATGCCCGACTGCGGCACGTTGAGGATTGGCGTCGACATCAGCGAACCATAGATGCCGCCGTTGGTGATGGTGAACGTGCCGCCCTGCATCTCCTCGATCTTCAAGGCGCCGTCGCGCGCGCGCTTTCCGACGTCGGCGATCGCCTTCTCGATGCCGGCGATCGATAGCGCGTCGCAATCGCGCACCACCGGCACGACCAGACCGCGGTCGGTGCCGACGGCGATGCCGAGGTGATAATAGTTCTTGTAGACGAGATCGGCGCCGTCGATCTCGGCGTTGACCGCCGGGATGTCCTTCAGCGCCTGGACGCAGGCTTTGACGAAGAAGCCCATGAAGCCGAGCTTGGCGCCGTGTTTCTTCTCGAACGGTTCCTTGTAGCGCGCGCGCATCGCCATCACTTCGCTCATGTCGACCTCGTTGAAGGTCGTCAGCATGGCGGCGGTGTTCTGCGCGTCCTTGAGACGGCGCGCGATCGTCTGGCGCAGCTTGGTCAGCCGCACCCGCTCCTCGCGCTGGGAATCTTCGGGCCCCGCCGGCGCCCGCAATGCCGCCGGAGGAACCGGCGTCGGCGCGACGGGCGCGAGGGCGGCGGGCGCGGGCGTGGCCGGCGGCGGCGCGACGGGCGCAGGCGCGGCGGCCGGTTGCGCGAGCGCCTCGATCACGTCGCCCTTCAGCACCTGGCCGCGCTTGCCGCTGCCGGCGACCGTCGACAGGTCGACCGCCTTCTCCGTCGCGAGCTTGGCGGCCGACGGGGCCGGCGGCATCGCGGTCGGCGCGGCGGACCGCGGCGCGGAAGCGGGCGGCGCCTTGTCGGCTGGCTTCGCCGCGGCGGCGCCGGCGGCCTCGGCGCTCAGGCCGCCGAGCAATGCGCCGATCGCCACCGTCTGGCCGGTCTCGACAGCGATCTCGGTCAACACGCCGGCGGCCGGCGCATTGACTTCGAGCGTCACCTTGTCGGTTTCAAGCTCGACCAGCGGCTCGTCGGCCTTGACCGTGTCGCCGCGCTGCTTGAACCATTTGCCAACGGTCGCTTCGGAGATCGACTCGCCGAGCGTCGGAACCCGAATTTCTGTCAACATCAGAACACTTGCGCCGCGAACGGCGCCCTTCTCGTCAAGGGGAAACGGTGGAAACGGCGGCGCGCGGCTCGACCGGCCGCAGCGCTACCGTCGGCATGAGGAAGTTTTGGTAAGCAAAGCCGCGCCCCGCCAGCACGACCGGATCGCGCGCCTGCAGCGCCTCGATCTCCTGGCGATCGCCCGCCTCGATGATCGCCACGCCCCAGGCGCCGGCCGGGTCGGCGACCGCGCCGATCGCCGCGACCCGCCCAACCTCGACATACGGGCGCCAGTACTGGCTGTGCGCCGCCATCAGCGCCCGCTCCTCGGCGGTCATGTCGGCGAGGAAGCTCGGGCGCGGCGGCGTCAGGCGGCAGAGGAAGTGCGGCATAGCAGTGAGCGCCCTTTCATCGCTCGGCGCGAGGGGGAAACCCCTCACGCGAAGCATTCGTCGAGGAACGTCTTCAGCTGCGCGAGGTGCCTGGACATCAAGCCGCTCGCCGTCGCGGCGGCGGCCGGCCGGCCGGCGTAATGCGCGCGCTTGGCCTTGCCGCCGACCTGGGCCAGGACCCACTCGAGATAGGGCTCGACGAAGGTCCAGGCGCCCATGTTCTTCGGCTCCTCCTGGCACCACACCAGGTCGGCCTTCTTGAAGCGCGACAGCTCCTTGACCAGGCCCTTGAGCGGAAACGGATAGAGCTGCTCGACGCGCAGCAGGTAGACGTCGTCGACGCCGCGCTTTTCCCGCTCCTCGTAGAGATCGTAGAAGACCTTGCCGGTGCACAGGATCACGCGCCGGATCTTGTCGTCGCGCACCAGCTTAATCTTCTCGCCCTTGTGGGTCTCGGCGGTGTCCCACAGCAGACGATGGAAGCTCGCGCCGGCGGCGAAGGCGTCCAGGTTCGACACCGCGCGCTTGTTGCGCAGCATCGACTTCGGCGTCATCACGATCAGCGGCTTACGGAACTCGCGCTTGATCTGCCGGCGCAACGCATGGAAGAAGTTGGCGGGCGTCGTCGGATAGACGACCTGCATGTTGTCTTCGGCGCAGAGTTGCAGGTAGCGCTCGAGCCGGGCCGAGGAATGTTCCGGCCCCTGCCCTTCGTAACCGTGCGGCAGCAGGCAGACGAGCCCGGACATGCGCAACCACTTGCGTTCGCCCGACGAGATGAACTGGTCGAACACGACCTGCGCGCCGTTGGCGAAATCGCCGAACTGCGCTTCCCACAACGTCAGCGAATTCGGCTCGGCGAGCGAATAGCCGTACTCGAAGCCGAGCACCGCCTCTTCCGAGAGCATCGAGTTGATGACCTCGTAGCGCGCCTGTCCGTCGCGGATGTGGTTGAGCGGGATGTAGCGCGCTTCGGTCTGCTGGTCGATCAGCACTGAATGGCGCTGCGAGAAGGTGCCGCGCTCGCTGTCCTGACCGGACAGGCGCACCGGGAAGCCTTCGTCGAGCAGCGAGCCGAACGCCAGCGACTCGGCGGTCGCCCAATCGAGGCCCTCGCCGCTTTCGATGGTCGCGCGACGGTTGTCGAGGAAGCGCTGGATCGTCTTGTGGACGCTGAAGCCCTCCGGCGGCACGGTCGTCCGCTGGGCGATGAATTTCAGCCGGTCGAGGTCGACGCCGGTCTGGCCGCGGCGGTCGTCGTCGGCGAGATCCTGGGCCGCCTTGAAGCCCGACCAGCGGCCGTCGAGCCAGTCGGCCTTGTTGGCGACATAAGCCTGGCCGGCCTCGTATTCGGCCTCGAGGCGCTGACGCCAGTCGGCGCGCATCTTGTCGACTTCGCCCTTGGTGACGATGCCTTCCTTGATCAGCTTCTCGGCGTAGATCTGCAGCGTCGTCGGATGGGCGCGAATCGCGCGATACATCAGCGGCTGGGTGAAGGCCGGCTCGTCGCCTTCATTGTGGCCGAAGCGGCGGTAGCAGAACATGTCGATGACGACCGGCTTGTGGAAACGCTGCCGGTATTCGGTGGCGACCTTGGCGCAGAACACCACCGCCTCGGGGTCGTCGCCGTTGGCGTGGAAGATCGGCGCCTCGACCAGCTTGGCGACGTCGGACGGATACGGCGAGGAGCGCGAGTAGCGCGGATAGGTGGTGAAGCCGATCTGGTTGTTGACGATGAAATGCACCGAGCCGCCGGTGCGGTGGCCGCGCAGGCCGGACAGGCCGAAGCACTCGGCGACCACGCCCTGGCCGGCGAAGGCCGCGTCGCCATGGATCAGCAGCGCCAGCACCTTGGTCCGCTCGATGTAGTCGTCGAGCTGATCCTGCTTGGCGCGCACCTTGCCGAGCACGACCGGATCGACGATCTCGAGATGCGACGGGTTGGCGGTGAGCGACAGGTGGACGCGGTTGTTGTCGAATTCGCGGTCCGACGAAGCGCCGAGATGGTACTTCACGTCGCCCGAGCCTTCGACTTCGTCGGGCGAGACCGAGCCGCCCTTGAACTCGTGGAAGATGGCGCGGTGCGGCTTGCCCATGACCTGGCTGAGCACGTTGAGACGCCCGCGATGGGCCATTCCCAAGGCGATCTCTTTGAGGCCGAGTTGGCCGCCGCGCTTGATGATCTGTTCGAGCGCCGGGATCATCGCCTCCGCGCCGTCGAGGCCGAAGCGCTTGCCGCCCGGGTATTTGATGTCGAAGAAGTTCTCGAAGCCCTCGGCCTCGACCAGTTTGCTGAGGATCGCGCGCTTGCCTTCCTTGGTGAAGTGGATCTCCTTGTCGGGCCCCTCGATGCGCTCCTGGATCCACGCCTTCTCTGCCGGGTCGGAGATGTGGATGAACTCGAAACCGATCGTGCCGCAATAGGTGCGGCGCAGGATCGCCAGCATTTCGCGCACGGTCGCGTATTCGAGCCCGAGCACGTGGTCGATGAAGATCTTGCGGTCCCAGTCGCCCTCGAGGAAGCCGTAAGTGGCGGGATGCAGCTCCTCATGGTCCTTCTGCGGCTCGAGGCCGAGCGGATCGAGATTGGCGTGCAGATGGCCGCGCATGCGGTAGGCGCGGATCATCATCAGCGCGCGCACGCTGTCGCGGGTGGCGCGATGGATCGCGTCGTCGCTCTGCGGCGCTTCGGGCGCCGCGGCGGCGCGCGCGCGCAGCTTGTCGGCGATCGATTTCTCGGTCGCCGGCCAATTGCCGTCGAGCGCGTTGGTCAGGTCGTCCTTGGGCGTGACCGGCCAGTTGGGCCGCTCCCATGACGCGCCTTGCGCGGTCTTGCCGACGCTGGCGGGGTCGTCGCCGAGCGCGTCGAAGAACTCGCGCCAGCCCGCTTCGATCGAGTACGGGTCCTTCTCGTACTTGGCCTGCAGCGCCTCGATATAGGCGCTGTTGGCCCCGTAGAGGAACGAGGTTTGCAGCAGCTGCTGGTTGATGTCCTGCCGCGTCATGTCCGGCCTCCCGTCACTTGCCGTTCAACACGTCCACCAATGTCTTGCCGAGCCGCGCCGGCGACGGCGAAACGCGAATGCCGGCCGCCGTCATCGCCTCGATCTTGTCTTCGGCCCCGCCCTTGCCGCCGGCGATAATCGCGCCGGCGTGGCCCATGCGGCGGCCTGGCGGCGCAGTGCGGCCGGCGATGAAGCCGACGACCGGCTTGGCGCGGCCGCGCTTGGCCTCGTCTTTGAGGAACTCAGCCGCGTCTTCCTCGGCCTGGCCACCGATCTCGCCGATCATGACGATCGATTTGGTCGCTTCGTCGGCGAGGAACATCTCCAGCGCCTCGATGAAGTCCATGCCCTTCACCGGATCGCCGCCGATGCCGACCGCGGTCGTCTGGCCGAGGCCTTCGCGCGTCGTCTGGAAGACGGCTTCATAGGTCAGCGTGCCGGAGCGCGAGACGATGCCGACGCTGCCGGGCTTGAAGATGTTGCCTGGCATGATGCCGATCTTGCATTCGCCCGCCGTCATCACGCCGGGGCAGTTCGGCCCGACCAGGATCGACTTCGAACCTGAGAGCGCGCGCTTGACCTTGACCATGTCGAGCGCCGGGATGCCTTCGGTGATGCAGACGATCAACGGAATCTCCGCCGCGATCGCCTCGCATATCGCGTCGGCGGCGCCGGGCGGCGGGACATAGACCACGGAAGCGTCGGCGCCGGTCGTCTCGCGCGCTTCGGCGACGGTGTCGAACACCGGCAGGCCGAGATGCACCGAGCCGCCTTTGCCCGGCGAGACGCCGCCGACCATCTTGGTGCCGTAGGCGATCGCCTGCTCGGAATGGAACGTGCCGTTCTTGCCGGTGAAGCCCTGGGTGATGACCTTGGTTTCGGAATTGACGAGGATCGACATCAGCGGGCCCCCTGCCCGGCGGAACGGACCGCCGCCACGATTTTTTGCGCCGCGTCGTCGAGGTCGTCGGCGGGAATGACGTTGAGGCCGGACTCGCGCAGGATCTTCTTGCCGAGATCGACGTTGGTGCCTTCGAGGCGCACCACCAGCGGCGCCGTAAGGCCGGTCTCCTTGACCGCGGCGATCACCCCCTCGGCGATGACGTCGCAGCGCATGATGCCGCCGAAGATGTTGACCAGAATCCCCTTCACGTTGGGGTCGGCGGTGATGATCTTGAACGCCGCCGTCACCTTGTCCTTCGAGGCGCCGCCGCCGACGTCGAGGAAGTTGGCGGGGCTTTCGCCGTAGAGCTTGATGATGTCCATCGTCGCCATGGCGAGGCCGGCGCCGTTGACCATGCAGCCGATCGTGCCGTCGAGCGCGATGTAGTTGAGGTCGTGCTTGGACGCCTCGATTTCCTTGGCGTCCTCTTCGGTCTCGTCGCGCAGCGCGAGAATGTCGGGGCGGCGATAAAGCGCGTTGTCGTCGAAGGCGACCTTGGCGTCGAGCACCCGGAGCTGGCCGTCGGTCGTGACGATCAGCGGGTTGATCTCCAGCATCGACATGTCCTTGGCGACGAAGGCGGCGTAGAGCTTGGCGATCAGCGCGTCGGCCTGCTTGGCGAGGTCGCCGGACAGCCCGAGCGCGCGCGCCGCCGTGCGGCCGTGGTGCGGCATCACCCCCGTCGCCGGGTCGATCGAGAAGCTATGGATCTTTTCGGGCGTCTTGTGGGCGACGTCCTCGATATTGACGCCGCCTTCGGTCGACAGCACGAACGACACCCGGCTCGCCTTGCGGTCGACCAGCGCCGACAGATAGAGCTCGCGGTCGATCGACGAGCCGTCCTCGATATAGAGGCGGTTGACCTGCTTGCCGGTCGAGCCGGTCTGCACGGTGACGAGCGTCGCGCCAAGCATCTCGGTCGCAAAGCGCTTCACTTCGTCGACCGAGCGGGCGAGGCGCACGCCGCCCTTGTCGCCGGCGGAAGGCTCCTTGAACTTGCCCTTGCCGCGGCCGCCGGCGTGAATCTGGCTCTTGACGACCCAGATCGGTCCCGGCAGCGCCTTCGCCGCCGCGACCGCCTCATCGGGCGTGAACGCCGGCTTGCCGGCCGAGACCGGCGCGGCGAAACCCGCCAGCACGGCCTTGGCTTGATATTCGTGGATGTTCATCGCCGCTCGTTCTCCCCCGCGTTTTGTAGCGTCGCCGGCGGGCGCCGGCGGCGAAAAGCGTCAGCCGGCCAGCGCCGGATTGATCGTCTTGCAGGCTTCGGTCAGGCCCTGGACGGCGGCGACCGACTTCTCGAACATCGCCTTCTCGCTCGCGTCGAAGGCGATCTCGACCACCCGCTCGACCCCGCCCGCGCCGATCACCACCGGCACGCCGACGAACGTGTCCTTGACCCCGTATTGGCCAGAGAGATAGGCGGCGCACGGCAGCACGCGGCGCTGGTCTTTGAGATAGGACTCGGCCATGGCGATGCCCGAGGCGGCTGGCGCGTAAAAGGCGGAGCCGGTCTTCAGCAGATTGACAATCTCGCCGCCGCCCTTGCGGGTGCGCTCGATGATCGCGTCGAGGCGCGCCTGCGTCGTCCAGCCCATCTTGACCAGATCGGGCAGCGGGATGCCGGCGACGGTCGAGTAGCGCACCGACGGCACCATGTCGTCGCCGTGGCCGCCGAGCACGAAGGCGGTGACGTCCTCGACCGAGACGCTGAACTCCTCGGCGAGGAAAAAGCGGAAGCGCGCCGAGTCGAGCACGCCGGCCATGCCGACGATCTTGTTGTGCGGCAGGCCGGAGAATTTCTGCAGCGCCCACACCATCGCGTCGAGCGGGTTGGTGATGCAGATGACGAATGCGCCGGGGGCGTAGGTCTTGATGCCCTCGCCGACCGCCGCCATCACCTTGAGATTGATGCCGAGCAGGTCGTCACGACTCATGCCGGGTTTGCGCGGCACGCCGGCGGTGACAATGATCACGTCGGCGCCGGCGATGGCTTCGTAGGAGCTGGCGCCGGCGAGCTTGGCGTTGAAGCCTTCGACCGGTCCGGATTCGGCGAGATCGAGCGCCTTGCCCTGGGGCACGCCGTCGACGATGTCGAACAGGACGATGTCGCCCAGTTCCTTTGTCGCGGCGAGAAGGGCCAAGGTGCCGCCGATCTGTCCGGCCCCGATCAAAGCAATCTTCTTTCGCGCCATGGAAATTTCCCGCTTTCGAGACGTCGCCGCCGTCGACGGGGCGGCGCGACAAAACCGCGCGGTCTATCGCGCCAACGCCCCTGACCGATCAAGCCTAACTTTTGGCGCAGACGCCCGCGGCTGGGTCAGGATAACGCCCAGTTGGGAGACAGATCTTGCATTTTCAATGATTTGCACACGAGAAATATCGCGCTGTCGCTTCGCCGCGAGCCGGAATCGGCGTCTTTGCGTTACAAATCTTGTAATCTGTAATGCTGCGATTCGCCGCATAAGGGCGCCGCCCCGATCGCCGTCGGACCGCTACGCCAGGCATTCTACAGCGCGCCACGCGCCTTTTGACTTTGAAAATACGCCACCTTGCGCGCGCGCATGAAGTCGCCGAGCGGGCGGTAGTCGCCCGGCGGTCCCTCGCCCATTGGGGGTCTCCCGCTCGCGCAAGCCGGCCTCGACCGGCCCGCGACATTGGCCCGGCGCATCCACGTCGACAAGCGCCAACGCGGCGTCAGCGGCTCGAACGGATGTGGTTGCGCAGCACGGGATAGACTTGCGTCTCCCAGCGCCGGCCGTTGAAGACGCCATAGTGGCCGACGCCCGGCTGCAAATGATGCGTCTTCATGTAAGGCCTGAGGCCCGAGCACAGGTCCTGCGCCGCCAGAGTCTGGCCGACGGCGCAGATGTCGTCCTTCTCGCCCTCGACGGTGAGTAGGAAGGTCTTGTGGATCGCCTTCGGCTCGACGGCGCAGCCCTTGTGCGCCATCTGGCCGAGCGCCAGCAGATGGCGCTGGAACACCTGGTCGACAGTCTCGAGATAGAAGTCGGCGCTCATGTCCATGATGGCGAAATATTCGCGATAGAAGGC
Source organism: Roseiarcus sp. (assembly GCA_049513815.1). Lineage (GTDB taxonomy): Bacteria > Pseudomonadota > Alphaproteobacteria > Rhizobiales > Beijerinckiaceae > Roseiarcus. Next base: position 14,848 of record JBEKVR010000007.1, on the reverse strand, counting down.
GCTGATCGCGTCGGCCTTCTCGAAATCGCCGGCGACGCGGCGCTGGAACAGGTCGACGAACGATTTGGCGTGGCGGTCGGCGTTCATGCTCATGAACGCGCACAGCTGGAGGAAGCCGGGATAGACCCGCCGCCCGCCGCCCTCGAATTGCGCCGGCACGACGCCGATGAGGTTGTCGCGGAACCATTCGATCGGCTTGTCTTGCGCCAGTTCGTTGACCTTCGTCGGCGCGACGCGCGTATCGATCGCCCCGGCCATCAGCGTCAGGCTAGCCGGCTGCACATTGCCGCCTTCCGCGGCGAGCACCGCCGTGGCGGTCAGCGCGCTGACCGTCGGCTGGCAGACGGCGACGATGTGGCAGTCGTCGCCGATGTGACGGACGAAATCGATCAGGTGCTGGGTGTAATCGTCGAGCCGGAAGCCGCCCGCCGCCGGCTTGACGTTGCGCGGGTTGACCCAGTCGGTGACGTAGACCTGGTGATCGCCGAGCAGCGTGCGCAGCGTGCCGCGCAACAGCGTGGCGAAATGGCCCGACATCGGCGCGACCAGCAACACCTTCGGATCATCTTCGCCGCGCTCTTTACGGAAATGGCGCAGCTCGCAGAACGGCGTCGCCGTAGCGACGCTCTGAGCGATCGCAATCTTGTCTCCGCCGACCTCAATGAGGTCGACCTCCCAGTCGGGCCGCGCATGGGTGAAGCCGGCGAGCGCCACCAGTTCGTAATAGGCGGCCATCTTGCGCCACGGCGAAGCGAAGGGATGCGACGACCACGCTTCGAGGACGACCTGCGCATTGGCGGCAAGCAGACGCACGCGGTCGCCGACATCGGCCATGCCCTGGTAGGCGTCGTACATCATGCGGCGACCCGTTGTTGCCGTTTGCAGTGCAGCAAGCGACATGCCAGAAGCGACGCCTGCACGGCACGTCGCTTGCACGGTTGCGCTGGGGTCGCTCGCGCCCCTCTGCGCGTCTGATCTTGGGCTTCCGCCATGCCTCGAACGACGTTGACGATCAGCAGCAAGAACTACTCCTCGTGGTCGTTGCGCGGCTGGTTGATGGCCAAACTCGCCGGAATCGATTTCGAGGAGGTCGTCGTCGAGCCGAACGACGCCGACGCGCGCGCCGAGATTCTGCTGCTGTCGCCCTCGATCCTCGTCCCCTGCCTGACCTGCGCCGAGCTAAAGGTATGGGACACGTTGGCGATTGGCGAGTTCCTGAACGAAATTGCGCCAAAGGCGGGCTTATTGCCTAAGGATAGGGCAAAACGCGCCCATTGCCGCTCGGTTTGCGGCGAGATGCATTCGGGTTTCGTCTCGCTTCGGCAGGCGCTGCCGATGAACATCCGCGCCGAGTTCGCCGACTTCAAGATCTGGTCGAAGGCCCAGGCCGACATCGAGCGCATCCTCGTCATCTGGCGCGAATGTCTTTCCGCCTACGGCGGACCGTTCCTATTTGGCGAAGTGTCGATGGCCGACGCGATGTACGCGCCGGTCGTCAGCCGCTTCCGCACCTACGGAGTCCAGCTCGACGGCCCCGCCAAGACCTACGCAGCGCACGTCTGGGACCTGCCGGCGATGCGCGAATGGCGCGAGGCGGCGCTGGCGGAGAAGGAAGAGATCGAAGAGCTCGAAGTCGAGTTCTGAGGGCCGCGCGGCGCCGCTCTTTCGCCTTCATGGCCGGACTTGACCCAGCCATGGACGAGCGGCGAGGAAAGAACGCTGGCCGAGGATCGCATCATCGACCTCGGCGTGTTGGTTTTATGCGCCCCCTCCCGTCGCCTCAGATCAGCTTCAGACCGTTGAGCAGCACGATGGCGATCGCCAGCGGCGCGACGAAGCGGATGAGAAAGAACGCCGCTTTGATCAGCCCGCGATTGTTGAGCTCGCCATTGTTGGAAAGGCTGCGCTCCGTCTTCTGATATCCGTAGACCCAACCGACGAACACACAGATCAGGATGCCGCCGAGCGGCAGCAGGATGTTCGAGCTCAAATAGTCGAACAGGTCGAACGGATTGAGCCCGAAGAGCTTCACGTTCTCCATCACGCTTTGCGACAGCGAGGCCGGAACGCCAAGCAGCGCGATCGCCGCGATGGTGGCGAGCGCCGCCGGCTTGCGGCCCAGTCCATAGCGCTCCGACAGGATCGCCGCCGGCACCTCGAGCAGCGACAGGATGGCCCCGACGCTGGCGATCGCCGTGATGAAGAAGAAGATGGTCATGAACACGACGCCGCCCGGCATCGAGGAGAAGACAGCGGGAATCGTCATGAACACCAGCGACGGGCCGGCGGACGGCGCGAAGCCGAAGGTGAACACTGCCGGGAAGATCGCAATGCCCGCCAGCAGCGAAACCGACAAATCGGCGAGCATCACCCGCGCCGCCGTCCAGGGGATGTTCTGGTCGTCGCGGAAATAGCTGCCGTAGGTCAGCATGGTCCCCATGCCGAGCGACAGCTTGAAGAACGCGAGGCCGAGGGCGGTCAACGCCACCGCCGGGGTGATCTTGGAGAAATCGGGCTGAAACAGGAAAGCCAGCCCCCGGCCCGCGCCATCGAGCATCAAGCTGCGCCCGCAGAGCACCACCAGCAGGATGAACAGCAGCGGCACGAGCCGCCGCGTCACCGCCTCGATCCCCTTCGACACGCCGAACATGATGATGCCGCCGGTCACGGCCAGCACGACCCATTGCCAGGCCAAAACGGTGAGCGGCGACGAAACCACCTTGCCGAACGCGGCGCCGGCCACCTTCGGGTCGACGGTCGAAACTTCGCCCGACACCGCTTTGAAGATGTAGGCGTACACCCAGCCGGCGACCTCGGAATAAAAGGCCATGATCAGCAGCGCGGCCGCGAACCCCATCCAGCCGATCGCCTTCCACCCCCACTGCCCGCGCGGCGCCAGGATCTCGAAGCTGGTCACCGCGTTGGCCCGGGCCGCCCGACCCAGCATCGTCTCGGCGATCATCACCGGCAGGCCGACCAGCAAGGTGGCGGCGAGATAGACCAGCAGGAAGCTGGCCCCGCCGTTCGTTCCGGTGAGAGAGGGAAATTTCCAGATGTTGCCCAGCCCGATGGCCGAGCCGAGGGTCGCCACCAGCACGCCGAATGTGGTGGTGAATCCGTCACGATTGATCTTGGGCATGTTTCCCCTTGCCGCAGAATTGATCGCCACGGGCGTCCAATTAGCCAAAGCGGCCAGGATCCTAATGATCTAAATCACGAAATCAGCAATCATCCGCGGTTCGACGAACCGCCGCGTCATTGTTGTCCCCGGATCCGCGTATGGCTTGGACGCGGACGGGCGTCGGTTACCCTAGGATCGCCTCTTCGATCTCGGCGGCGGTGGGCATGCTGGTCTGCGCGCCCGGCTTGGCGCAGGCGAGGCTGCCGGCGACGACGCCGCGCCGCAACGCTTCGGCGAACGACAGGCCGCGGTCGCGCGCGGCGGCGAACGCGCCGACGAAGGTGTCGCCAGCGGCGGTGGTGTCGACCGCGGCGATCTTCGGCGCCGGCGCGAACACGCGCTCGCCGGCGATGAAGCCGACCGCCCCCGCCGCCCCCAAAGTGACGATGACCGCGAAGCCAAAGCGGCGCGCCAACGCGGCGCCGATCCCCTCCGGCTCGCTGGCGTCGATCGCCAGCGCGCGGCCGAGCGTCGCCGCCTCGTGCTCGTTGACGCAGAGATAATCGAGCGCGCCGAGCAGCGCCTCGCTCGGGGTCCCCGCCGGGGCGAGGTTCAGCATCACTTGCGCGCCGCGCTTCTTCGCCAGCAGCGCCGCCGCTTCGACCTGCGCGTCAGGCACTTCGCGCTGCAACAGCAGCAGATCGCCCTGGCCGAACGGCAAGCCCTCGAGCTGTTCGGCGCTCGCCGAAGCATTGGCGCCGGCGGCGACGACGATCGCATTCTCCCCCGCCGAATCGACGACGATGAACGCCGCCCCGGTCGGCTTGGCGACCGTGCGGGTCGCGCTGAGGTCGACGCCGTCGGCGTTGAGCAGCGCCAGCGCCGCGCCGGCGAAGGAATCGGCGCCGCAGGCCCCCACAAGGGCCACTTTCGCTCCGGCGCGCCGCGCCGCCAGCGCCTGGTTCGCGCCCTTGCCGCCGGGCACGGTGACGTAGTCGCCGCCGAGCGTGGTCTCGCCCGGCGCCGGGATTTTCGCCCGAGTGACGAGATCGATGTTGATGGAGCCGAAGACGACGATCATGAGCGCTCGATCCTCGAGGCGGCGGCCGCCCCGCGGTGTCGGATAGCACTGTCGCTGACCGAGATAAACCGAGGACCGCGCGCCGGCTCGAAACGAGCGCGTGCATTTCAGCCGCCTTGACCGACAATGGCTTGGCAAGAACCGGATCTGTGGCGACAATGGTCGCAAAGCCCAAGAGAGCGCACCGCCGCGGGGCGAAAGGGCGATGTGCGTCAGGCGGCGAAACAAAACGCGGCGTAAAGAGTTGAATTCGTGTGGAACCGCGAAATCGCCGATTTCGCGGAGCGCGCCAAACGAAGCTTTTTGGGAGTGAAACGAAAGCGCTGGTTTCGTTTTCGTTTCGCCTGGTTTCGTTTCGTTTCGCCTGGGCGCGGCGAATTGCGGCGCGGGCGCATTCGCCTTGAATCCGCCACCGGATTCGGGGCATGAAAGCTCGACGCGCCGGACGCGCGAGGAGATCGCCATGAAACTTCACTGGGCCGCCTTCGTCGCGGCGACGATCGGCTTGGCGGCGCTGGCGCCGCTCGCGCCCGCGGCGGCGGACGAATTCACGCCGGCGCAGAAGCAGGAACTCGGCCCGATCATCCGGGATTACCTCGTCAGCCACCCTGAGGTGCTGCGCGAGGCGATCGAGGCGCTCGACAAGCATGACAAGGAAGCCGCCCAAGCCGAGCGGCAGAAGGCGGTTTCCGACCGCGCCGGCCCGCTATTCTCGTCGCCCTTCCAGGCCAACGTCGGCAACCCCGACGGCGGCGCGACGCTGGTCGAGTTCTTCGACTACAACTGCCACTACTGCAAAGGGGCCCTGCCCGACATCGCCAAACTGATGAAGGACGACCCCAATCTCAAGGTCGTCCTCAAGGATTTTCCGGTCCTTGGGCCCGGCTCGGTCGAGGCGGCGCAAGTCGCCAGCGCGGCGCGCAACCAGTTGCCGGGCGACCGCTTCTGGATGTTCCACAGCAAGTTGCTTGGCATGCATGGCCCGGTCGGCAAGGCCGAGGCGTTGGCGGTCGCCAAGGAAATGGGCCTCGACATGGACCGGCTGGCCAAGGACATGGCGAGCCCGCAGATCCAAACCGGCCTGCAAGAGATCATGGGCATGGCCGACGCGCTGCAGATCAACGGCACGCCGTCGTTCATCGTCGGCCAGGAAGTCGTGGTCGGCGCTGTCGGCTACGACCAGCTCAAGGACAAGATCGAGGCCGTCCACAAATGCGGCCGCAGCGTCTGCTGAGGCCGAGCGCTGGGCGAGGTCGACGGCGAGCCCCCCTCCCGCGCGGGAAACGCCTCGGCCAGAAGGCGCGCGGGCGCCTGCGGATTTAGGCGTCCTTTACCAATCGAACAGCTAGCGGCTGTCGGTTGAATTCCACACAGTCGAATTAACCTGACTGCAAGGGCGGCTCCCTAGATTGCCCCTATCCCGAGCGGCGAAGTCAACGCGCCGGACGGCATATTTTTTGGAGCAGGAGCAAAGTAATGATCAAGTCCCTCAAGTCTTTCGTCGCCAACGAGTCCGGCGCGACTGCGATCGAATACGCGCTTATCGCCTCGCTGATCGCTGTCTTCATCATCGGCGCTCTGTCCGCCCTCGGCACGAAGCTGTCGAGCGAGTTTGCCGAAGTCGGTGCCGCGCTCAAGTAATCTGCCCCAATACCAACGCTTTCCAACGCCGGCGAGGGCCGCCTCGCCGGCGTTTTCTTTTGCCCGCTCTGTGGACGGGCCTGTCGCGCGTGGGACACGAATCGGCGATTGTATTAAGGGAAGCCGTTTCGGACCTTCCCTCGAGCTCGCGAGGTTCAGCGCGTGACCGCCTTCCAAGCCGTCGTTATGGCCGTCCTGCAGGGCGTCACCGAACTCTTCCCCATTTCCAGTCTCGGCCACGCGGTCATCCTGCCGCGACTGCTTGGTTGGCCAATCGACGAGCGCGCGCCGGACTTCCTGCCGTATCTGGTCGTCATGCATCTCGGCACGGCGACAGCGCTGTTTCTCTATTTCTGGCGCGACTGGTTCGCCTTCCTCGGTTCGCTCGTCACTTCGGGCCCGCGCTCGCGGGTCAACCGGCGCGTCTTCGCTCTGGTCGTCCTGGCGACAATCCCGGCGGTGATCGTCGGCTATGGATTCCGCAAGCTGCTCGGCGACGCCTTCGGCACGCCGACGCTCGCCGCCTTTTTGCTGATCGTCAACGGTTTCCTCCTCTATTTCGCCGACCACATCGCCGGCGAGGCGACCGGCGTCCTCGATGACCTCAACTGGAAGGGCGCGTTGGCCGTCGGCGTCGCCCAATGCTTCGCCTTGATCCCCGGCTTTTCGCGCTCCGGACTGACCATCGCCGCTGGCGTCGTCGCCGGCCTCAGCCATGAAGCGGCGGCGCGGTTCTCGTTCCTGATGGCGACGCCGATCATCCTTGGCGCGACCGTCCTGGAGGCGCCGAAACTGTTACATCAAGGCGCGACGCTCGGCGGCGCGGCGATCCTCTCCGGCGTCGTGGCCGGCGTCGTCGCCTTCCTCAGCCTTGCTTTCCTGATGCGCTACTTCAACACGCACGAAATCTCGGCGATGCGGCCGTTCTCCTACTATTGCGCTGCGGCCGGACTCATCAGCCTCGCCATCATGGCTTTCGCCTGAGACCGCTCTTGGGGAATGCGAGGCGCCGCCTTACATGACGATAATGGCGGCCCGGCGCCGCCGCGCGAGCGAACCGGAAGGCGTAGTTCCTTGACCGCGGTGGTCGTCATGCCGTCCCGTTTGTCGAGCGCCGAACTCGGCGAACTCGCATTCGCTGCTCGCTGCCTCGACGGCGGCGGCTTCGCCGCCCGCCTCGTCGAGCGGCTTGGCCGTAGCGTCGAAACGATCGGCTGCAATCTGCCCCCGTCGCTGCGCCGCTTGGGCGGCCGCGCCGCCGAGCGTGCGCTGAGGGCCGCCCTCGCCGTCGCGCTCAAGACGGTCGACCACGGCGCGCCCGCCAAGGCCGCGCGGGGCGCCCACAAGGCGGCAGCGGCGGCTTCAGGCGCGATCGGCGGCGCCTTCGGTCCTTTCGCCACCGTGGTCGAGTTGCCGGTTTCGACCGCGATCCTGATGCGCTCGATCGCCCAGATCGCGCGTGAAGAAGGCGAGGACACCGCGCAGCCGGAGGGCGCGCTCGCCTGCCTAGAGGTCTTCGCGCTCGGCGGCGAACCCGGCGAAGCGGCGATCGAGGGCGGTTATTTCGCGGTGCGCGCGGCGCTTGCCCGTTCGGTCGCCGAGAGCGCACGTTTTATCGCCGGGCGCAGCCTCGCCAGCGACGGCGCGCCGCTCCTCGCTCGGCTGATCGCCCAAATCGCCGCACGCTTCGGCGTCGTCGCCGGGGAGAAATTCGCCGCCCAGGCTGTGCCCATCGTCGGCGCGATCGGCGGCGCGGCGGTTAATCTCGCCTTCGCCGAACACTTCCAGACCCTGGCGCGCGGCCATTTCGTCGTTCGCCGCCTCGAGCGCCGTCATGGACCGGAGACGGTGCAATTTGAATTTCAGCGGCTGCGCGAGGAGGCGGCGCGCGCGGCTTGATTTCACATTTGTCCATAGCTGTATGAGGCGCCGCGCGGCGGGTCGGATCCCTGGCGGTCCAGTCGAGCGACGGCAACGCCATTTGACGGACCCGCTCACGTCCATGTGAGCGCGTAGACCCTTGAGGCGCGGGGGTTTACGCTCTACCGGTCCCCGAGGGCGAGCCGGTCCCGTCGCGAGTTCCGCCCCGCGGCGCGACGCGGGATAGCGTTTGGGGACGCGGAATCGAGCCAAGATGCGAGTTCGTCGCTTTGCCGCGTTGATTGCGACGGCCGCGGTCGTGGTAGGGTTTTACGCGGCCTATGACCCGGCCGGCGTCGGCGCATTGTGGCCGGCCGCCGGGCCGGCCGCCATGCGCCTGCATGCGCTGCTGCCGATCGGATCGGGAGGAGGAACGGGCGGCGCCGCGCCAACCGCGACAGCGCCGTCGAGGCCGCCCGTCGTCGTCGTCGTCGGCCACGCCGCTCGCAAAGACTTGCCGTGGAAGCTCGAAGAGATCGGCACGGCGCAGGCGATCGCTTCTGTGGCGCTGCGGCCGCATTTCGACGCGACGGTCGACAAGGTGCTGGTCGCAGACGGAGCGGCGGTCAAGGCCGGCGACACGCTCATCGAACTCGACGCACGGCAGGTGCGGGCTCAGATCGACGGCGCCAAGGCCCAGCTCGCCAAGGACCAGGCCGCGCTCGAGCAGGCTCAGCGCGACGTGTCGCGCTATACCGACCTCGTCGCCCGCGCGGCGACGCCGCAGCTCAACCTCGACAACGCCAGGACCGCGGAGGCGAGCGGGCGCGCGGCGATCCTCGCTGACCGGGCGGCGATTGAGAACCTCGAAGTGCAGCTCGGTTGGTACACCGTCACCGCGCCGATTTCCGGCCGGGTCGGCGTCGTCTCGATCAAACAAGGCAATATCGCCAAGGCCTCCGACAACAGCGCCGCCGGCGTCTTCGCCACCATCAACCAAATCTCGCCGATCTACGTCGCCTTCTCGGTGCAGCAGTCGCTGCTGCCGACCCTGCACGAGGCGATGGCCGACGGCGCGGCCGTCGAAGCGACGCCACAAGGCTCGAAGCGGCGTGCGACGGGCAAGCTCGCGCTCGTCGACAATTCGGTTGATCCGACGACCGGCACGATCGTCGCGCGCGCGATCTTCGACAATGCCGACGAACTCCTGTGGCCCGGGCAATTGTGCAACCTGACGCTGACGCTGCGCACCGAACCCGACATCGTCGTCGTGCCGCGCGAGGCGGTGCTGATCGGCCAGAGCGGCAATTACGTCTTCACCGTCGTCGACGGCGCCGCGCATTTGCAGCCGGTCGAAGTCGGTCGCACTCAGGACGGCGAGACGATCGTCCTCAAGGGGCTCGCCGGCGACGAGACGGTGGTGGTCGACGGCGCGCTGTTGCTCACCGAGGGCGCCAAAGTCGCAGCGCGCAACCCCGGCGGCGGAGCGAGCTGACATGACGCTTCCCGAACTCTGCATCCGCCGGCCGGTAATGACCAGCCTGCTGATGCTGTCGTTCGTGGTGTTCGGCCTGTTCGGCTATCGTCAGCTCCCCGTCTCGGCGCTGCCGCGCGTCGACTTCCCGACGATTTCAGTCAGCGCCTCCCTGCCCGGCGCCAGCCCCGATACGATGGCGTCGTCGGTCGCCGGCCCGCTCGAGCGCGCCTTCGCGACGATCCCGGGCATCAACATGATGACCTCGTCGTCGGCGCTCGGCACGACCAACATCGTCATGCAGTTCGACCTCGACCGCAACATCGACGGCGCGGCGCTCGACGTGCAGTCGAACATCTCGGCGACCTTGCGTAAACTGCCGCCGCAACTGCCCGCGCCGCCGAGTTTCCGCAAGATCAACCCGGCCGACAGTCCGGTTCTGTTCATCGCCCTGGTGTCGAAGACGCTGCCGCTGTCGCAGGTCGACGATTACGCCGAGCAGGTCTTCGCCAATCAGATCTCGCAGATCTCCGGCGTCGCCCAGGTGCTGGTGTTCGGCCAGCAGAAGTTCGCGGTGCGCATCGCGGTCGATCCCGACGCAGCGGCGGCGCGCGGGCTGACGCTCGAACAGGTCAACGCCGCCGTCGCGGCCGCGAATTCTTCGACGCCGGTCGGCGCCTTGCTCGGCAAGCGCCAGAACGTCACCGTCGACGTCACCGGCCAGATGACTCATGCGGCGGATTACCAGAACCTCGTCGTCGCGTGGCGCAACGGGGCCCCAGTGCGGTTGAGCGAGATCGCCAACGTCTACGACTCGGTTGAGAACAAGCAGATCGCCGGCTGGTCAGGCGGCGACCCGGCGATTGTGCTCGCCGTCTTCCGCCAGTCGGACGCCAACACGGTCCAGGTCGTCGACAGCGTCAAAGCCAGAATTCCCTATTACCAGTCGCAACTGCCGCCGACGATTGACACGCAGGTGCTCAACGACCGCTCGGTGTCGATCCGCCAGTCGATCGACGACGTGCAGACGACCCTTGGCATCTCGATCGCGCTGGTCGTCATCGTTATCTTCGTTTTCCTGAAATCGGGATCGGCGACGCTGATCCCCGCCCTCGCCTTGCCGGTGTCGCTGATCGGCGCCTGCGCTTTCATGTATGTGTTCGGTTTTTCGCTCGACAACATCTCGCTGCTGGCGATTACGCTGTCGGTCGGTTTCGTGGTCGACGACGCCATCGTCATGCTGGAGAACATCACCCGCCACATCGAGGGCGGAATGAGGCCGTTCGATGCGGCGCTCAAGGGATCGAAGGAAATCGCCTTCACCATCCTGTCGATCACCTTCTCGCTGGTGGCGGTGTTCATTCCGGTGCTGCTGATGAGCGGCGTCGTCGGTCGCGTATTCCATGAATTCGCGGTGACGATCACTGTCGCGATCCTCGTCTCCGGCTTCGTCTCGCTGACGCTGACGCCGATGCTGTGCGCGCGCATTCTCTCGGCGCCCAAGCATGGCGCGGCGGCGGGGCCGTTCGCGCGGCTCTCCGACGCCTTTGTCGACGGTCTGCTCGCCGGCTACCGCGTCTCGCTCGATTTCGTTTTGCGTCACCGGTTCATCGCGCTGCTTCTCACCTTCGCCACCGGCTATCTCGCAGTGTCCCTCTATATCGGCATTCCCAAGGGCTTCTTCCCCGACGAGGACACCGGCTTCCTGCGCGGCGTCACCGAGGCCCAGGCCGACACCAGTTTCCGTGAGATGTCGGCGCGGCAGATCGCGGTCGGTCACCTGATCGAAGGCGATCCGGCGGTGGCTTCGGTCACTTCGGCGGTCGGCTTCGGCGGCGCGACGAACCGGGGCTTCCTGTTCATGCGCCTGAAAGACAAGGACAAGCGCGACTCGATGGAAGTCGTGATGAACCGTCTGCGAGCAGCGACGGCGACGATCCCCGGCATCCGCACCATCCTGATGCCGGTGCAGAACCTCGACTTCACCGGCGGGCGCATCGCCCGCGCCAAATACCAGTACTCGTTGCAGTCCGGCGACATCGACACGCTCTACGCCAAGGCGCCGGAGATGGAGCGAGAGATGGCCAAATTGCCGGGCCTGCGCGACGTCAACAGCGACCTGCAGATCAACAACCCGCGGTGGCGGGTCGACATCGACCGCGAGAAGGCGGCGGCCTTCGGCGTCACCGCCGATGCGGTGCGCACCGCGCTCTACGACGCCTTCGGCACCCGCCAGATCTCGACCATCTTCACCGAAGCTGACGACTACCAGGTGATCCTCGAGGCGAGCGACAAGTTCCAGAACGATCCGGCCGCGCTCGGCCGCATCAGGATTGCGACGCCGACCGGCCAGCTCCTGCCGCTCGACGAGGTGGCGACGATGCGGCGCACCGTCGGGCCGCTGCAGATCAACCGCCAGTCGCAGCAGCCGGCGGTGACGATCTCGTTCAACCTCGCGCCCGACATGTCGCTCGGCCAGGCGATCGAGGCCATCCACACGGTCGAGCGCAAGGTCAACCTGCCGGCGAGCGTCATCACCGGCTTCGCCGGCAACGCCCAGTTGTTCGAGCAGGCGCTCGCCGGCCAGGGCGCGCTGCTGATGGCGGCGGTGTTGACGATCTACATCCTGCTCGGCGTGCTCTACGAGAGCTACATCCACCCGATCACGATTCTTTCCGGCTTGCCCTCGGCCGGCATCGGCGCGCTGCTGGCGCTGGGCTACTTCCATATGGAGCTGTCGGTGATTGCGATCATCGGCGTCCTGCTGCTGATCGGCATCGTCAAGAAGAACGCGATCATGATGGTCGATTTCGCGTTGGAGCGACGGCGCGAGGGCGGCATGGATGCGCTGGCGGCCATCCGCGAGGCGGCGCTGATCCGCTTCCGGCCGATCATCATGACGACGCTGGCCGCCCTGCTCGGCGCGTTGCCGATCGCGCTGGGCGCCGGCGCCGGGTCGGAGCTGCGCCAGCCGCTCGGCGTCGCAATCGTCGGCGGCCTGTGCGTCTCGCAACTGCTGACGCTCTACATCACGCCGGTCGTCTACTATTACCTGGACAAGATCGACTCGGCGCTCGCCGGCCGGCGCCGAGCCGCGCCCAAGCCCGCCGCGGCGAAGTCCGAGAAGCTGGCTGCGGCGGCCGAGTGAGGCGGCGCGTCAGCGCCCGGCGTTGCCGGTACAGTCGCGAAGGCGCTACCATTGTGACGCAGCTCGGCGCGGCAGACGACGCCGCAGCGACATGGGGAAACGCATGTATCCGCCGGAAATCGAGACCCTCGACGATCGTTTCGCCAAGCTTGCGCTCGACAACGTTCGCCTCGAAAAGCTCCACACCGGCTGCCGCTGGGCGGAGGGGCCCGCCTACCTGCCGGCGGGCAAGTATCTCGTCTGGTCGGACATCCCCAACAATCGCGTGCTGCGCTACGACGAGACCAGCGGCGCGGTCTCGGTCTTCCTCGCCCCCGCCGACAACCACAACGGCCACAGCGTCGACCGCCAGGGGCGGCTCGTCTCGTGCGAGCACCGCACACGCTGCGTCTCGCGCATCGAACATGACGGAACGCGTCGCGTGCTCGCCGACCGCTTCGAGGGCAAGCGCCTCAATTCGCCCAACGATGTGGTGGTGAAGTCGGACGGCTCGATCTGGTTCAGCGACCCGACCTACGGCATCGACTCCGAATATGAGGGCGACGCGGCGCCGCAGGAGATCGGCGCCAGCCATGTCTATCGCATCGATCCCGAAAGCGGCGCGGTCACGGCGGCGGCGACCGATTTCGTCAAACCCAACGGCCTCGCGTTCTCGCCCGACGAGAAACGGCTCTACATCGCCGACACCGGCGCCTCCCATGTGAAGAACGGCCCGCGCCACATCCGCGTCGCCGAAGTCGGGGCCGACGGCCGCACGCTCGGCCCCGCAACGCTGTTCGCCGAATGCACTGCCGGCCTGTTCGACGGCTTCCGTATCGACACAAAAGGCCACATCTGGACCTCGGCCGCGGACGGCGTGCACGTCTACGCGCCCGACGCGACCCTTCTCGGCAAGATCAAGGTTCCGGAAGTCGTGGCCAACGTGTGCTTCGGCGGCCCGAAGCGGAATCGCCTCTACATCTGCGCGACGACGTCGCTTTACGCAATCTACGTCAATGCCCGCGGCGCGAGCTGGCCGAGTTGAGCCGCCGTGCCCTTTTTCTCTCTCTAATTCATGGAGATAGAGGCGCAACCTGCCGTCGCGAGCGAGCTTTTCCGTGGCCGCCCGCTAACCACGCGGCGCGCATTCGATTGCGTCAGCCCGCTCGCCTCCATTAACGGTTTGTTAGCCAAGCGGCGCGCCGCGCCCGGCTGCGAAGCGTGGAGCCCCGAGCGTGGCCGTCAGAGGCGTCGCCGTCTTGATCGCGTTCGCATTGGTCTCGGCGCCGAACGGCGCTGCGGCCGGCGAGCGCAGGATCGCCGGCGGATTCGAGCTGTTGCCGCTGGTCGCGCCGCGCGCGCCGGCCACCCACCCCCCCGCCGCGCCCCAGCCGCGGCCGGTCTGCGTGAGATTGTGCGACGGCTTCTTCTTTCCCGTTCCCGCGTCCCCCGCGCCGAGCGCCGACACAGAGGGCGTTTGTCGCGCCCTCTGTCCATCGGCCGGCGTCGCGCTCTACGTCCTGCCCGCGAATTCCGACCGGATCGAAGACGCCGCGAATGTGCGCGGCGAACCCTACTCCGCTTTGCCGGCCGCCTTCCGCTATCGCTTGGCCGCCGCGCCCGCCTGCGGCTGCCGCCGCGCTGGCGAGCCAGGGCTCGCCTATTGGCGCGACCCGACGCTGAAGAGCGGCGACGCGGTGATGACCTCCGACGGGATTGTCGTCTTCCGCGGCGCTGCCGGCGACGCCCCCTACGGCGCCGAAGCGTTCACCCCAATCGATTCGGCGCCGCTCGGCGCGACGAGGCGAGCCGATTTCGGCGCGCTGAAGCCGGCGATCGCGCCCGACGCGCCCGAAAGCGACGCTCCGACGATCGGCGAAGCGCGGCGCGCGGCAGGCGCGGCGGCGGGCGAAATCCGCTTTGTCGAGGCCCCGGCCAGCGGGGGCGGCTGACCGGGGAGTTTCGTCCTGCGCAGCCAAAGTGTTAACAAGGGCGCGGCGACTCGGCCGGCCCCTTGTGCGACCGGCGGGAAGACGCGCGCTGGCGGCGCGGGAGGCTCGGAGCGACAAACGCGGATGCGTCGCAGCGTGAAATGGACGATCGCCGCCGTGGCCATCGCGGCGCTGTTCGCCGGCGTCTACCGCTGGCCGATGGCGTCGGCCCGCGTCGGCGCCGAACTCAATCGCGCCACGCCGCCAATCGGCCTGCATTGGCGTGGACCGGCTCGCGTCACGTTTGCGTTGCTGCCTTGGCCGACCCTGCGCGTTATCGGCGTTGACCTTGTCGCGACCGACGGGCGCAACGTGCTGACCGCGTCCGAGGCGCGGTTCCCGCTGTCGATCTTCGCCCTGATCGGCGGCCACTTCCTGCCGGTCGGCGCGACCCTCGACAATCCGACCGCTCTCGTCGACCTCGACGCCGCCCCGGCGCTGGCCGAAGAGCGCGCGGTCGCCGAAGACTCCGGTGACGGCGGCTCCGGCGCATGGGCGCACGTGGGCCTGCGCGGCGGAGTATTGCACGTGGTCAGCGCCTCGCGCCGTCTCG
>JBEKVR010000006.1:0-70959 GCA_049513815.1 Roseiarcus sp. | reverse complement strand
CATGCGCGAGCGTCACTGGCCGCGTCGCCGCGCGGGTGTCGGCGCCGACGACATAGACGAACAGCCCGTCGGGCCCGCGCTGGATCGCGCGGTCGGGAATGGTCAGCGCATTCTTCTCGACGTCGACGCGCAAGCGCGCGGCGACAGCCTGGCCCGGCCATAGCTTGTGGTCGGCGTTGGCGAACTCGGCCTTGAGGCGGATGGAGCCGGTCGCGGGATCGACCTGATTGTCGACGACAGTGAGCTTACCGGTCGCCAGCAGCGTCGCGCCGTCGGATGTGCGCGCTTCGATCGGCGGTTGGCCGGCGGCGAGCGCGGCGGATATGCGCGGCAGGTCGTCCTGCGGCGCCGTGAAGATGACGGAGATCGGCTCGATCTGGGCGATAGCGACGATTCCAGTCTGCTGCGCCGCGTTGACGATGTTGCCCTGGTCGACGAGGCGGAAACCGACGCGGCCGCCGATCGGGGCGGAAATCGTGGCGTAATCGAGCTGCACCTGGGCCGCGTCGATCGCTGCGGCGTCGGCCGCCCCCCTGGGCGATGAGCTGGTTGACGAGCGCGTTCTGAGTGTCGAGCTGCTGCTGAGTGGCGAAGCTCTGCTTGGCGAGAGTCGAATAACGTTCGAGGTCGAGTCGAGCGTTGACGAGCGTCGCCTGATCCTGGGCCTACTTCGCCTTGGCCTGGTCGAGGGCGGCCTGGAACGGCCGCGGATCGACCTGCGCCAAGAGGTCGCCGGCCTTGACCATCTGGCCCTCCGCGAAGGCGATCTTGACGATCTGGCCGTCGACGCGTGTGCGGACGGTCACCGTGTTCTCGGCCTGGACTTGGCCGAGCCCGCCGATGAAGACGGGATAGTCGGCCGCTTTCGCCGCGGTCACTGATACGACGGCGGGCTTCGACGCGTTGGCCTCGGCGGCGGCCGCCGGCGTTGGCGCAGCCGCAGGTTTGGCGGCGAAGAGGGCGTCGTGAGCGCGCCGCGCCGCCGGCTCGGCGGCGGGAAAGAAGCGGCCGGCGAAGTCAGGCGCGTAGACAGAATAAGCGGCGGCCGCGGCGACGATGGCGAGCGCCGCGCCGGCCAGTCTTCGAGGTCCCATGACGTGATTGTTCCTTCGGCGGGGACGGCGCCGGACAGGTCCGCGCCGCCCGGATCGGCGCGCGGAGTTACCCCCGGCGACGCCAACCGTCGTCGGCAAAATGGCTGACCAAGCCGCAAATATCGAGGCGAACCCGATCAATCCTGTGTGAGGGTCGTCAACAAGCGCGTGATGGCCCGGTCGCGCCGGTCGATCAGGCGCCGACGCGCGGCTCGAACACGGGCAAGCGGGAGACGTGGCGGCGCGGCGGCGCCGGGCCGAATAGCGACTCGCGCTCTGCGCCGGTCGAACTGTAGAAGGGGTAGCGCGCTTCGATGCGCTGGCGGCTGGTGCGAAAATATGCGCCCATGCAGGCGAACTTGGCGGTCAGCCCCGGATAGGGGCGCGGCTCGCACCACGCCACGCCGTTGAACACCCGCTGATAGAAAGCGAGATGCTCGGCGCGCGGCGAGGCCACCGCGAGATCGGCGTCGAAATGATCGGCGGCGAGATAGGCGGGCCGCATGATCATGTAGGCGAGTTCGGGGTAGGCGCTCGACAATTCGAGTCGGGCTGCGAGGCGAGTGAACTCGACAACGACTGGCTGGTCGATCAGTCGCGCCGCCATCACTTCGGGGTAGACGTGGACCGCCGGCAAGCCGGAATAATCGCCGTCCGCGACGTTGATGCGGGTCGTGCCGGCGAGTTCGCCGTCGATCAGCGTCATCGTGACCCAAGCGTTCGGGGCGTCGTCGTATTTCAGATCGTGCAATTGGCCGTCGGCGCGCTCGGTCATCAATCCGTTGCGCCGGTAGGCCTGGTAACGCAGCCGGTAGACGGTTTCGCGCTCGTCTGCGGAACTGGCGACCCGATGCTCGACCCGCTCGAGAAAACGCAGTAGCCGCTCCGAGAAGCGAGACGTAGCGTCTGCAATTTGCGGCCGCATATTAACCCACGCTTAACGTTACCGTCGGAGCGAGGGTAGCAAACAAGCCAACATAGTAAAGGGAGGTTAACCAAATTCAGCAACACATGGTTAACGCCAACGGCGTCGGTGCGGCGCGCTGCTGACCGCGCGAGGCTCTCGCCGCAACGCAATTCTTTCGCGATGTGGTGGAAATCAGTCCGTCGCCAACAACTCAAGCAGCAACGCCGCGTAGGCGTCGAGCGTGGATTCGCAAACGGGTTGGTCGACGCAAGCGCACCAGGCGACGACGTCGTCGAGACGGAGCGGCAACTCGAAAATCTGTGCGCCGGCTGCTGTGAGTTCCATGCGCCGCGACTGCCGCCGCAGCAGCCAAGTGGCGAAGTCGCCCGCTTCGCCAATCCGATCGAACCGATCGCAAGCGTCGAAGTCGCGTCGGCTGATCGCCGCCAGCGCCGCGGGATTCGGGGCAAAGCGCACGGCGCGGACGAAAGTGGCCAAGCGGTCGAGCGCAGCTTCGTCCGGCTCGTTACCGGTCAGATGCGTCCAGGCGAGGAGCGCCGTCAGCGAAACCGGCGCGAATTCCGAGTCGACGCCGCCGAACGCGAGCCCCATCCTGAGGCCGTCGCGCGCGTCGAGCCAGTCATCATAGTCCGCGTACGCGGCGAGGGCGGGCACAGTCGCGGCGGCGGCGGCGAACGCGCGCGGCGTCAAAATGCCGATTGTCGTCGCCGGCTCAGGCCGGTCCGCGACAAAAGAAGCGTTGGGGGCGGGTTCGACTTGAAACACGTTCGCACGACGCCTGGGTGCACAAAGAAATTCTCCCGCGGCTCATGCCCGCGGAACTCTCCAAACGGACAATGTCCGAATAGATTAAAGGACTTATTAAGCGGCCCGCCGCATATTGCAGCTTGCTCGTCACGAACACGGCCGGTTTATGACGCTTACCTCTTCGCATGACGCCCGCGCAGGCGGCGACAGCTTGTCCGACGAACTGTACATCAGTTTCGTCGACGGGTTGCTGGTCGACGCGAAGTCGGTCTTTCTCTCCGCCGTCGCGGTGACGGTGATCGAGATCGTCGGCTCAATCGCCGCCGTCAGTCCAGCGCTTGCCGCGCTGTCCGTCTCGCAATTGCTCGTCGCCGCCGGCCGCCTCTACTACATGAGCGTTCACGCGAGGCAATTGCCGAGCCGCACCGTCGCCATTGCGCGCCGCCAGGAGCGGCGTTTCGCCATCGGCGCGATTTCCAGTCTCGCGGCGCTGTCGCTGTGGACGCTCGCTACGTTCTTCCTCAAGCCGGTCGGTTTCCCCTCCCTGCTCGGCGTCACGATGACGATCGCCTACGCATTCGGCATGCAGACGCGCGGCTTCGCCATCTATCGCGGCATCTCCGCCAACCTCTTCGCCGCTTATGTGCCGCTGAGCATTGGCCTGATCGTCGCCGGGGGCTGGTATCCGGTCGGCATCGTCTTCGGGCTCATCCCGCTCATCCTGTTCATGATCGGGTCGTCCGGCCGCGCCCGCGCCAATTTCGTTGCGGTGCTAGCGGCCAATGCGCAGTCGGCTCTGCTCGCCAAGCGCCTCGACATGGCGCTCAACAACATGTCGCACGGTCTGTTGATGATCAACGCCGAAGGCCGCGTCACGGTTGTCAATCGCCAGCTCCTCAACCTGTTCCGTCTCGGCGCGGACGACGTCCAATCGGGCTCAAGCCTGCGCGCCGTGGCGCGCACGCTGATGCGCCGCAAGATTGTCGCTCAGAGCGAGGTCGAGCGGGTGTGGAAGACACTGGCGCGGGCCGTCGCCGGGGCCGACGTGGTCGCGCCGTTCGAGACGCGCGACGACCGCGCGATTGAAATCACCGTCCATCGCATGACGGGGGAGGGGGAAGGCGCGGTCGTCGTCGTCCAGGACGTCACCGAACGACGCAACGCCGCTCGCGCGATCGATCGCATGGCGCGCGTCGATTCCGTCACCGATCTGCCCAACCGCCGTCGCTTCGAGGAGGAACTGGTCGAGACGCTGCGCGGGCGCAGTGACGAGGTCGAAAGCGCCAACGTTCTCTTCCTCGATCTCGACGATTTCAAGCAGGTCAACGACAGCCTCGGCCACGCGCGCGGCGACAAGCTGCTCATTGCGGTCGCCCGCCGGCTGCAGGGGCTCGTGCGCGGCACCGACATCGTCGCGCGCTGGGGCGGCGACGAATTCGCCATTCTGCAGCGCCCGGTCGCCGACGCCAGCCAGGCCGGCGAGCTCGCGGAGCAGATTCTGCGCGAAATTCGCCGGCCGGTGTTCATCGACGGGTACGAAGTCATCGTCGGCGCCAGCGTCGGTTCAGCGAGCGCGCCGAAGGACGGCGAGACGCCCGAAGCGATCCTCTCCAACGCCGATATGGCGCTCTACGCCGCCAAGGCGGAAGGACGCGGCAATTGGCGCGCGTTCGAGAAGTCGATGGACGCGAAGATCCAGATCCGCCGTCTGGTCGAACTCGATCTGCGCGCGGCGGTCGCCAACGACGCGATCGAGGTCCATTTCCAGCCGATCGTCGAAGTCGCGACCCGCCAGATCTCCGGCTTCGAAGCGCTGGCGCGCTGGAACCATCCAGTGCGCGGCCGCGTCTCGCCGGTCGAGTTCATC
This sequence comes from Roseiarcus sp., assembly GCA_049513815.1. Lineage (GTDB taxonomy): Bacteria > Pseudomonadota > Alphaproteobacteria > Rhizobiales > Beijerinckiaceae > Roseiarcus. The sequence continues at coordinate 66,323 of JBEKVR010000006.1, read as the reverse complement.
CCGATCGTCGAAGAACTCGGCCTGATGAACGAGTTTGGCGCCAGCGTGCTGCGGCGCGCATGCGTTGCTTGCGCCTCGTGGCCGGGTGACGTCAGCGTCTCGGTCAATCTCTCGCCGGCGCAGTTCCGCAGCGGTCGCGTCGTCGAGACGGTGCGCGAGGCGCTCGCCGCGGCCAATCTGCCGGCCAACCGGCTCGATCTCGAAATCACCGAATCTACCCTGCTCGACGACCGCGGCTCGACTCGCGAAACGTTGGAAGCGCTGCGCAAGCTTGGCGTTCGCATCTCGCTCGACGATTTCGGCACTGGCTACTCGAGCTTGAGCTACGTGCTCGCTTTCCCGCTCGACCGGATCAAGATCGACCGCTCTTTCACCATCGGCCTCGGCCTGCAGGACCGCGCCTCGATTCTGGTCGAGAGCGTCGCGCAGATGTGCGGCAAGCTGGGAATGAGCGTGCTGGTCGAAGGCGTCGAGACCGACCTGCAACTGCGCTTCATCGAACGGCTCGGCACGATCTCCGAGGTGCAGGGCTTCTACTTCAGCGCTGCCGTGCCCGAGGCCGAGGCGCGCCGCCTGGTGACCGAGAAGAAGCGCCTCGTCGCCTGAGGCGCGCTCACTCCAGCCTGACGACGACCGAGTCCGCCGCGCCCTTGGCGTCGATCACCGAGACGCGGGCGAAGCCGGCGCCGTCTGGACGCCAGGCCGATTGCCGGCGCAGATCCGGTTCGCCGATCGGCTGGCCGTTGACGAACCAAGTCAGCGGCAACGCTCCGCCCAGCGCCTTGAGCGCGAGCGTCTCGTCGCCGTCGCGGTCGGCGAGGCCGAGATCGACGCGCGCGCCATCGGGCGGATAGGCGATCTTCAACGGCGTGAGGCCGGCGGCGGCGATGGTCTTGGGCGCGTCGCGGCGCAAATGCCGTAACGGCGGCGGCAGGTCGGCGCTCGTGGCGACGCGCAGCACGCCCTTGGGTGCGTGGATCGGCTCGACGTCGCGGCCGAGGCGGGCGAAGGCGTCGAACAACAGCGGCGCGGCGGCCTGGCGACCGATCAGGCCGGGCGTCGGCCCGTTGTCGGGTCGGCCGACCCAGACGGCGATCGTCGTCAGCTTGTCATAGCCGATCGCCAGCGCGTCGCGAAAGCCGTACGAGGTGCCGGTCTTGAAGGCGATGCGGCCGGAGATCGCGCTCGAAGGCGGCGGCGCGCCGCGTAGAATATCCTCGACGTAATAGGCGGCGACGGGATCGGTGACGCGCTTCGCGCCAATGATCGGCGGCGCGCCGTCGAGCCGCTCGATCAACGCCGGCGCTTCGCCGCCGCGCGCCAGGCCGGCGTAGAGCCGGGCGAGGTCGGTCAGGGATATGCCGAGACCGCCGAGGCCGATCGCCAGACCGGCCGGGGCGTCCTTCGGCATCTCGACTTCCGCGCCGGCGCCGTGCAGCCGGGCGAGGAAGGTCGTCGGGCCAACGTCGGCGAGGAGTTCGATCGCCGGCAGGTTGAGCGACATCTGCAACGCCTTGCGCGCCGTCACCGTGCCCTGATAGCCGAGGTCGAAGTTCTGCGGCGCGTAGGCGCCGTAACGCGCCGGCCGGTCGAACAGCACGGTCTCGGGATGGGCGAGGCCCTGTTCGAAAGCGAGCGCGTAGATGAACGGCTTCAACGCCGAGCCGGGCGAGCGGGGCGCGCGCGACATGTCGAGCGAGCCGCCGCGCGCCGCGTCGAGATAGTCAGCGGCGCCGACGCGCGCCCGCACTTCGCCGGTTGCGTTGTCGATGGCGACGACCGCCGCCGATAGTTTCGGGCCGAGGCGCGTCGCCGCGTCGCGGGCGAGCGTTTCGAGCTTCTCTTGCAGCCGCGCGTCGATCGACAGCTTGAGGACGCGCGCGTTCGGATCGGCTGCGACCGCCTCCTCGGCGGCGTGGGCGGCGAGGATCGGCAGCGGCTTGCGCGCGTCGGGGATCGGCTCGCGCTTGGCGGCCTCCGCTTCGTCGCGGCTGATGATTCCGCGCGCCGCGACGCGGTCGAGCACGCGCGCGCGAGCGACGCGCGCCGCGTCGGGAAAGCGTTCCGGCCGGCGCGTCTCCGGCGATTGCGGCAGCGCGACCAGAAGCGCCGCCTCGCCGATCGTCAGCTTGCGCGGCTCCTTGCCAAAGTAGGCGAGCGAGGCGGCGCGCACACCCTCGAGGTTGCCGCCGAACGGCGCCAGCGTCAGATAGCGGTCGAGAACGCCGTCCTTGGCGATGCGCCCCTCGATTTGCCACGCGCGGGCGATCTGCCTCAGCTTGGCCGAGAGATTGCGGTCGTCGCGCGGCTCGATCAGTCGCGCGACTTGCATCGTCAGAGTCGAACCGCCCGAGACGACGTGGCCGCGCGTCACGAACTGCCCGGCGGCGCGCGCCATGGCGCGCCAATCGACGCCGTGATGCGCGTAGAAGCGGCCGTCCTCATAGCCGAGCAGCATCGTCAGATAGCGCGGATCGACCTCGCCGGCGGTCGTCGGCAGCCGCCAGCGGCCGTCGGGCAGGGTGAAGGCGCGCAGCAACCGGCCGTCGCGGTCGACGACGATCGTCGAGCCGAGCCGCGCCGACGCGAGGTCGAGCGGGCCGAGGCTTTCGACATAGCCGTTCCACGCCGCCGGCCCGCCAAGACCGAGCACGCAGACGAGCATGCCGAGGCTGGCGAAAACGCGGCGTTCGCGGCGGCGGGACTTGCCCTCATCCCAGCCCTCTCCCGCGAGCGGGAGAGGGGGCGCGTTGCTTCTCCCGCTTGCGGGGGAAGGTGGCGCGAAGCGCCGGATGAGGGCGCGCCAAAGCCTCACTTCGCCGTCACCTCGATCGCGCCGAAGGCGGTGCGGCCGAAGCGATCGGGGCGGTACATGTCTTCCGCCGTCGCCGGCGGATAGACGTACAGCCCCGGCGCCACCGCGCGCACGACATAGGCGACGCTGAAGAACGCCGACTGGCCGGGCTCGCGGTCGAAAGCGGCGACGAAGCGGTCGTCGCGATATTCCGTGTGCACCGGATCGATGTCCTTCTTCAGCCAGGAGAAGGCGTCGATCGAGCCGCTGTCGAACAACGTCGGGTTGTCGATCTCGAGGCCGGCGGGCAGGCGGTCGACCACCAGCAGTTTGGCGTAGCGCGCCTCGCTTTCGGTGATCTTGAGCACCACCACCACGCGCTCGTTCTGCGCGAGGGCCTTCAGGTCGGTCTTGGTTCCGTCGAGCTTGTAGAACGTGCGTTCGAGCGCGTAGCCCTCCGAGGCGGCGGGATCATGCGCGATCGGCACGCCCGAAGCGGTCGTGACGAGTTCAGCCGTCGCCTTGCCGGCGTTGGCGATCGTGATCAGCTTCTGGCCGAGCGCGAAGCCGCTCCATTTGCGATTGATCGCGCCTTCGACCGGCTGTCCGTCGACAGTGAACTGGCTCAGCGCCTTCTGCCTGGCGAGCGCCTCGGCGGCGATCACCATCCAATCGTTCTCCTGGGTGCTGGTGGAGACGCGCGCTGCGCGGGCGCGCTCGAGCACGGCGCCGACGCGGCCTATCGGGTCGCCGGGCAGTTCAGCCGAGGTCATCTCGGCTTCGACGACCAGCGCCAGCGTCGCCGCCGCGTCGCGCAGCGTCGAGCCGTAGTCGGGACGCGACAGGCCGTTGTCCTGCTCCGCTTCGAGCGCTTCGAGCGCCGCGGCGAAGCCTTTGCCGGCGCGCGCGCGGTCGCCGAGCATCGCCAGCGCCGCAGCGAGTTGCGCCTTGGCGAGCGGGGTCTTGAACACGTCCTGCTTGGTGTCGGCGAGATAGCGCAGATCGCCGATCACCGGCCTGCCGTTGCGCGCCAGCACGTAGAGCGCATAGGCGAGCGGCTCGCCCGCGCCTTCGCCGGGGTCGGCGGCGTTGATCACCGAATTGCGCAGGTGGTCGAGCGCGAGATCGAAGCCGGCTTGCGGCACGGCGAAAGACTTCTCGCGCGCGCGGGTGAGGAAGTCGGTGACGAAGGCGTCGAGCCAGAGATCGTCGCTGTCGGCGTCGGCCGTCCACAGGCCGAACGCCCCGTTCGAACTTTGCCGCGTCATTTCGCGGTCGATCGCCTGGTTGACGCGCGCGTCGACGTCGCCGTCGCCGGCGAGATGCTCGAGCGCGGCGATCTGGTTGAGATAGAGCAGCGGCATCGCGCGGCTGACGACCTGCTCCGAACAGCCGTAAGGATAGCGATCAAGCGCCTGCAGCAGCGCCGGCGTGTCGAGCGCGCCGAAGGGCGAAGCGGCGATCGAGACTGAACCGGTGCCGGGAACGAAATCGGCGACCAGGTCGTCGGCGATCGTCGCGCTCTCCCCCGCGGCGAGCGGTTTGATGACGCGGCGGTAGACGTCGGGCGCGCCGGCGGAAACGCCGAGCGGGAAGCGCTGGGTCAGCGACAGTCCGGGACCGGTCAGCTTCAGATCGACCGTCGCGACGCCGACGCCGGCCGCCGAAATGGGAACGACGAGGCTGGCGCGCTGGTGGGCGGCGAGTTTCACCGTCCGGCTCAAAGCGTCGGCGTCGGCGGTCAGCGGGCCATGGATGTCGAGGTCGAGCCGGTAGTCGCCCGCTTCGCCTTCGACGTTGTCGAAGTCGACATGGACCTGCGACCGGTCGCCGAGGTCGAGGAAACGTGGCAAGGTCGCCGTGACGACGACAGGGTCGCGCACGATCACGTCGGATTCGGCCGAGCCGACTTTCGACTTTGACCACGCGACCGCCATCACCCGCACCGAACCGTTGAAGGCCGGCAGGTCGAAAGCGATGCGCGCCGCGCCATCGGCGCCGACCTTGACCACGCCGGAGAACAGCGCCAGCGGCGGCTGGTTCGGCAGATTGCCTTCGAGGCTGCCGGAGCCGTCGCCGCCGGTCTGCAGCGCGCCGGCCTCGCCCTGCATGCCGTCGATCAACATGCCGTAGAGGTCGCGGATGTCGACGGCGAGCTTGCGCTGGCCGAAGAAATAGCTGCGCGGGTCAGGCGTCTTGTAGCCGGTGAGGTTGAGGATGCCGACGTCGACCGCGGCGACCGCGATCTCCGCCTCCTCGCCCGGCGCGAGACCGCCGATTTGGACCGGCACGGTCAGCGGCTCGCGCGGCCGGGTCTTGTCGGGCGCGCGAATCGCGACGTCGAGTTTGTGCGCGGCCTCGTCGATCGAGAACCACGCGAGGCCGAGCGCGCGGCCCGGCATGCGCTTGGCTTTGACGTCGAGCGGTCGATGGGTCAGCGCGACGGCGTAGGCGCCTGGGCCCCAGTCGGCGCCGACATCGAACGGCACGACGTTGTCGCCCTCGACGAGATCGACGTCGATGAACTTCTCCAGCTTGCCGCCAACCAGCGCGATCGTCGCCTTGCCGGCGAAATGCGAGGCGACGCGCAACTTGGCCTGGTCGCCCGGCGCGTAGCTCGCCTTGTCGAGCGTGACGACGACGTTGTCGGGCGTGTCGGGGCCGGCGGTCCCCGACCAACCGACGTCGAAGCTGATGCTCGTCACCTCGCCGTCGGCGGACTTGAGGTCGAGGCGGTGGCGGCCCCAGGCGACCGGCGCGCTGAACTTCGCTGGCGCCTGCGGGTCGATGTCGATCGATCCGGCGGCAAGCCGCTTCGACGATTTGACCGGCTCGTAGCTCCAACGTCCGTCAGAATTGAACCATTGGTAGTCTTCGTTGATCTGGTAGAGCGACCACGAGACCGCCTTGCGCGCCGTGGTCGTTCCGTCGGGCGCGACGGCGATCGCCTCGAAGGTCGCGACGTCGCCCTGACCGAGGCTGTCGTCGAAGTCTTTCTTGACGCCGATCATCACGCCCTTGGCGCGCACCGGCAGCGTCGTCGTGCGCTCAACCGTGCGGCCGCCGGATTCGGCGACGTCGACGATGATCTTCGCCTGCAGCGGCTTGGCGGCGCCGCCGTCGGGCAGGTCGACGGAGAGGTCGACATGGCCCTTGTCGTCGGTCTGCGTCTTGTCGGGGAACTGATTTTCGATCGCGGTGAATTCGTCGTCGGTCAGGCCGGCGACATAGCCGGGGAAGCCGGCGAGCGCTGAATCGGCCACCGCCTCGAGGTGGATCGCGCCGGTGACGTCGAGGCCGGCGGCGGGCGCGCCATAGAGAAAGCGCGCGTCGAGCGATACGTCGATCGGCTCGCCGGGCGTCGCCGTCGACTTGGCGGTCTTCAGCGCGAAATCGAGCCGTTCGGGCACATAATCCTCGAGCAGGAATTCGGCGTGGCCGATGCTCTGTCCCTTGGGATCGGCGTAGGCTTCGATCGTCCATTTGCCCGCCGCCGCGTCGGAGAGCAGCGGCACGGCGACGGCGCGGCCGCCGAGGCCCTGGTCGGCGACGGTGAGGCGCTTGTATTCGACGCCGTCAGGACGCTTGACGACCAACGTCAGCGGTAGGCCGGTCTTCGCCTCGCTCGTCGCGTCGCGCAGCAGCGCGGCGACGAACACCGTCTCGCCCGAGCGATAGACGCCGCGCTCGGTGTAGACGAAGGCGTCGAGCGCGCTTGGCGCGTCGCGGCCGGACACGCCGCGGTCGGTGAGGTCGAAGGCCGGTTGGCCGAGAGTGAGGAAGCCGTAGTCGTCGCCGAGCGTCGCCACCAGCAGGCCGGGGGCGGAGCCGCCGGTCCCGCGCGACAGGCCAGGATCGAAGTCGATGCGGCCGTCGGGCCCGGTCGTCTTGGTCGCCAGCACTTCGTTGTTGTGGGCGATCAGCCGAAGTTCGACGCCCGACAGCGGCAAGGCGGTGGCGAGCGACCGCGCCAGCACATGGATGCCGTCGTCGCCGGAGAAGGTCGTCAGGCCGAGGTCGGAGACGACCATCCATTGCGTCGCAAGCTGCGCGTCCTGGTCGTCGTCGCTGGTCGCCGCCGGCGCGCTTGCGCCCTTCCACGGCCGCGCCGTGACGAGATAAACGCCGGGGTCGAGCTTGCCGATCGCCGTGGCGATCGGGAAGTCGGTGACGACGTCCTGGTTGAGCGTGGAGGCGACGTCCATCGTCCCGCTCCACACTTTGAGGCCGTCCTGCGACTCGATCTCGCCGGCGCGCGAGATGGTGATCGGCTTGAGGAAGTCGTCGCGCGCGGTTTCGGCGAGCAGGTTGCGGTCGCCGATGCGACAGACGTCGATCGACACTTTCGCGGTGTTGACCGTCGTCAGCGGCGCGCCGAGTTGGCCCTGGCGCGGCAGCACATAGGCGCGGCCGGCGAAATGCGCCTGCGGCGAACGATCGCGCACGTAGACCTCATAGTCTGCGTCCTTGAGCAACGACTCGCCGACCGCCGAGGGCAGGCCCTGGCGCAGAACGACCGCGTAGCGTTCGCCGTGCTTGACGCCTTCGACGCAGATCTGCTGGTCCTCGGCCGAGATCGCGGCGTCGGCCGCGCCGGCGACCGCGACGTAGGGGGCGAAGTCCGTCTTGCGCGCCAGCGACTCGGAGAAATTGAAGCAGATACGCGGCGCCGACGATTCGTTGTCGACCTTGTAGTCGACAATGCGGAAGCCGTGTTTCTCGCGCATGTCCTCGTAAGTCTTGCGCGTGTCTTCGTCGTCGTGACGGTCGAGGCTGGCGCGGTAGGCGTCGAGCGCCGGGCGCCACATTTCGTGCCGGGCGAAGAGATCGCCGAGCGTCGCCAACGCCTCGGCCTGAGCCGGCGCGCCGGTCGCGCGCTGATAGGCGGCGTAGGCGGCGGTCTGGCCGCGTTCGACCAGATCGTAGCGGCCGGTCGCCTGCGCGTCGTCGGCTGCGGCGCCGAGCTTGGCGAGCGCCAGCCACGACGCGGAGGCCTTGGGATCGGCGGCGACGATCGCGCCGAGCCAGGCGCCGGCGTCCTTGTAGTTGCCGCTCGCAACTGCGGACGCGGCGTCCTTGCGCAATTGCTCAACGCTCTTGCCCTTCAGCTTCGCCCCAATCTGCCCCGTCTCCTTGCGCAGCGTGTCGGTCAGGCGCACGACATCGCTCGCCAGGTCGTCGCGCGCGTAGGGCTTGACCTCGGCGGCGGCGAGCGCGACCCCAGCGGCGAGCAGCAGGGCGAGCGTGAAGAGGCTGCGAAGGAGCTTGCGCATGTTTCGACCCTTGTGGGCGGCTTCGGGCCGCGACGATCCCGCCGGACGGTAAAGGCAACCGGCGACGGTGTGCTTACGGGACAGCCGATGCTAGCATGGCGGCGCGACGCGAAGGGAGTAGGAATGACGAAGTGTCGCTTTTGGTCAGCCGGATTGGTCGCCCTGGCGGCCGCCGGCGCGGCGCCGGCTTTCGCCGCTCCGCCATCCCCGCCGGCCTCCGCCACGGCGGCGGCGGACGCGAAGCTCGAGGCGCAGAAGGCGACCTTCCTGGCGATGCCGGAGGCCGATCGCAAGGCCGTGCAAGACGCGCTGGGCTGGCTCGATTTCTACAATGGCGCAATAGACGGCGCCTTCGGCAAGCGCACCCGGGATTCGATCGTCGCCTACCAGCAAAGCGTCAGCGCGGCGCCGGACGGAATCGTCAGCCCGGCCCAACTCGAGGCGCTGAAGACGGCGGCGCAGCGCGCGCGCGCGGCGGTCGATTTCGCCCTGGTCGACGACCGGATCTCCGGCGCGCGCATCGGCGCGCCGCTTAAGCTGCTGACCAAGCTCAAACCTTCGAGCGGCGACACGACCTTGCAGAGCGGCGACGGCAGCGTCTCCCTGGCGCTGCAGGGTCGCGCCGGCGCGGGCGACGACGCTGGCCTCGCCGCGCTCTACGCGCAACTGACCGCCGAGGCGGGCGGGCGCAAGATCACCTACAAGGCGATCAAGGCCGGGGAGTTTTTCGTCGTCGCCGGCGAGGACAAGGGCGCGAAGTTCTATACGCGCTTCGCCAGGTCCCCGGCCGACTGGCCGGACGGGCCGGCGCTGCGCGGCTTCACCTTCGCCTATCCAAGTGAAAGGTCGAGCGATTTCGACAAGCTGGCGCTCGCTGTGGCGAACGCTTTCGATCCGTTTGCCGATACGCCGGCGAGCCACGGCGCGGCGCACATGCAGATCGTTTCGGCGCGCTCGCCGCTCGACGTCGTCCGCGTCGCCACCGGCGCGCCGGCGATTGGTCCCCCGGTTATCGGCCTCTCGCCGGGCGCGCGGCCGACGCCGACCCCGCCTTCCGGCAAGACGCCCGCGCCGGCCGTCCCCGCGCCGGCCGAACTGCGCGCGACGGCCCTGTTCGTCGCGCCGGGCCAGGCGCTGACGGCGCTGCCGGTCGTCGCGTGCGCTGACCTTACCGTCGACGGCAAGCCGGCCAAGATCCTGCGGGCCGATGCGCCGAGCGGGCTGACGCTGATCGGCGGCGAATTCGGCCCGAGCGCCTCGGCGCCGACGCTCGTCGTCGGCGCGACCGACCTCGTCGCGCTGAGCCTCGCTCCCGCGGCGGGGAAGTCGACGCTCGAAATGAGCCCCGGCGCGGCCGCGCCGACCGGCGAGGGGACGTTCGCCATCGTCGCCGGGCTAGCGAAGAGCGCCAGCGGCGCGCCGGCCTTCGATCGCCACGGCGCGCTGGCCGGCGTCGTCGCGTCGATCAAGGACGAGCCGCGTCGCGTCGGCGCCGTCGCGATCGCCGAGCCGCATCGACTGATCGGCGCCGAAACAATCTCCGCGTTCCTCGGGGTTCCGGTCGCGGCCGCGCCGGCGCAGCCGGCGTCGCTTTCCGCCGGCGAGATTGCAGCGAGCGAGCGCGGCGCGCTGGCTGAGGTCGTCTGCCGGCCATGAACGTTTCGACCATGGTTCGACGGCGGCGCGTGTTGGTTTTCGATTCCGGCCTCGGCGGGCTGACGGTCTTCGCCTGCATCGCCGAGGCGCGTCCCGATCTCGAGCTCATCTACGCCGCCGACGACGCGTTCTTTCCCTATGGCGCGCTCGGCGAGGCGGCGCTGGTCGAACGGGTCGGCGCGGTGATCGACGATCTGATCGCGCGCACCGCGCCCGACGTCGTGGTGATCGCCTGCAACACCGCCTCGACGCTGGTTCTGCCGCCGCTGCGGGCGGCCTATCCGCACCTGCCGTTCGTCGGCACGGTGCCGGCGATCAAACCGGCCGCCGTGGCCTCGCAGAGCCGCATGATCAGCGTGCTGGCGACGCCGGGCACGGTCGCACGCGACTACACCCGCGCGCTGGCGCGCGATTTCGCCGCCGGCTGCGAGGTGACGCTGGTCGGCGCGCCCCATCTCGCTGGGCTCGCCGAGCGACGCCTGCGCGGCGAGCCGGTCGCGGACGCCGACGTGGCGCGTGAAATTGAGCCGTGCTTTGTTGCGCGGGCGGGGCGGCGCACCGACCAGGTGGTGCTCGCCTGCACGCATTTTCCCCTTCTGATCAGTCATTTCGAACGCCTCGCGCCATGGCCGGTCGCCTTCGTCGATCCGGCCCCGGCGATCGCCCGCCGCGTTGACTCGCTGGTCGGCGCAGGCGGGCCGACGGGCGACGCCAGCCGGCCGTTCGCGGCGTTCTTCACCAGCGGTCGGCCGCCCTCGGAGGCGTTGCGAAAAGCCTTGCGCCGCCTTGGCCTGACCGCTACCTCGGCGGCGAAGCGCGCCGCGGCCGACTGAACTCGGCGACGGCGGCGTGACCAGCGAAAGGCCGTCGGAATGCGCACCGCTCAGGGTCAGCCCGTTCGCCTCGAGGATTATCGCGTCCCCGACTTCCTGGTCGACACGGTCGATCTCGACATTTCGCTCGATCGCGCGGCGACGCGCGTCGTCGCTACGCTCGCCCTTCGGCCTCACCCGCAGGGCCGGCCCGACGCGGCGCTGGAGCTCGACGGCGACGAGCTCGAGCTCGTGGCGGCCGCCCTCGACGGCGCTACGCTCGCCCCCGAAGCCTTCAATGCCTCGCCGTCGGGCTTCGTGCTGCCCGACCCGCCGCGGCGGCCGTTCACGTTGCGTGTGGAGACGCGGCTCAATCCGTCCGCCAACACCAAGCTGATGGGCCTCTATCGCTCCGGCTCCGCCTATTGCACCCAATGCGAAGCCGAAGGGTTCCGTCGCATCACGTATTTTCCCGATCGGCCCGACGTCCTGTCGACCTATCGCGTGCGGCTGGAGGCGGACAAGACCGAGGCGCCGGTGCTGCTCGCCAACGGCAACCTCGAAGGCGCCGGCGAAGCGGAAGGCGGCCGTCACTGGGCTTTGTGGCGCGATCCGTTCAAGAAGCCCTGCTATCTGTTCGCCGTCGTCGCCGGCGATCTCGCCCACATTGCCGACGCCTTCGTCACCATGTCGGGGCGGCGCGTCGCGCTCGGCGTCTATGTCGAGCACGGTCGCGAGGAGCGCGCGGCCTACGCCATGGACGCGCTGAAGCGATCGATGGCGTGGGACGAACGCGCCTTCGGCCGCGAATACGACCTCGACTGCTTCAACATCGTCGCCGTCTCCGATTTCAATATGGGCGCAATGGAGAACAAGGGGCTCAACGTCTTCAACGACAAATATGTGCTCGCGTCGCCGCAGACGGCGACCGACGACGACTACGCCGGCATCGAGGGCGTCATCGCCCACGAGTATTTCCACAACTGGACCGGCAACCGCATCACCTGCCGCGATTGGTTCCAGCTCTGCCTGAAGGAAGGGCTGACCGTCTTTCGCGACCAGGAGTTCTCCGCCGACCAGCGCTCGACGCCGGTCAAGCGCATCGCCGACGTGCGCGGGTTGCGCGCGGCGCAATTCGCCGAAGACGCCGGGCCGCTGGCGCATCCGGTGCGGCCGTCGGTCTATCACGAGATCAACAACTTCTACACCGCGACGGTCTATCAGAAGGGCGCTGAGCTTATCCGCATGCTGCGCGAGCTGATCGGCGCCGAGGCGTTCCGCGCCGGCATGGATCTCTATTTCTCGCGTTGCGACGGCACAGCGGCGACGGTCGAGGACTTCCTCGCCTGTTTCGCCGAGGTCTCAGGCCGCGATTTGACGAATTTCAAGCTCTGGTATGCGCAGGCCGGCACGCCGGTTTTGACCGTGCGCACGCGTTGGGACGAAGGGCAGGGGACCTTGCGCGTCGACGTCGCGCAGTCGCTCGCGCCCACGCCCGGTCAGCATGACAAATCGCCGATGACGATGCCGATCGCGCTTGGCCTCGTCGATCACGACGACGGCGACGTCCCGCTGGCGTCGGCCGAGGCGAGCGCGCGTGAACTCGAAACGGGCGTCTTCGCCCTCGAAGGCGAGCGCCGCTCGATCGCCTTCACCGGCCTCAAGCGTCGGCCGGCGCTGTCGTTCCTGCGCGGTTTTTCCGCGCCGGTGCGGGTCGAGGATGATCTCGCCGAGGCCGACCTGCTGACGTTGCTGGCGCGCGACAGCGACAGCTTCAACCGTTGGCAGGCGTTGCAGACGCTGGCGACGCGACTGCTGCTGCGCGCCGTGGCGGCGATCCGCGTCGGCGCCAAGCCGGCGCCCGAGCCCGCCTTCGTCGAAGCCTATGGCTCGGTCGCCGCCGATGCGCTCGCGGGCCGCATCGATCCCGCTTTCGCCGCGCTGGCGCTGACGCTGCCGAGCGAGGGCGACCTCGCGCGCGAGATGGCGCTCAATGTCGATCCCGACGCGATCCACCGCGTCCGCGAAGACCTGCGCGGCGCGCTCGGCCGCGCCCACGCCGAGGCGCTGACGGCGCTGCACGCCAAAGCGGCCGATGCGCCGCCGTTCTCGCCCGACGCCGCGAGCGCCGGCCGCCGCGCTTTGCGCAACGTTGCGCTGGCGATGGTTGTCGCCGGCAACGCGGTCGACGGCGCCGACCTCGCCTATCGCCAGATCGCCGAGGCCGACAACATGTCGGCGCGGCTCGGCGCGCTGGCGGCGATCGCCGCCATCCCTGGGGCGCGGCGCGAGCACGCGCTGCAAGCCTTCGCCCGCCGTTTCGCCGCCGAGCCGCTGATCCTCGACAAATGGTTCGCGCTGCAGGCGCAGATCCCCGAGGCCGGAACGCTCGACCGCGTGCGCGAGCTGATGACGCACCACGCGTTCTCGCTGCGCAATCCCAACCGCGTGCGGTCGCTGATCGGCGGCTTCGCCGGCAACGCCACTCAGTTCAACCGCGTCGACGGCGCCGGATACGACTTCCTCGCCGACATTGTGCTGGAGCTCGATCCCGCCAATCCGCAGGTGGCGGCGCGGTTGCTGACGGCGATGCGCTCGTGGCGGTCGCTCGAGCCGCAGCGCCAGGCCCGGGCCGAGGTGGCGCTGCGCCGCATTCTCGCCCAGCCCATACTCTCCGCCGACGTGCGCGACATCGCCGGCCGCTCGCTCGGCTGACCCGCCGCTGGAGCGTCGCCGGAGTCGGCTGGCGCGCGGCGGGACTCCGGCCACCGACGTCCAGGAACAGGTCCGCTCCGGCGCCTTGAGTCGCGGCGGGATTCCGGCCGCAGATTTTTCGCGTCAACGATTCATTAAGGTCTGGACAAAGATTCTCACAAGGATTCTTATCTGAGTGATTCGGGTAGTGGCGGCGGGTTTTCCCGGTCTCATTGCGATAAGTTTCGGGGGATACGATGACGCGTGCAAGCGCGGCAATCGACGACTTGCGCCCGCGGCGCAGCCGAGCCGAGGGGGTCAAACCGGCTCGCGGCGCAGCGACATCGGGTCGACTTGCCGCGTGGGCGCCCGCGCTGCCCCCTCTTTTCGCCGCGCTACTGCTCTGCGCTTTGTTCGGACTGACCTTCGAGCATTTGCGCTCCGAGCGCGAACGGGCGCTCGCCGGGGGAGCGCGCGATCTCGACGTCTTCGCCACCACGCTCGCTGCGCGCCTTGACGAAGCGCTGGCGGCCTCGCCGGCCCCGACGCCGAGCGAAGCGCTCCGGGCGGTCCTCGCCGCCAATCCGGATCTCAAGCCTTCGCGCTCGCTGCTGGCCGACGGCGGCGGCGTGGTGATCGCCGCCGATCCGCCGCTTCCGGCTGAGGCGCCGCTTGAATCCGTGCTCGGCGCCGCGCAGCCGTTGACCATTCTCGCCGACAAGGCCGGGGCGCTCAGGCTGCAGGGCGCCAACGGCGACGATGAATTCGCCGCGGTTCGCAACCTGCGCGCCGCGCCCGACCAGATCGCGTTCGTCGCGCCGGTTGACGAACTGTTGCGGCCCTGGCGGCGCTCAGCCTTGATCATGATCCTGTTGCTGGGCGCCGCCTCTTTCGCCCTAATCGGCTCGACCAGCGCTTTCGCCCTGCAGGCGCGACGGGCGCAAGCGCGCGCTCGCGTTGAGGCGACGATGCGCGGCCATGTCGATCTCGCGCTCAATCGCGGCCGATGCGGCCTGTGGAATTGGGACATCGCACAGGGGCGCGTCGCCTGGTCGAAGTCGATGTTCGAAATGCTCGGCCTGCCGCCCCGCGCCGGCCAGCTTTCGCTCGCCGATTTGCAGGCGATGTGTCACCCCGACGACGAGCCGCTGGCGGCGATCGCCGCCCGTGCGCAGGAGGCGAACCCGTCGTCGGTCGACTTCGAGCTGCGCATGCGCAATGCGGAAGGCGAGTGGATTTGGCTGCGCAAGCGCGCCGAACTGGTCGTCGACGCGACGACCGGCGGGCGTCGTCTCGTTGGCATCGCGCTCGACATCACCGATCAGAAGCGCGAGGCCGAACTGTCGGCGACCGCCGACCAGCGGCTGCGCGAGGCGATCGAAGCGATCTCGGAAGCCTTCGTCCTATGGGACTCGTCGAACCGCTTGGTCCTGTGCAACTCGAAGTACCAGCGGCTGCACAACCTGCCGCAGGAAGCGGCGAAGGTCGGCGCGCCTTACGCCGAACTCGCCGCGCTCGGCGCGCCGCCGCTCGTCGACCGCGAGACCGACGTCGAGACCGGCGGCGAGACGCTCGGCGCGGGCGACGCGCGCACCTACGAGGCGCGTCTCTCCGACGGCCGTTGGCTGCAAGTCAACGAGCGGCGCACCCGCGACGGCGGCTACGTGTCGGTCGGCACCGACATCACCGATCTCAAGGAGCACGAGCAACAGCTGCTTAATTCCGAGCAACTGCTCCTCGCCACCGTCGCCCAGCTGAGACAGTCGCGGCGGTCGCTTGAAGCGCAGGCGCAGCAGCTTGCCGATCTCGCCGAGCGCTACCATGAGCAGAAGGCGCAGGCCGAGATGGCCAACCGCGCCAAGGCGGAATTCCTCGCCAACATGAGCCACGAGCTGCGCACGCCGCTCAACGCCATCATCGGCTTCTCGCAATTGATGGAAGGCGAGACTTTCGGGCCGCTCGGTTCGGAAAAGTACCGCGACTATTGCGCCCATATTCTCGCCGGCGGCCAGTACCTGCTCAACGTCATCAGCGACGTGCTCGACATGTCGCGGCTCGAGTCGGGCCACATTCGCTTGCGCCCGGAAACGTTCAAGGTCGAGCGGGCGATCAGCAAGGCGCTGCTCGACGTCGCGGCGACGGCGCGCGACAAACACGTCGCGATCGAGGTCGAAGCCGACGGCGCCGACGCGATCGAGGCGGATCTCGCCGCCGTCGAGCGCATTCTGGTGACGTTGTTGCGCAATGCGGTGAAGTTCTCGCCCGAGGGCGGCGTGGTGACGGTCGGCGCCCAGGCCGTCGCCGACCAGATGTATTTCTACGTCGAAGACGCCGGCTCGGGCATCGGTCCGGAGGACATCTCGCGTCTCGGCCGGCCGTTCGAGCAGGCGGAGACGACGATGGCCAACGGCATGAAGGGCTCCGGTCTCGGCCTGGCGATCGCCAATTCGCTGATCGAGCTGCATGGCGGCCTGTTGCGCATCACCTCCAAGCCGGGCGAGGGCACCGCTGTGCTCGTCAGCCTGCCGCGCGCGCCGCGCAGCCCGCGCGCGCTGGCGCTGGCGGCGGTGGCGTAGGCGCGTCGCGCCGCCGCCAATTCAATTCAGCCGATCGCGCACGATCTTGGTCAGCTCGACGTAGTCGGCCTTGCCCGAGCCGAGCAGGGGCATCGTCTCCAGCACCAGCACCACCGCCGGCGCCATGTACTCGGCCGCGCCCTTGGACTTCATCCACGCCTGGACTTCGGCGCGGGTCGCGCCCGGCTTGGTCGTCGCCATGACGATGCGCTCGCCCTTCCGGTGGTCGGGCACGGCGAGGACCGCCGGCGGGTTGTCGGGCCACAGATCGAGCGCCATCTCTTCGACGCCGGCGAGCGACACCATTTCGCCGGCGATGTTGGCGAAGCGCTTGGCGCGGCCGCGAATCCAGACGAAGCCGTCGCGGTCGATGACGACGATGTCGCCGGTGTCGTGCCAGCCGAGCGGCGGCGGCTCGATCTCGCCGGGATTGTCGGCGCGCTGGTAGCCGGCCATGATGTTGGGGCCGCGCACCAGCAGACGGCCGCCTTCCTCAATGCCGGCGACGTGCTCGATGCGGCTTTCGATCCCCGGCAGCAGGCGGCCGACCGAGCCGTCGCGGTTGAACATCGGCGTGTTGACCGCCAGCACCGGCGACGCCTCGGTGACGCCGTAGCCTTCGTACAACTTGAGGCCGAACCGATCGAGATAGAGGCGGCGGGTGGCGGCGCGAATCGATTCCGCGCCGCCGACGACGTAGCGCAGGGAGCGGAAGTGGTAGGCGTCGGCGTTGCGGCCGTAGCCGGCGAGGAACGTGTCGGTGCCGAACAACGCGGTCGCGTTGATGCGATAGACCAGCTCGGGAATCTGCCGGTAGTGCAGCGGCGTCGGATAGAGAAACACCTTCATCCCGGTCATCAGGCCAAGCATCAGGCCGCCGGTGAGGCCGAAAGCGTGGAAGATCGGCAACGGGTTGAAGGCGATGTCGGCCGCAGTGAAATCGTAGCGGGCGAAGATCTGGCAGATGTTGGAGAGGATGTTGGCGTTGGTCAGCACCACGCCCTTCGGCACGCCCTCCGAACCCGAAGTGAACAGCACTGCAGCGGGGTCGTCGGGCGCACGCGGATACAGCGCGCGACCGCGATCGAGGATGGCGCGCAACTTGTCGGTCGTCCCGGCTTGGTCGCGCACATCCTCCAGCCAAACGAAGCGCGCTTCGCTTTCCATCTGCCGCACCAGCTCTTCGAGCTTGGCCTTCTCGATGAAATTGCGCGAGCACAGCACGGTGCGGATGCGCGCGGTGCGGCAGGCGGCGATGAGGTTGAAGGCGCCGGCGGTGAAGTTCAGCATCCCGGCGACGCGGCCGGAAGCCTGGATCGCCATGAACGCGACGGCGGCGGCGTTGGCGTTCGGCAGCATCAGGCCGACGGTCTCGCCCGGCGCGCTGCGTTCGGCGATCTTGCGCGCCAGCAGCGCCACGCCAATGCGGAATCGGCTCTGGGTCAGGGTTCCGGAGAGCGGGTCCTCGAGGATCACGTGCCGGCCGTGGCGCTCGCGGGCGCCGTCCTCGAACGCCTGGAGCAGGGTGCGGCGAAAGTTGGCGGCGACGTACACCGATTCGGACATCATGTCGTAGAACGCCGCGCCCGCCGCCAGGCGCCGCGCGCGTCCAGTGAGCTCCGGATCGACTGAGAGCCGTCGCGCCGGCAGGAAGGTCACCTTCGTCTTGGGAAACCAGCTGCGGCGGACATGCGCCGTCGGCAGGCGCGAGAGAGGAGAGCGGTCGGGGCCTTCGATTCTGACTGCGGTGATCGTCGCGCCGCTCCTGTCGGCGATCATCGCCGCGCCGACGAAGACCTTGGTCAACGAACCCGTGACGGCGCTGCGACCCTCGGGAAACAGCACCAGCCGGCGACCTTCAAGCGCTCTGGTCACCAGCTCGCGCGCCGCACTCGGCTTGGCGGGGTCGAGCAGTCGCGCGTCGCACAGTTTCAAGAATTGGCGGATCCACCAGCGCCGCGCCAGCGCCGCGTCGACGACCAGCAGCGGCCGGCCGTCCAGCAGCGACCGGCCGTCCAGCAGCGACAGGATGATCGGGGCGTCGAGCAGCGAGATGTGATTGATGGCGACGATGTTGCGCGAGCCGGCGGGGGGAAGGGTCTCGATGCCGACGACTTCGAGCCGCAGGAAGACCCGCCACAGCGTGCGCAGCGCAAAAACCAGGAAGTCGGCGGGCAGGCGGCGGAAGAGATAGATCGCGGCGGCGAAATTGGCGACGCCGAGCAAGACCATCGCCGCCGACTCGCTGAGGCCGACCAGCTTGAGCAGCAGGGTCGTCGCCAGTGAACCGGCGACCATGTAGATTGCGCTGAGCGTGTTGACCGCGCCGATGACGCGTGCGCGCCGGTCCTCGCCCGCCCAGCTCTGCACCGCGGCGAAGATCGGCACCACGAACAGGCCCGCGGCGCAGGAGTAGACAAGCACGTCGAAGACGATCCGCCGTCCGGCGGCGGCGCTGAAGAACTGAATGAGGCCGATCGTCTCGCTGGTCGGCGCGAGCGCCGAAGTGACGGCGCCGAGGTCGATGGCGAAGACGCCCATGATCAGCAACAGAAAGGGCGCCGGCGCGAGCTCGATGCGGCCGTGCGACAGGACCGCGGCGAGCATCGATCCGGCGGCCACGCCAACGGCGAAGACCAGCGTGATCGCCGTCTCGACTTCGACGCCGCCGCCGATGCGCGACTTGATGATGACCGGGACCAGCGACAGGGTGATCGCGCCGACCATCCAGAACCAGCTCACCGCGGCCGCGCCGACCCATTGGCGATCGTCGTCCCGGAGTTCGCGCAGGACCTTTTTCGTCGCCGTCCAAGGGTTGTAGTCGACGACGAGGCCAGGTGCGCCGACCCCGGTGGCGGGGATGAACAGCGAGGACGCGTAGCAGGCGGCGGCGACGACGACGAGCTGGGCGACGACGCTCCAGGCGGATCGCCCATCGGCGGCCGCCCAACCGCCGATCACCAAGCCGCAGAGGATGGCGGCGAAGGTCGCCGCTTCTACCAACGCGTTGCCCGGGATCAGCTCCTCGGCCTTCAAGTGGTCGGGCAGAATGCCGTACTTGATCGGCCCGAACAGCGCCGACACGCAGCCGAGGCCGAACAGCGCGAGATAAAGCAGCCCGAGCGACGAGAACCAGAAGCCGGCCGCGGCGACGAGCTGGACGAAGATTTCGGCGAGCTTCAGCCGCTGCGCCACCGCCGCCTTGTCATGGGCGTCGGCGAACTCGCCGCCGATCGGCGACAGCGGGATCGACGGCAGGATGAAGACCGCCACCGCCAGCGTCACCTTGACGCCGGCGTCCTCCGCGCCGAAGCGGAACAGGATGAGCATCGCCAGCAACTGGCGAACGAAGTTGTCGTTGAAGGCGGAAAAAAACTGACACCAGAACAGCGGCGCAAAGCGCCGGGTGCGCATCAACTGGCTGAACATACGGCCGACGCTGGTCGGAGGTCACAGGGCGCGGATGGGAAACCAAACCCCCGTCCGCGTCAAGCGAACCCCCCGGCGGTTCGCTGCTGCGGTCAATTGGGCGTGTAGCGGATGCCGATGCGCACTTCTTGCGATACGCTCGCGTTCTTCAGATTGGCGCCGGACGGACCGGAAACGCCGAGGGTGGTGGCGCCGGTGTTGAGGTAGCGGTAGCCGATGTCGAGCGTGGCGCTCGGCGACAGTTGGATGCCGAAGCCGGCCATGAACGCCAAGGCCATGCTGTATTTCGTCGAATTGAAGGAGCGATTCCAGTTCTGCGTGGTGAATGCGATCTTGGGCTGCGGCGAGATCGGATTGCCGCTCGCGTCGACCCAGATCTGCGGGTAGATGCCCGTCGGCGACAGGTTCGCGGCGTAGACCGTGCCGTCGGACGTCTTGTAGAACGTGAGCGATCCCGAGGTCGTCTGAACGTTGAGGCCCGCTCCGCCGCCGACGTAGGGGGTCACGCCCCAGAACGTGCCAAGGTCGAGGTAGGCGTTGGCCAACGCCATGTTGTTGTACTGCTTAAGCGTTAGCGACGGGTCGCAGGTGTTCGACGGATTGTAGAGATAGCCGTAATAGATCGGCGGGCTCGCCGTCGAATCTTCCACGCCATAGGCGCCATAAGGACAAACGACTTGCGGCAAGCCGTTGCTCTTGTTTGGGCCGCTCCGGTATCCGTAGGTCGCATCGACGCGGAAGTAATTGTTGAACCGGTAGCCGACGCCGATGTCGGCGTCGAACTCTCTCATCGTTTGCTTCGATCCGGCGATCGCCGACAAGGCGTCCGGGGGAATGGACAGCGACGAGAAGCTCATCGTCGGCGCGTCCTCCACGCCGAAACCGACATCGCCGCGCAAGTACCAGTTCGAGCCGGCCTCCATTTGCGTGGCGGGGAAGGTCATGGGCGGCGGGGCCGTGCCGAAGAGATCGGCGGCGAGCGTTGGCGTCGGCGCTAGCGCGAGCCCGGCGATTGCGGCGGCGACAGAGGTCTTCATCGGTTCGTTCCCCGTGCGGCGGGCGCGGCGAGTCGTCTTCGCCCAGGGGCAGCTTTGGCCGAGAGAGCTTAATTTCGGATTAACCCTAACGGACCCTTGCGAGCCCGGTGACGCCTGCGCGCTCGGGCGAAAGCGCGTCGCTCAGCGGCCCGCTGCCGCGTCGCGGGCGATGCTTTCGTGATTGCGCAGCGCGAGCGGTCCGAGTCCGTACTTGGCGCTGAGCAGCGCGAGATTGTCGGCGCGGACGTTGGCATGGCCGTCGCCCGAGGTCGCGCGGCGGTGGGCGGCGATCGTCACCGCCTGCTTTCCGAGATCGTGGAAGGGGACGCCGGCGGCGTGCAGCCGCAGATACCAGTCCCAGTCCCAGTAGATCGGCAGCGTCTCGTCGAAGGGGCCGAGGCGACCGCTCAGCGCGCGCGAAAAGGCGAAGCCGGAGACGAGAATCTTGTTGTCGCAACGGATCGCTTCGGGGCTGGTCGAAGCCGCGAACGGGATGGTTTCGACGACGCTCATATCGTCGCCGACGACGACGATGTCGCCTGAGGCGAGCGTCGCGGCCTGTCGTCCGTCGATCGCCGCGCGCACCGCCGAGAGGTAGGACTTTGCGCCCCAGCAGTCGTCGTCGTCGAGGAAGGCGACGATCTCGCCGCGCGCCAGCGACACGCCGAGATTGCGCGCGCGAACCTGACCCGACTCAGCGTTGTCGGCGCAGCGAACGCAACCCTCGGCGCCGAACCAGTCGGCGATGAACTCGGCCGCGCCGACGCCGTCGTCGATGACGACGATCTCGTAGTCGTCGAAATCCTGCCGCAGGACCGAGGCGATCGCTTCGGCGAGCATGGAGTGGCGGTTCTTGGTCGGAATGACGACCGAGATCGAAGGCGATCGACTTGGCATGGAGACTCTTCCCGTCTTCGTCGGCGCGGTCGCCGTCACGCGGGTCAAGGATAACGGCTTTGCAGCGGCTGTGAAGAGCGCGAGGGAAAGGGGCTCAGTTCGCGCGCCAGTCGGCGGCGCCGAGCTCGCGGTAGTGTTTGGCGACGCGGTCGTGCCACAGCCGGCGCGCCTGCAGATGCTCGATGCCCGGGGTTCGGCCGGGCAGGTCGAGCGCCTCGACCAGGCTTTCGATCTCGCGCCGCGCCGCGGCCTGCGAACTGCTGAGACCGGCCCCCGCCTCCTCGATCGGATCGAGCGCGGTGAGCCCGATCGGAAACAACTCGCGGAAGATGACGCGATCGTGCAGGCCGTCGGCGACGCGGAACCTCAGCTCGCTCGCCAGGCGCGAAACGCTGAGGGCGACCTGGCGCGCGTTGTTGCTGGCGATCGTCGCCATGCGGTTGCGCACCATCACCCAGTCGATGATTCCGTTATCGACAATTCGCCGCTTGCGCCGCGCCTCCATCACCAGGTCGGCGTACTGGGCGACCGCGCCGCGTTGCGAGCGGTCGTGGTGGACGCGCGAGAAGACGTCGACGTCGACGAAGCTGTCGTTGAGCGGCGAAACCAGTGTGTCGGCCAGCGAATGGGCGAGCCGCATCAGGTAGGAATCGTTGGCCGGCGTGTCGATGACGACGAACTCGTAGTCGTGTTCGACGGCGCCGATCGCCTCGGCGAACAGCGCGAATTCGTGCGCCTCGTTGGCGCGCACGTCGTTGGTTTCGCCGCGCCCCATCGCGCAATGGCGCGGCATCTCGATCGGCCGTGCGGCATGGCTAGACCATGAACGGCGGTTCTCGAAGAAGCGGGTCAGCGTCTGCTGACGCGTGTCGAGGTCGATGCAGGCGACCTTGTAACCGGCCTTCAGCAGGGCCACCGCGAGATGGATCGAGATGGTCGATTTGCCCGCGCCGCCCTTCTCGTTGCCGACCACGATGACGTGCGCGCTACGGAGGTCGGGGGCGTCGTCGTCAAAGTCCATGGCGGCGAATCAAGCAGCCTCGTTGTCTTGCGAACATAGACGCTTTGCGCGCCGGCGCAATCGCCGCGCGGCGCGACTCGCCGGCTCAGCGCGCCGGTTCGGCGTGGCCGACGATGCGGATGACTTCGGGAAAGCGGGCGCGCAGCGCGCGCTCCAGCGCGTCGACGTGATCGTGGGTCGCCGCGACGGTGAGATTGGCGGCGGCGCGGCAATGGAAGATGACATATTGGCCCGCAGGCCCAACGCGCACCCGCACGTCATGGATCTCGCTCAAGGCGCCGCCGCGCGCCGCGGCTTGCGACAACGCCGCCGTGATCCGCTCGACCACGGCGGGCTCAGCCGGTTCGCCGCCGAATTCTTGGATCTCCATCGGCTCGATATGAGTCTCGACCTCGATCTCGGCGCCGAGATCGGCCGCGATCGCGGCCTCGAGCTGGCTGGCGATTTCGTGGGCTTCGGCAAGGCGCATCCCGCCGTCGACTTCGAGATCGAGCGTGACGCTCTTGCGCCCGCCGACGTTCTGGACGCCGAGGTGGTGGACGAACAGGCGCCGGCGGCTGGCGATCAGCAGAATGCGCTCGAGCAGGGTCTCGTCGTCGAGCGCCACCGGATTGGCGGTGAGCGTCACCTCGACATTCGGCAGGCTGGCGTGAATCGCCGCCTGGACGTCCGCCTTGAGCGCCGCCACGCGCTCGAGCGGCAGGGTGCGCGAGACGTGCAGGCCGAGATCGCCGACCACTTTGGCGCCGGCGTGGCGCAGGCGGACGAAGTCGACTCCGGCGACGCCCGGCACCTGTTCGACCGCGCGCCGCAGCGACTCCGCCAACCCCTTCGGCGCCGCGTCGACCAGCGCGTCGACGGTGCGGCGGCCGAGCCGGAATCCGGCGACGCCGATGAACAGCGCGACGCCGGCCGCCGCCAGAGCGTCGGCGTGCGGCAGGCCGGCGCGGGTCGCCGCGAGGCCGATCAACACCAGGGCCGAGGCGATCAGGTCGCTGGAGAAGTGCAGCGCGTCGGCGGCCAGCGCGTCGCTGCCGGTGCGGGCGGCGACGATCGTCAAAGTGCGCCAGCGGACGATGTCGATGACGATCGAAATGGCGATCGCGGCGAAGGCGAAGGCGTTGGCGTCGACGGTCTCCGCTTCGCCGCCGATCCGGCGCAACGCCGCAAAAGCGACCGCAGCGGCGAGCACGAACAGGAAACCGGTCTGGAACAGCGCCACCACCGCCTCGATCTTGGCGTGGCCGAAGTGGTGGTCCTCGTCGGCCGGTTTGTCCGCTTCGCGCACGGCGTAATAGGTCAGGCCGCTGGCGGCCACGTCGAGGCCGTTGTGCGCCGCCTCGGAGAGCAGGGCGAGCGAGCCGGCCATCATCCCCGCGGCGAATTTCACCAGCGTCATCAGGACGCTCGCCGCCACCGAGGCGAGCGCCGTGCGGCGCTTCAGGCGCGCGTTCGCGGTAATTTGGCCAGCGGCGGGCATGGCGGTGGTGTATGGTTTCCCGTCGCGCGCGGGCAGCGCGCGCCGCTTTATGACCCGTCCGCCCGAGCGAGGCAAACTCGAAGGGAACCGACCATGGAATATCTCCACACCATGATCCGCGTCACCGATCTCGACGCGTCGCTAGCCTTTTTCGTCGGCGCGATGGGCCTGGTCGAGACGCGGCGGGTGCGCAACGAGCAGGGGCGCTTCACCCTCGTCTTTCTCGCTGCGCCGGACGACGTTGAACGCGCGGCGAAGAGCCAGGCGCCGTTGCTCGAACTCACCCACAACTGGGACCCGGAGGTCTACACGGGCGGGCGCAATTTCGGCCATCTCGCCTATCGGGTCGACGACATCTACGCCTTTTGCGAGCGCATGATGAATGCGGGCGTGACGATCAACCGCCCGCCGCGTGACGGCCGCATGGCCTTCATCCGCTCGCCCGACGCCATCTCGATCGAGCTGTTGCAGAAGGGCCAGGCGCTATCGCCGGCCGAGCCGTGGGCGTCGATGCCCAATGTCGGCGTCTGGTGAACGCGGTGGTCAGAGGATCGCCGCGTTGACCATGTTGCGGAACACTTGCCGGAAATAGAGATAATGGTCGGGCGCTTGCGTCATCACGATCGCGAACAATGCGTCGCGCGGCGAGACCCAGAACGCCACGCCGGAAACGCCGCCCCAGGAAAACTCGCCGACCGAGCCGGTCGTCGGCGCGACTCCGGCTTCGGTGCGCACCGCGAAGCCGAGCCCGTAGCCGTGGCCCGGCGAGAGAAAGGGGCTGCGGCGGTCGATCTCGGGGCCGAGATGGTCGCTCGCCATGTAGGCGAGCGTGCGGACCCCAAGCACGCGCGCGCCGTCGAGCGCGCCGCCGCCGGCGACCATGGCGAGAAAGCGCGCGTAATCGCCGATCGTCGACACGAGCCCAGATCCGGCCATTTCGAACGGCGGCGGCGCGCTGCAGTCGACGAGATCGATTCGCCCCGCGGTCAACGCGTCGTTGGAGAGGGGCTCGGCGAGCCGGTCGCGTTTGGCGGGCGGCGTGTAGAAAGCGGTGTCGACCATGTCGAGCGGCCGCAATACGCGCTCGGCGACGAACTCGCCGAGGCGCTTGCCCGACACGACCTCCAGCACGCGGCCGAGCACGTCGGTCGACAGGCCGTATTCCCAGGCTTCGCCCGGCTGACGCAGCAGCGGCAGCGCGGCGAGCCGGTCGATCTGCTCGGCGATCGGCTTCGATACATTGACGATGTCCGCCGCGGCGACGAGCCGGTGCGCGGCTGTGGCGCCGGCGAAGCCGTAGGTCAGTCCAGAGGTGTGGCGCATCAGGTCGTGGATCGTGATCGGCCGCTTGGCCGGGACAAGCTCAAGCGCGCCGTCGCGTTCGACGCCGACCTTCATCTCGGCGAAGGCGGGCAGGTATTTGGCGACCGGGTCGGCAAGCAGCAACCGTCCTTCTTCGACCAGAGTCATCGCGGCGACGCAGACGATCGGCTTGGTCATCGAATAGATGCGGAAGATGGCGTCGGCCGGCATCGGCGGACCGCCGGGCCGCAACGAGCCGAACCGCTCGGCGTGGGCGACGCGGCCGTGGCGGGCGACCAGCGTCGAGACGCCGGCGGCGCGGCCGGCGGCGATCTCGCGCTGCATCGCCTCGCTCATGCGCAGCAGCGCGGGCCGCGACAGGCCGACCTCTTCCGGCTCGGCGGTCGGCAGGCCAAACTGGGTCTGCGGCGGCGGTGGCAAGACGGAGCTCCCGGCGGATCGATCGATAGGCCGAGCATGGTCCGGCGGCGCGACCTGGGCAAGGCGGCGCCGTCACAGCGCCGCCGCCGGGTGGGCAGGTTCGCAGGGGGGCGGCGTTGAGCGACGGATCGGATCTCTTCGCCCCGCTGGGGCCGCCGCCGCCGTTGCCGGAGCGGCTGAGGCCGCAGACGCTCGACGAAGTCGCCGGGCAGGAGCATCTGACCGGACCGGAAGGCGCGCTGACGCGCATGCTCGCCGCGCCGAGCCTCGGTTCGATGATCTTCTGGGGCCCGCCGGGCTCCGGCAAGACGACGGTTGCGCGGCTGATCGGCAAGCAGGCGAAGGCCGAGTTCGTCCAGGTCTCGGCGATCCACTCCGGCGTCGCCGAGCTGAAGAAGATTTTCGAGACGGCGCGCGCGCGCCGCGCCGACGGCCGCGCGACGCTGCTGTTCGTCGACGAGATCCATCGCTTCAACCGCGCCCAGCAGGATTCCTTCCTGCCGGTGATGGAGGACGGCTCGATCACGCTGATCGGCGCGACGACCGAGAACCCGTCGTTCGAGCTCAACGCCGCGCTGCTCTCCCGCGCGCGCGTGTTGGTGTTCAAGCCGCTCGACGCGGCGGCGATCGAGCGGCTGATCGCGCGCGCCGAGGACGTTGTCGGCAAGCCGCTGCCGCTCGACGAGGCTGCGCGCGCGACGCTCATCCAGATGGCCGACGGCGACGGCCGCGCCGCGCTGACGCTGGCCGAGGAAGTCTGGCGCGCCGCGCGCGACGGCGAGACGTTCGATCCGGCCGGGCTGGTCGCGGTGGTGCAGCGCCGCGCGCCGATCTACGACAAGGCGCAGGAGGGGCACTACAACTTGATCTCGGCGCTGCACAAGAGCGTGCGCGGCTCCGATCCCGACGCGGCGCTCTACTACCTCGCGCGCATGCTCGACGCCGGCGAGGACCCGCTGTTTCTCGCCCGCCGTGTCGTGCGGATGGCGAGCGAGGACGTCGGCCTCGCCGATCCGCAGGCGCTGATCGTCGCCAACGCCGCCAAGGACGCCTACGATTTTCTCGGCAGCCCGGAGGGCGAACTGGCGATCGCCGAGGCGGTCGTCTACGTCGCGACGGCGCCGAAATCGAACGCGCTTTACACCGCCTTCGCCGCGGCGACCGCGCTCGCCAAATCGACCGGCTCGCCGCCGCCGCCCAAGGTCATCCTCAACGCGCCGACGCGACTGATGCGCGAGGAAGGCTACGGCGACGGCTATCGTTACGATCACGACGAACCCGACGCGTTCTCCGGCCAGGACTACTGGCCCGAAGCGATCGGCCGCCGCGCCCTCTACGAGCCCGTCGAACGCGGCTTCGAGCGCGAGGTCAGGAAGCGGCTCGAGTGGTGGGAGAAGCTCAGGCGCGAGCGGCGGGGCGAGTAGGGGGCGTCAAGAGCGGCTGGCTAGCCCCGTCAAGTTTGCGGGGCGAAATGTCAAGAAACGTCAAGAAACGTCAAGGGTTGTCAAGCGAAGGCTTGACGGCCTGTTCAATGATATCAATGGCTTGATGGGAAAAGGCTGGACATTTGACGCGTCGGGCGGTCCTGTCAAGGGAGGGCGAGGGAGCGAGGGGCGAGCGGACGAGGTCATGAATTTACATTAGCACGATTTCTGTTTTTCAGGAAGAGTCGATTGTCGCGCTCGGATGAACAGCAGGCCATGCGATCGCCGTCCCGCGTGTTCTTGATCCGCGCTGCCTGATCCGTGCTCGGCGTCAAGGCCAAGCCCGCTTCGCGGGTCGCGCTCGCGCGCGAGCCTTGACCCCTCCGCGCGGCTCAGGCGATTGGCCGCCATGATCGTTGCTGAGCGAGCCGGCCTCGCGGCCGGCTTCGGGCAGCAACGATCATGGACGCACAACGCCGCATCGGAACGGCGCGGTCACCCGAAGGGCCGCAGCGAAAAGCGCAGGAGCCGCCTGCAGGGCGGCTTGACGGCGACGGGCTGATGTGGCCGGGGGCGATCGGGAGATAGGCAGCGCCATGGCTGCGCGTCGAGAGGCTTGCTCAAGGGTGCAACGGATCAACGCTGAGGCGCGTCAAGTCGAGCGGTCAGCCCGAATGCTTGGCGGCTTGCACGATCAAGTCGATGATCTCGACGAGCCTTGAATTATGAAAGAGCGCTGTCACGAAGTCCTTAAGCGCGTCGGCATTGCGGACAACGAAGGCGGAAATCTCAGGCCAATAGGCGAGTGCAGCGACTGACAGTCCCGCGAATGTGGCGGTTCCGGAGGCGCGATAAAGGCCAGAGCGGTATTCCTTCTGTGCGAAGATTGCCTCGGCCTTGGCGACGGCGCCGAGCTTCGCGATTGGCGCGTAGGCTCGTCGCAGCAATTCGCTGACGAAATTGCCCGTCGTCTTGCGCGCGAGGTCGGCCGCCTGATCGCCGTTGATATCGTTGGGTGCGTCGATCGCGGCGTCGACCTGTTCGATCAGCGCTTCTTGCGCGGCCGGCGTCGTCGGCGCTTGCGGCTCGCAGGCGGCGCGCGCGATCGGCGCGGCGAGGGCGGCGATCTTGCGCACGGCTTCGCGATCCTGTGGGCCGAGCCGGGCGCTGTCGAGTTCGAGCGCGCGGGGATCGCCGAGAACGTAGACGTTGAAGCAATCAACGAAGTCGCCGAGGGTGGCTGCGACGAGATCATCCAAACGCGCGGGGTTCGGCCCCAAATCGTTGTCGATCGCGCGGACATGCGCGTCATGGCGCCGGCGCAGCGTATTGGCGCGCGACCAAAGCTTGTCGACCGACGCGTTCTCCGTGCGCTCCGGCAGGGCTTCGAGAACACGATCGACAGCCGGCGATAGGTCGCCGAGCATTTGACCGAGAGCGGCCAACTCCTTCGCCTTGTGGCGCATCTCTTCGTAGAGGAGACGCTGACGATCGTCACTTGTGGGAGGAACGCGAACGACGTCAATGCGGCCTTCAGCGTCCGCGTGGAATTGCGTCGCCGCGCGCTCTTGCGAGGGAATCGTTTCGATCGGCGGCAGATTCGCTGGCGGGGTCGTTCGTCCAATGAACTGCGGAGCGGTGCCCGCTGACG
The DNA here is from genome assembly GCA_049513815.1 of Roseiarcus sp. Lineage (GTDB taxonomy): Bacteria > Pseudomonadota > Alphaproteobacteria > Rhizobiales > Beijerinckiaceae > Roseiarcus. Next base: position 37,836 of record JBEKVR010000006.1, on the reverse strand, counting down.
GGGCTTGAGACTGGGGAAATGGCGGCTGTGTCACGAAAGCCGCTTCCGAGGCGGCCCTAGCCTGCAAACGCGTTCGGGCGGCCAGTTGGACGGCGGGATCATCGCCGGTATTCATCCGGCCCGCGGGCGGCGACGCAGGATTTGCAATGACTTCTCCGGCCGAAGCTCTCGCTTCGACGCCCTGCACGGGCACGGAGATCGACGGAACGACGTCTCCGACTGAAGTTCTTAATTCGACGCCTGCGATGGAGACAGAGACTGCGGATTTTGGCGGATGCAACGCGATCAGCCGCTTGATCTCGGCGTTCACCGCCGCCGGACCCTGCGTCCAGATCTCGTCCGGGATCGTCGCGCGGGCGACTTCGAGCGCTTCGTTCGGCGGATGGGCGGCGTCGCCGGCGAGGCGCGCCTCGTACCAGTCGGTCCAGACTTCCCAGTTCTGATTGGTGGCGAGAAGGGCAGATTTCAACGTCCGCCAAGCCTCGGTCGCCCATCGAGGAGCGCCGTTCGGCCAGAGTGGCGTCCTAGCCAGTTCGATTGCGGAGCGCCCGGAGCTGACGGCAGTAGCATCGGCCTCAAGACCAGCAGTCATTTCTATCGCGGCGAGCGCGGTCTGCGCGAGGTTAGGCCAGTGCGCGTTGACTGCCTCCAGCGCGGAATCGAAGGTCTGCGCAGCGTGGCCAGACTTTTCGAAGACGTGCACCGTGTCGGCAGCGAAAGCCGCGGCCGTCGCGGCGCCGGACGCGGACTTGGGAGCCGACAATATCGCGCCGATGGCGTCCTCGGCGCGCCTTGCAGCAACACGGGCGTAGTTAGCGAGGAGCTCGCTGGCGCCGATTGGCTGCTGCCCGGCAATCCAAGCCAACGCCGTCGCGCCAAAGCTCGGCAATACTACCTCGCGAAGTACACGCGCGCGAGGAATGCTGACGCGCTTCGGTTCGGGGGACCTCAACGCATGCCCGACAAACGGCAACACGCGCAGCGCCGCACGCGCCGCTAGCGTGATCGCGACCTCGCGCCGCCGCTCCGCCGGCTCGATCCCGTCAAGCCAGTGCTTTACCTCATCGGGCCTTGAGAAATCGACCATCGCCGCCCCGCGCCCAAGGCGCTCGCTTCAATGGCCAGACTGGCAGCGGCATTCGCGCGGGACAAGGGCTAACGGCCTCCGCTCACTTGAACGGGTTAGCCACGCGCAATTTGTCCCCGATCTTCATCCCGTCTTGCATGTCCTGCGACCACAGCCGCGCGCAGCCGGCGAGCGTCGCGGCGGCGGCGATCATGAATGCGGTTCGGCGCATCGGGTTTGTCCCCTCGACCGCGGCTAATCCCCCCCGCCCCTCCACCTTGCCTCTCCCCGCGAAGGGCGGGGAGAGGGGACCTTGGCGGCCGCGCGCGCCGGGTAGGGATCGATCGGCTCGGCGCCGTCAAGAGCGACTGACGAAGATTCGAACAGGTGTCTGCGCCCCCTCTCCCCGCGTGTTTCGCGGGGAGAGGTAAGGTGAGAGGCGAGGCGTTTGGCGGCTCCGGCTCGTCGGCGAGTCCGCCTCAGGGCGCGCATTCGGCCAAGATGTGGGTGATCTCGTCGACGATCGCTGCGACGTTTTCGTAGACCCGCTGATTGGAGAAACGAACGACGCGATAGCCCTGAGCTTCGAGGAACGTGCGACGTCTGTCGTGCGCGATCTCTTCGTCAGTGGAATGCGTCGCGCCGTCGATCTCGACAACGAGCTTGGCCGAACGGCAAGCGAAGTCGGCGAAGTAGGGGCCGATCGGTTCGGAGCGAACGAACTTCACGCCCCGCACGCTGCGGTTCTTCAGCCGCGCCCAAAGAATCCGCTCCGCCGCCGGCGAGAGCCGGCGCAATTCGCGAGCGCGGCGGGTTTCCAAGAGGCGAAGTCCGCGCATCGGATTTGCCCCCTCAATTGTGGCCAATCCCCCACGCCCCTCACCTTACCTCTCCCCGCCCGTGGCGGGGAGAGGAGGGCTGGCCAGCGATGAGCGTTGGGCAAGACGCGAAGTCCGCGCATTGCGTCTGCGCCCCCGCTCGCGGCCAATCGCCCTCGTCCCTCACTTGATCTCTCCCCGCCAAGGGCGCGGAGAGGAGGGCCGGGTCGCCGTCAGCCTAGTCCTGGTGCGCCGCGAGAACGATCTGGGCGCAGGCCATCGCGTCGGACAGAGCCTCGTGGTGGTTGAGCGCGATCTCGAGTTCTCGGCAGACGTCCGACAGCTTCGTTGGATAGATGTTCCACGCGCGACGGGAGATCTGCACGGTGCAACGAAACGGCAGCGATGGCGCGGCGATTCCATAAGTCTGGCAGCAGGCGTGGAGAACGCGGCGGTCAAAGGAGGCGTTGTGGGCGGCGAAGAACGCCGCGCCGTCGAGGAACGGTTCGAGCCTCGGCCAAAGCTTGCCGAAATCGTCCGATTCCGCCACGTCGCTCCACGTCAGTCCGTGGATATGCGTGAACGCGAACGCTCGCGTCGGCGGCCTGATCAGGTGAACCGCCGTGTCGACAATTTCGCCCTTGGCCACTTTCACGAGGCCGACTGCGCAGGCGCTGTCGGACCGGTAATTCGCGGTCTCGAAATCGATCGCGACGAAATTCAAACTGGTCCTTTGACCCGACGTTGCGGATCGCCGTTTGGCGATCCCATTCGCAGGGCTTTGGGCGGCGGTCATGGTTGGCTCCGGCGCGGCGGTCCCGCTAGCGTCCTCCTTTAGCCCGCCGCCCCGGCCGGCGCGAGGCGGCCGCCGGCTTGGCCGCGTCCAAATCTCTTCCCAGAATCGCCCCGACACCGCCGTACGGCGCGCCTTGCCGAAGCCAAGGCGCGGGATAGCTGATTGAGAGTCGCAGCCGTGCGCCGGCGGACCGCGAGGTCCGTCAACAACGACGCGGTCGCGGCAGCGTGCAACCCATTGGAGGCGGATCATGGGAAAACTCGTCACCACCGTCGGCGCGGCGACCCTGGCTCTAGGCCTCGGGGCCGCCGCGCCCACGCCGGCGGCCGCCAATCCCGTCCTCATCGCGCCCGCCTAGCTCGCCGTCACGATCGTCGGCTCGGTCGCAGCCGGCGCCTTGGTCGGGGCGACGGCGACCCACGCCAACGATGTCGCATACGGCGCTCCGCCGCCAGGTCCGCAGCCGGGCGTCTTTGTGACCGACGAACCGAGCGGGCCGGGCTGCTATTTCACCCATGCTCGCGTGCACGGCGCCTGGCGTCGCGTGCAAGTCTGCGACTGATCTTTTTCGCAAACGGCGAGGCGCGGCCGAAGCTGCGCCCCGCTCGCTCAGCTTTGCGTTTGGGCGCGATTGCGCCGACGCCGCAGCCAGGGCGATACGAACTCTCCGGATCGTGGCCGCTCGGCAGGCGTAACGCCGCCTCAATCATCCGCTCCGGCGTCGCGCCGCGCGCGAGCATCGCCAAATCCCCTGCACGAAACTAGAACCAGTTTCGCGTCGCCGCGCTCTGCGACGCTTTGCAGCAGAGAAGAACCGCAAGCGCGCTCAGTGGTCTCTTTCTGTTGCGCGACGCGGCGATCCCCGGGCCACGCCGCGGCAAAGTCGAGTTTGTGACGATATCGGGCGGCGACCGCGCCCGTCACATCGACAGAAGCGGCGGCGCAACAAGTCGCAGTCGGATCGCTTGTGTTTTCGCCGCCGTTGTGGCTCGCTAGCGCCGTGCAGCTAACACAAGCGACCTGCGGCGCTTAGCGAGCCTGAATCTTCGCCTACCCGGAGCGTCAACAACGCCAAAAACACTAGCTGCGCGCTCGGCGCGCCGGTATGCGCCGGATTGCTTGTGATGGGAGGAGAATGAATATGCGCAAACAAACATTGGCGGCTCTTGCCGCGGGCGTAGCCATTGCGCTTGCGTCGCAGACGACGCTTGCAGCCGACAAGATCAAGATCGGCTTCCTGCCCGGCGTGGTGGATCCGTTCTACCAGGTCATGCAGCTTGGCGTAGAGAGGGCGGCCAAGGATCTCGGCGTCGACGTCGTCACCCAGATTCCGCCGACCTGGGGCGTCGAGGCGCAGACCCCGCTGCTCGACGCGATGGTCGCGCGCGGCGATCTCAACTACATCATCACCGCCCCGGTCGATAAGGACCAGATGGTCGGCCCGCTCAAGACGGCGGTCGATCACGGCATCAAGATCATCACCGTCGACACCTATCTCGGCGACGGCGACTACGTGAAGGGCCCGGTCAAGTTCCCGCTGAGCTACATCGGCTCCGACAACGTCGAAGGCGGACGCATCGCCGCGCGCGGGCTCGCCAAGGCGCTCGGCGGCAAGGGCTCGGTCTACATCAACTCCACCAACCCGAACGTCAGCTCGGTCGAGGGCCGCGCGGTCGGCTTCAAGGAAGTGATGGCGAAGGAATATCCCGACATCAAGGTGATCGGGCCCGACTTCAATCTCGACGATCCCAACAAGGCGTCGCAGCAGACGGCGGCGGTGTTGTCGCGCGAGCCCAACCTCGCCGGCGTGTTCGGCACCAACGTGTTCAGCGCCCAGGGCGCCGGCACGGCGGTGGTCAACGCCGGTCTCGGCGGCCATATCCAGGTCGTCGCCTATGACGCCACCCAGCTCGCCATCGAGCTGATGGACAAGGGCGTCGTCAGCCTGGTGTTGGCGCAGAAGCCTTACGACATGGGCTATCTCGCGGTCGCCTTCGCGGTCGCCGACGCCGCCGGCGTGACCAGCCTGCCGCCGCGCGTGGAGACCGGCTTCGCCATCATCGACAAGAACAACGTGAAGGATCCCGCGGTCGCGCGCTTCATCTACAAGGTCGGCAAGTAACCGACCGCCGCGACGGTTGAGGGCGGCTCGCTCGGCTCGACGAGCGAACCGCCCGAGCCGGCTGCGATCTGAAGATCGCTTGGCGAAGGAAAGCAGAACGTGACGGTTCGCGGCTCGATCGTCGCCCCCGCCGGCGCCCACGGCCCCGGCGAGGGCTCCTTCCTGCGACGGCTCGCGCTGTTCGTGAGCCGCGTCTGGGCGTGGCTGTTTCTCGCCGTGATGGTGTTGTTCTTCGTCGTCGCGGTGCCGCTGTCGACCGGCGGCTCGGTCAACTTCCTCACCATCCGCAATTCCCAGAACATCCTGGTTGCGATCATCCCGGTGCTGTTGCTCGGGCTGGGCCAGACGTTCGTCATCATCGCCGCCGGCATCGATCTCAGCGTCGGCTGGGTGATGAGTCTGGCTTCGGTGCTGTCGGCGCTGGCGCTGCGCGACTCTTACAATGTCGGAGCGCCGCTGGCGCTGGCGGTGGCGATCGGGCTCGTCGCGGCGGTCGCGGGCGCCGGCGTCGTCGGGTTCGTCAACGGCTGGATCATCGCCAAGCTGAAGGTTCCCGCCTTCATCGTCACACTCGGCACCTCGTTCATCGTGCGCGGCGTCGCTTACCTGATGTCCGAGAACTCGACGGTGATCGGCTTGCCGGCGGACGTGCGCGCCTATGGCAACGACGCGCTGATGTATTACATTTCCGGTCCCGGCGGCGGCGTCTACTTCCTCAATCGGCCCGATGTCGGCGGCGACCTGCTGCGGCGGATGGAGATCATCCTGCCATATCCGGTCCTGGCGACCGCCTTCGTCCTCGCGCTGACGATGTTCCTCTTGCACAAGACCCAGTTCGGTCGCCACACCTATGCGATCGGCGGCAGCATGGACGCGTCGGTGCGCAGCGGCATTCCCGTCGATCGTCACATGATCAAGCTCTACATGTTGTCGTCGGCGACCGCCGGCGTCGCGGGGTTCCTTTCAACCCTGCGCTTCACCGCGGGTTCGGCGGTGATCGGCGACGCGTTGCTGCTGTCCTCGATCGCCGCGGTGATCATCGGCGGCGTCAGCATGTACGGCGGCGCGGGAACGGTGATCGGCACCGTCATCGGCGCGCTGATCATCGCCGTGCTGACGACCGGGCTGGTGATGCTCAATGTCGACGCCTTTTGGCAGTTCATCGTCGTCGGCGCAGTGGTCATCGTCGCGGTGCTGATCGACCAGTCGCGCGATCTTTTCATGGGCCGGCAGCGCAAGGGGGCTTCGAAATGACCGACGCGCTGCTGCAAGTGCGCAACCTGCGCAAGAGCTTCGGCGGATTGACGGCGGTCGACGGCGTCAGCCTGGACGTGCGGCGCGGCGAGGTCGTCGGCCTGCTCGGCGACAACGGCGCAGGCAAGTCGACGCTGATCAAGTGCGTCTCGGGCGTCTACCAGCCCGACGACGGCGAGATCGTCTTCGACGGCGCGACGGTGACGCTCACGACGCCGATGGAAGCGCGCCGCCACGGCATCGAGACGATCTATCAGGATCTCGCGCTCGCCAACAATCTCGACGTCGGCGCCAACATCTTCCTCGGCCGCGAGGTCAAGAAGCGTTGGCTGGGCGGGCTCGTCCACACGCTCGACGACAAGCGGATGGCGCAGCAGTCGCGTGTCACGCTCGACTCGTTGCAGATCCGCATTCCCACGCTTGCCGATCCGATCGAGACGCTGTCGGGCGGCCAGCGTCAGGCGGTCGCGATCGCCCGCGCCGTCTATTGGGACGCCAAGCTGATGATCATGGACGAGCCGACCAACAACCTCGGCGTCCCCGAACAGCAGAAGGTGCTGGAGCTCATTCGCACCTTGCGCGACCGCGGCGTGCCGGTGGTCCTGATCACCCACATCTTGCCCGATGCGTTCGCGGTGACGGATCGCGTCGTCGTCATGCACCGCGGACGGAAAGTGGCGGAGAAGGTCACCGCACAGACCAGCGCCGAGGAACTCGTCCAGTACATGGTCGGCGCCCGCGACGACGATGTGGCGGCGTGACGGGCAAAGGCGTCCCGCTGTCCGTCATTGCAAAGCGAAGCAATCCAGACTCGAGGATTGCGGCGGCGGCTAAGTCTGGATCACGTCGCTGCCGCTCGCGATGACGATCCTATATTGCGCTAACGCGCCAGATAGCGCGGCAACTCGCGCTCGAACGCGGGGAAGTAGCGCACGATCACGCGGACGTCGAAGCTGGCCAGGATCGATTCCTTCGGCTCGTGGTCGAGCAGGAACTGGAACGCCGCTTCGACGGTTCGCTCGGGCGTCGCGCCGCCGGCGAGCCGCGCGAAATCGGCGGCGCGCAGCGTCACCCTGTGGCGCGTCGCTTCGCGCCCTTCGGCGACTTCGACCTCGAAGACGAGCGGATCGGCGCCGGGCCGGCGCGCAACTGTGATCGTCATCGTCGTGTCTCGCTTCGCCAGTCGGGCGCTGAAGAGTTTTCTGCTTAAGGGCGTCGCTCGCGACTCTTGCCGCTGTCGACCTCTTGGACGCCTCTCTTTTCCGATCGCCCGAATCTGTCAAGGACCGCCTGCCGCTGCGCGGCGGCCCGAAGGGCCGTCCTTGACAGGGCTGACCAGTCGGAAGTCCTGCTTCAAAGAGGTCGATGGCGCTCTCCGCAAAGGGCGGAAAACGCGCGCGACGAAGCCGCCAACGCTGAGCGCTCGTTCCTTGTCAGGACTGTAAGGCCGCGATCCCCGCCCGCCTTGCCGGGCCAAAGCCGCGCCGCTATAAGCGCCGCGACATTTCCCGTCAGCAAGAAGCGAAACCTACGATGGCTCTCGAACGCACCTTCTCCATTCTCAAGCCCGACGTCACTCGCCGCAACCTCACCGGCGCGGTCAACGCGCGGATCGAGGCGGCGGGCCTGCGCATCGTCGCCCAGAAACGAGTCGGGATGACGCGCGCTCAAGCCGAGACGTTCTACGGCGTGCATCGCGAGCGGCCGTTCTTCGGCGAGCTGGTCGAGATGATGACGGCGGCGCCGGTGGTGGTGCAGGTGCTCGAAGGCGATGACGCCATCCAGCGCTATCGCGACGTCATGGGCGCCACCAACCCCGAGAAGGCCGCCGCCGGCACCATCCGCAAGGACTTCGCGCTGTCGATGGGCGAGAATTCCGTCCACGGCTCCGACGCGCCGGCGACCGCCGCGGTCGAGATCGCGCAGTTCTTCTCCGGCAACGAGATCGTCGGGTAGGCCCCGCGTCACCGCGGCGTCACGGCCGGGTCAAGCCCGGCCATGACGACGGTTTGGCCCGAAGGGCCGGATGACGAGTTGTCTACTCCGCCGCTTCGCTCGGCCGCGGCTCAGCGGCGTGGGCGCGGCGCATCAACGCTTCCTCCATCCGATCGGCGATTTCGCGCAAGAAAGGGTTGCGCGTCTCGCGCCCGGCGCGGCCGGCGTCGAGATCGGACTGGAAGCCGTCGCGCAGCGGCCATTGCTCAGACAGCAGCTCGAATCCCGCTTCGGCGATCGCCTCGGCGGCGCGGGCGAGCTGCGGCTCCGAGCGGCCGACCTTGGACAGGACGACGACGATGCGCCCCTCGGCGCCGCGCCGGGCGAGCTTTCTCGCCAGCGTCAGCGTCGGGCGGAGGTCGTCAAGCGAGGTGCCGGTCGGCAGGAACACCACGTCGCTTTCCTCGGCGAGCTCCTTGGTCAGGTCGTCGGCGAGGCCGCGCGTGTCGGCGACGATGAAGTCGACGTCGATGATCGCCTTGCGCAGTTTCTTGAGGCTCTTGAACGGGCGCGCGTCGATTTCCGGTACGATCGCCGCCTGCAGCCGCGCCGCGTTCCACTCGACGCAAGTGAGCTGGTTGAGGTCGAAGTCGGCGAGCAGCGCGCGCAGGCCGCGATGCGCCGCGCCGACCGCGAACAGCCGCGCCAGCGCGCTCTTGCCGACGCCGCCCTTCTGGCTGACGAAACTGACTGTTCTCACCGACATCCTACCTTTGCTCATCGCCCTCTCCGCGCCGCGGCGCGCGAGCATAGGCCAAATCGCTGTGCGCAAGAAGCGCGCCGAGAGGCCGCAGGGTCGGCGCTCGGCGAAGGGCGACGCCGTTCAGGCGAAGTCTTCCATTTCGTAGAGCGGGCGGATCTCGATCTTCGAGGGGCCGGGCATCGGATTGGGACACTGCTTGACCCAGCCGATCGCCTCGTCGAGATCCTCCACCTTCCAGATCCAATAGCCCGCGGCGAGTTCGCCGACGATGCCGAACGGCCCGAGCTTCACCGTGCGATGCGCGCCGTCGAAGGCGACGCGCGCGCCCTCGGCGGTCGGCTTCAGCCCGGCGCCGTCGACCATCACGCCGGCCGCGATCAGTTTCTGGTTGAACGCGCCCATCGCCGCCATCAGCTCGCGGCTCGGCAGTTTGCCGGCCTCCGAATCCGTCGTCGCCTTGACGATGACCATCACCCGCATCGCCGCTCCTCCCCTCGCTGGTTGTTTTGCGGGTCCCGCGACGCGCGCGCCGCGAGACCCGCTGTCGTTTCAGCGCTTGGGCGCGACCAGCGCGAACATCGCGCCTTCAAGGTCGAGCCCGTGGACAATCCATTGGCCGCCGGGAACTTCCATCGGGCCGTTGACGATCTTGCCGCCCTTCGCCTTGACGCGTTCGGCGGCGGCGTCGATCGCCGCCACGTTGAAATAGTAGAGCCACATCGGCGCCGGCGTTTCCGGCATGCGCGTCATCATGCCGCCGTCGTCGCGGTCGCCGCCGGCGAAGCCGAACAGCTGATAGACGCCGGCCGCGCCCATCTCCATCCCCTGGCGCTTGGTCCAGCCGAACAGCTTCGAATAGAAGGCGAAGGCGGCGACGCCGTCGCCGGCGTGCAGCTCGCGCCAGCCGACCAGGCCAGGCGTGTCGGGGGCGGGCGGGGGCGGCGGATTGCCGCCGGCGTCGCGGAACAGCAGGAAACCCGCGCCATGCGGGTCGGCGACGACCGCGAAACGGCCGACGCCGGGAATGTCGGCGCCCGGCCGCGTCACCGAACCGCCGGCGGCGGTCAGCTTCGCCGCGGTTGAGTCCACATCTTCGACCCAGACGTAGCCGCTCCAGCACGGCCGCACGCCCATCGCCTTGGCTTCGGCCGGGATCGTCATCATGCCGCCGACGCCATAGTCGCCGGCCGAAACGACCGTGTACGGCCGCCCGCCGGCCATATCGGATTCCTTGGCTGTCCAGCCGACGACATGCCCGTAGAAATCGGCGGCGGCTTTGACGTTGTCGCCCATCCATTCGTACCAGCAGAACTTGCCCTGCATGCTCATGGACTTGGCCTCGCTCTTGGTCTTCACTTCGCTCATGACGGCGTCTCCTCTCCTTAATTGGGGCCGGCGGCCCGTCGAACAACGGCGATGTCGAGCTTACTCATCGCCAGCACTGCCTTCATGACGCGGTTCGCCTGTTCGGCGCCGCCGCTGGTCAGCAATTCGGGCAGCGCGCGCGGCACGATCTGCCACGAAACGCCGAACTTGTCGGTTAGCCAGCCGCAGGGCCCCTTGGCGCCGCCTGCGGACAGCCGCTCCCAGTAGTCGTCGACCTCAGCCTGCGTGTCGCAATCGACGACCAGCGAGATCGCCGACGTGAAGGGGAACTGCGGTCCGCCGTTGAGGGCGAGGAAGCTCTGGCCTTCGATCGAGAACAGGATCGTCATGACCGCGCCCTCGGGGCCGGGCTGGCAGGGGCCGTAGTGGGCGACCTTTTCGATCCGCGCGTCCGCGAAGATCGCACAATAATGCGCGACCGCTTCTTCAGCGTTGAAGTTGAACCACAGGCAGGGGGTGATGCGTTGGTCGGACATCATGGCGCGGCGCTCCCTTCGGCTGATCGGTCCGGCGGCGCTTGCAACAGGCCCTCGACGTAGTGCCGCAGATGGTCGAGGCATTCGACGGCGATTTCAGGGCCGTGCTTGGCCTTTGCGAGGACAAAGGCGCCCTGCAGCACCGCCTGGGTGTAAAGGGCGAGGCTCTCCGGCTTCCAGGTCGCCTCGGGCGCGTAAAGCGCCTTGGCGGCGGCGAGGTCGCCGACGAGCCGATCGGCGTGCTCGCTGATGTAGCGGTCGCAGGCCTGGCGAATGGCGGGGTGGGTCTCGTAGGCCTCCTGCACCATCGTGCCGAGCAGGCAGGTGAACTGCGGCAGCTCGCCCTGAAGAATGGCCTTGCGGAAATCGATGTAGCCGAGCGCGCGCGCCGCCGGGTCGGGCAGGGCGCGATAGGGCGCGTCGTCGAACAGGGCGTCGGCGCGCGCGGCGAAATGGGCCGCCGCGGCGATGGCGCAGGCCTCCTTGCTGGCGAAATGATGGAAGAAGGCGCCCTTGGTCAGGCCCGCCGCGGCGCAGATGTCTTCGACCCGCGTCGCCGAATAGCCCTTGGCGCGAATGACGTCGACCGCCGCGTCGAGCAGCCGGTCGCCCGAAGCCTGCGTCGCCTTCGCTCGCGCGCTCCCTGCCGCCATGATCGCCATCCCGTCTGATGCGGAGTTCGTCTCAGGGGAGATTACAGACCGACTGGTCGGTATCTGTCAATAGGCGCCAGTTGAGCGTTTGCCGTCACACCTGCACGACCGAGCCGAAGTCGAAGGTCGAGCCCGGCGGGTTCTCGCCGACCCGCAGAGTCTTATCGTTGGGGAAATGATAGGGCGGGACGGGCAGGTTGTCGGGCGCCGGGACGCCGAGGAAGACTCGTCCGGCGAGGTCGTATTTCGAGCCGTGGCAGGGACAGAAATAGCCGCCGGGCCAGTTCGGCGCCGGCTCGGTCGGGCTCGGCTGCGGCCAGAACTTCGGGATGCAGCCGAGGTGGGTGCAAACGCCGACCAGGACGAGGAACTCGGGCTTTGCCGAGCGGCACCAGTTGGTCGCGTAGTCGGGCTGCTGGCGCACGGTCGAATTGGGGTCGGAGAGAAGGGCGAGATGCTCGGGCGTCTGCAGGGCGTCGAGCGCCGCCTTCGGTCGGTGGACGACGAACACCGGCCGCGCGCTCCACAGCACGACGATCTGCTGGCCGGGCTGGATCTGGCTGACGTCGATGTCGACCGGGCCCGCGGCGGCTTGTATCGCCGCGTCGGGGTTCATCTGGTCGATCAGCGGCCACAGCGTCGCCGCCGCGCCGATCCCGCCGACCGCGGCTGTGGCGAGATAGAGGAAATCGCGACGCGTCGGCTCGGCCGCCGCGGGGGTAGGGGAATGCGACGAAGCTAGCGTCATGCCGCGCCTCCGTCCGCCGGACCAATTCTGCGGCCGGGAACGATTGGCTAAAGCGGCAATGCGGGGGAATTCGGGCGGCGGATCGAAGGGGCCGTGAGACCGCGGCGCGGCGCGGCGCTGAGGAATCGCTCGTGGGGCGTCGCCAGAACCGAGCCAGCGATCTCGCGAAACATAACCTCGACCGTTTCCTGAGCGCTCCGGCCTTGACGTCGGTCAGAGTGTCGCGAGCGAGTTCTGTCATCATAATAAGAATAAATGGGAGGAAGACGCATGCAGCTCTCTGCGGTTGCATTGCTCATCGCCACGTCATTGGCAATGTCCGAGGCGTTGAGCGCTAGCGCGGGCGAGGGCGATGGCGCTGCGCGCCAACGCTCCTTTGGGGCTGCACTCCAGTCGGTTTCGCTGGCGGCGCCGAATGACGCTGCGGACTCGGATCGAATCCGGCGCCTGATCTCGCCGCACATTGAGGGCGACGCCCTCATCATCGAAGGCAAGATCGATTCTCATATTTACGATTATCTTCAATACGAAGCCGCGAAGATTGTCCCTGTCAAAGTGATTGAACTGAACTCCTTGGGCGGAAGCAATGAATGGGCGTTAGAAATTGCTCGCAAAGTCAAGGAATTAGGTAAAACAACGCTCCTGTCGTCCGGCCACTACTGCGCCAGCGCTTGCGCCGCCATCTTCGCCGCCGGCCGCGAACGCGTCGCCGCCGAGGACACGTGGATCGGCATTCACGGGGCGCGTCTGGGCGCCGGCTATCTCACCAGCTTTCAGGGGCTCTGTTTTGTCGATCTCGACACGGGGAGCGAATTCGAACCGCGCAAAAAGGGCTGTCAGGATTTTCTCGCGCATTGGCGCGAGGTCGCCCTGGCGAGCACCAACGAAGCCTTCGATATCATGGAGTCCAATGGCGTCTCGCCCGACCTGCGCCAGGTCTATTTCCAAATGGCCGACGATCCAGACTGGCCGGCCCAATTGAACGTCGTCCGCAAACCCGATTGGCGCCTCACGGCCTCGGACGCTTTGAAGTACCGCCTGGTGACGGCCGTGCTGCCGAGGACAGCCTATTAATTAGGCCGAACGCCAGACCGAAATTCGTCTCCCGCCCCGAGCGAAAATCAGGGCTGAGGTCCAGGCGGCCTAGGCCCAATCTTCGCAGCGCAATCCTTCGACGCGGTCGAACTCGCCGCGATTGCCGGTGACGACGACGAGCCCGCGGCTGCGGGCATGGCCGGCGATCAGCACGTCGTAAGCGCCGATCGACCGACCCTGGCGCTCGAGCGCCGCCCGGATGTCGCCGGCGTGGGCCGCCGCCTGGGCGTCGAACGGCACCACCTCGAGGCGCGCGGCGAAATTCTCCACCTCGCGCCGGTTGGCGTCCGGCCGCGCCGACTTCGCCGCGCCGTGCAGCAGTTCGGTCAGGACGATGGTCGAAATCGACAGCCCGTCGGCCTCGCGATTGAAGCGCTCGCGCAAGGTTGGTGAACGGTCCCTCAGCGCACGGATGCACAGGTTGGTGTCGAGCGCGTAGCGCAAGATCACAGTTCGTCGCGCCGCTGGGCCGGCGGCTGCTCGCGCGACGGCAGGTCGATTCCGGGCGCGTCGAAGAAGTCGTCCCAGACCGCGTTTGCAGGAACGACGATACGGCGCTTGCCGTCGCGCAGAACGGTGACTTCCGTCACGCCTTCGGGAAACGCCACGTCCTTGGGTAGGCGAACGGCCTGCGAACGGTTGGAGCGAAACAGCTTAGTGCGCGTCATGGCGCCGCTCGCGCACAGTTGGGATATCGGAAAAGGATATACGCAATTTGTAGTCCGTTCAAGACAGACGCTGGCGATCGAGGCGAAGATCGTCGACGATCGCTAGAGCAAGCGGAATTTTCGCGCGGACCTCATCCTGAGCCGTCCTCGCGTCAGCGAGGGCGAGTCGAAGGATGCTCCAGGGATCGCATTAGCGCGCGTTCTGGAGCGTCCTTCGAGGCCGCTTCGCGGCGCCTCAGGACGGAGGGTGCAGGCGGCAAGCGATTCCGACCGAACGCCGTGTGCGCTAAAGGTACGAGGCGATGACGAAGACGCACGAGATTTTCGACGCGCCGCCCGACGGCTTCGTGATGGCGCCCGTGCATCCCGGCGAAGTGCTGCAAGAGGACATCGCCGCGCGCGGCCTCACGGCTCACGCCTTGGCTCTCAAGCTGCGCGTGCCGGCCAACCGCCTGACCGAAATCATCGCCGGCAAGCGCGGCATTTCTCCCGATACGGCCCTGCGCCTCAGCCGCTATCTCGGCCCCGGCGCCGCGTTCTGGCTGAACTTGCAGAGTCCGTACGACCCGGCGATGGCGGAGAAGCGGCTGGGCGCCAAGATCAGGGCGGAGGTTGAGGCGGCGTAAAGACGGAAGGCAGTTCCGCGACGCGCGCCAGGAGTCAAACGCTCCTCCCTCTACTCCGCCGCCTCCGCCTTCGCCTTTTTCACCTGCCGGCGCGCGAGCACGTGGCGCAGATATTGCCCCGTGTAGCTCTTGGGGTTGCGCGCGATCTGTTCGGGCGTGCCGGTCGCCACCACTTCGCCGCCGGCGTCGCCGCCCTCGGGGCCCATGTCGATGATCCAGTCGGCAGTCTTCACCACTTCGAGATTGTGCTCGATGACGACCATGGTGTTGCCCTGGTCGACCAGCTCATGCAGCACATCAAGCAATTGCGCGACGTCGTGGAAATGCAAGCCGGTCGTCGGCTCATCCAGGATGTAAAGCGTGCGCCCGGTCGAGCGGCGCGCCAGCTCCTTGGCGAGCTTGACCCGCTGGGCCTCGCCGCCCGACAGCGTCGTCGCCGGCTGGCCGACCTTCACGTAGCCGAGGCCGACGCGCTTCAGCGTGTCCATCTTCTCGCGGATCGACGGCACCGCCTTGAACAGGTCGGCGGCCTCTTCAACAGTCATATCAAGCACATCGGCGATCGACTTGTCGCGATACTTCACTTCAAGCGTCTCGCGGTCGTAGCGCTTGCCGTTGCAGACGTCGCAGGTGACGTAGACGTCGGGCAGGAAGTGCATCTCGATCTTGATCACGCCGTCGCCCTGGCACGCTTCGCAGCGGCCGCCCTTGACGTTGAACGAGAAGCGCCCGGCCTGGTAGCCGCGCTGCTTGGCTTCGGGCAGGCCGGCGAACCATTCGCGGATTGGCGTGAAGGCGCCGGTGTAGGTCGCCGGATTGGAGCGCGGCGTGCGGCCGATCGGCGACTGGTCGATGTCGATGACCTTGTCGAGCCGCTCCAGCCCGTCGATGCGGTCGTGCGGCGCCGGCGGCTCGCTCGCGCCGTTCAACTGCCGCGCCGTCGCCTTGTAGAGCGTGTCGACGATCAGCGTCGACTTGCCGCCGCCGGAGACGCCGGTGACGCAGGTGAAGGCGCCAAGCGGGATCGCGGCGGTGACGTTCTTGAGATTGTTGCCGCGCGCGCCGACGATTTTCAGGTCGCGGCCGGGCGCGCCAACGCGGCGGCGCGGCGGCGTCGGCACGAACCGCGTGCCGGAAAGATACTGGCCGGTCAAAGAGTTGGGGTCGGCGGTGATCTCCGCCGGCGTTCCCTTGGCGACGATTTCGCCGCCATGCACGCCTGCGCCAGGGCCGATGTCGACGACGTAGTCGGCGGCGAGGATCGCGTCCTCGTCGTGTTCGACGACGATCACCGTGTTGCCGAGTTCGCGCAGGCGCCGGAGCGTATCGAGCAGGCGCGCGTTGTCGCGCTGGTGCAGGCCGATCGACGGTTCGTCGAGCACGTAGAGCACGCCGGTCAGGCCCGAGCCGATCTGCGAAGCGAGGCGGATGCGCTGGCTCTCGCCGCCCGACAAGGTGCCCGAGGCGCGCGACAGCGTCAGATAGTCGAGGCCGACGTCGCTGAGGAAGGTCAGCCGGTCGACGATCTCCTTGAGGACGCGCTGGGCGATCTCGTTGCGCTTGGCGTCGAGCGCGCCGGGCAGGGCGCGCGCCCATTCGACCGCCGCCTTGACCGACAGCAGGCCGACTTCGCCGATGTGCTGGCCGCCGATCTTGACCGCCAGCGCCTCCGGCTTGAGGCGGAAGCCCTGGCAGGCGACGCACGGCGTTGCGGTCATGAAGCGCTCGATCTCCTCGCGCGACCACTCGCTTTCCGTCTCGCGGTAGCGCCGCTCGAGGTTCTTGACCACGCCCTCGAACGGCTTCTTCACCTCGTAGGACCTCAGGCCGTCGTCGTAGCCGAAGCGCACCTCCTCGTCGCCCGAGCCGTTGAGGATGACCTCGCGCGCCTTCTCCGGCAGGGTCGCCCAGGCGACGTCGAGGCGGAACTTGAAGTGGCGGCCGAGCGCCTCCAGCGTCTGCAGATAATAGGGCGAGCTTGACTTGGCCCACGGCGCCACCGCGCCTTTGCGCAGCGTCAGGCGCGGATCGGGGACGACGAGGCTGGCGTCGACCGTCAGCTCCGAGCCGAGGCCGCCGCAGACCGGGCAGGCGCCATAGGGGTTGTTGAACGAGAACAGCCGCGGCTCGATCTCGGGAATGGTGAAGCCGGAGACCGGGCAGGCGAATTTCGACGAGAAGACGATGCGGCGCGGCTCGCCGCCTTCGGCCGGCGGATCGGCGAATTCGACGATCGCCAAGCCGTCCGCCAGCTCGAGCGCGGTCTCGAAACTCTCGGCCAGCCGGCTCGCCAGATCGGCGCGCACGACCAGCCGGTCGACGACGACTTCGATGTCGTGCTTCACCTTCTTGTCGAGCGTCGGCGCGTCGGCGATTTCGTAGAATTTTCCATCGATCTTAAGGCGTTGGAAGCCGCGCTTCATGTAGTCCGCGATCTCTTTGCGGTACTCGCCCTTGCGGCCGCGGACCACCGGCGCGTTGAGATAGAGCCGCGTCCGCTCCGGCAGCGCCAGCACGCGGTCGACCATCTGGCTCACCGTCTGGCTTTCGATCGGCAGGCCGGTCGCCGGCGAATAAGGAATGCCGACGCGCGCCCATAACAGGCGCATGTAGTCGTGGATTTCGGTCACCGTGCCGACGGTCGAGCGCGGGTTCTTCGACGTCGTCTTCTGCTCGATCGCGATCGCCGGCGACAAGCCGTCGATCTGATCGACGTCCGGCTTCTGCATCATCTGCAGGAACTGGCGCGCGTAGGCCGACAGCGACTCGACATAGCGGCGCTGGCCTTCGGCGTAGATCGTGTCGAAGGCGAGCGACGATTTGCCGGAGCCCGACAGTCCAGTGAAGACGACCAGCTTGTCGCGCGGGATCGTCAGGTCGACGTTCTTGAGATTGTGCTCGCGCGCTCCATGCACGGCGATCGTCCGGCCGCCGAACAGCTTTTCGACCGGCTCGGCCGGCCGGGGGCGCTTGGAGGATTTGCCGCTCGCCATGGGGACCCTTGGAATGACGCGATTCGCGCCGGCGCTTGCGCGGCCGGCGCCGCGATGCTAGAACAAACGAAGAACGTTGAGAAGCGCTCCGCGCGGCGTTCGCGAAAAGAATGTAGTGTCGAACCCCGCCGCCGCCAAACGGCGGCCGCAGAGCTGGGCTGTGGAAAAGTCGCGCTGGGGCCACGCTATTGCCGCGGCTTTGCGGCAAGAGGGGCGGGCGCCGGCGAAGACGATGGGCTAGAAGCAGGATTCAGGCGGCGTGCGTACGCGTCGCTGCGGCGGCGGGTAGGGAGAGCATCATGGCCGGTAGCGTCAACAAAGTCATTCTGATCGGCAATCTCGGCAAGGACCCGCAAGTGCGGTCGCTCAATTCCGGCGAGAAGGTCGTCAACTTCTCGCTCGCGACGTCGGAGACCTGGCGCGACAAGGCCACCGGCGAGCGCAAGGAAAAGACCGAGTGGCACAACGTCGTGGTGTTCAACGAGAACATCGGCAAGGTGGTCGAGCAGTATTGCAAGAAGGGCACGAAGGTCTACGTCGAGGGCCAGTTGCAGACGCGCAAATGGACCGACCAGTCGGGCGTCGAGAAATACACCACCGAAGTGGTGCTGCAGCGCTTTCACGGCGAACTGACGCTGCTCGATTCGCGCGGCGCCGGCGGCGAGGGCCGCGACAGCTTCGCCAGCGAAGAGCGCGCGCCGAGCGTCGGGCGGATGTCGCCGGTCGAGGCTAAGCGGCCGGCCCTGTCGGGCGGCGGCGGCGACCTCGACGACGACATTCCGTTCTGAAGCGGCCGTGACGCGAGACGACGAGCCGCCGGCGCCGGTCTGCGCGGTCTTGCGCGGCGCGGATTTCGCCGCCGACGCGCTCATCGATCGCGTCGCCGAATGGGCGCGCGGCGCCGGTCTGCGCGTCGTCGGCGCGCTGCAGCGCGACGAGCCGCGGCCCGGGCGGCGGCTCTGCGACATGATTCTCGACGATCTGGCGACCGGCCGCCGCATCCGCATCTCCGAGGACCGCGGCGATCTCGCCGAGGGCTGCCGGCTCGATTCCGGGGCGCTGACCGAGGCGGCGACGCTCATCGAACAGGCGATCCGCGACGCGGCGCCCGACCTCGTCCTCCTCAACAAGTTCGGCAAGGCGGAGGCGGAGGAGGGCGGCGGCCTGCGTGATGCGATCGTCGCGGCGATCGAGGCCGACGTTCCCGTGCTGATCGGCGTCGCCGAAGAGTATCGAGAGGCGCTGCGCCAATTCGCCGGCGATCTGTGCCTGATCGCCGCCGACGAAGCTGAGGCGCGACGTTGGCTGCGCGCTCGTCTCGGCGAGCGGGCTGCGCCAATCGTCGTCTGAACGCGCGGCGCGCGCCGTCGCCGTCGATAATCGCCCGGCCAAACCGGCCGGCGTTATCGTCGCGGGTTCGCCCGCGCAAGCTTGAGGAGTCGCGCCATGGCGATGCCGAAAGTCCTTGCGGCCGACGAGATCGACGCCGCCTTGACGACGCTGCCCGACTGGAAGCGCGACGGCGGCGCGATCGCCGCGACCTACGCCTTCGCCTCGTTCCGCGACGCGCTCGCCTTGATCGTGCGCGTCGGCTTCGAGGCGGAGGAGCTCAATCACCATCCCGAGATCGTCAACGTCTACAACCGGGTCTCGTTCAAGCTGAGCACCCACGACGCGGGCGGCGCGATCACCGAGCGCGACATCGTTCTGGCGACGCGCATCTCGGCCGTCGCGCGACCGTTCCTCGCCGCGCGGTGATGGTTCGCCGGCTCAGTCGGCCGTTTTCCGCCACGTCGTGACCGAGACGCCGGCGTCACGGTCGAGCCAGCGCGGCTGTCCCGGCGAGAGCCCCGCGGTCGCCAGCGCCTCCTCGACCGGAAGTCGTCCGCGGCCGAAGATCGGCAGGCCGCCTGGCAGGCGCGCGTGGGCGGCGCGGCTGAGCAGAAATCGCTCATAGCCGAGCCCGAGAAACAGCGCGAAGACTTCCGGCCCGCCGAGGATCGCCGCCGTTCCGCCGGCGATTCCGAGCGCCTCGCAGGCGGCGGAAAACGGCGCGCCGGCCGGGTTCCACAGCACTGAATGGGGCAACTCGGGGTCGGCGGCGATCGCCGAGGCGTGGCGGGTGACGACGACGCGGCGTCGGCGCGGCGAATTCGCGTGGCCCTCGTGCGAATGACGGCCGTGGACGAGCACCGCGGCGCGATCGAGCGCCTCGCTGAAGAAGCGCGCGTCCGCCGGGTTCTGCAACGCCGGCGGCATGCGTCCGTCGGCGTCGGCGATCATGCCGTCGGCGGAGACGATGGCGTAGCCTTCGTAATGAAAACCGCCGGACATCGACGCAGGGTCTCCAGGACGAGGTTCAGGGCGACTCGCTCTTCGAGTCGACGAGCGCGAAAAATTCGCTGCGGGTGATCGCGTGGTCGCGGAAGACGCCGAGCATGCGGCTGGTGACGAGGTCGGCGCCGTGGCGCCGCACGCCGCGACTCATCATGCAATGGTGGGTCGCCTTGACCACCACGGCGACGCCGCGCGGCTTGAGCACGCTTTCGATCGCATTGGCGATCTGCGCCGTCAGCCGCTCCTGGATCTGCAGCCGCCGCGCATAGATGTCGACGATCCGCGCCAGCTTTGAGATGCCGACGACGCGGCGGTCGGGCAGGTAGCCGACCCAGACGCGGCCGACGATCGGCGCGAGGTGATGCTCGCAATGGCTTTCGAAGGAGACGCCGCGCAGCACGATCATCTCGTCGTAGCCGTCGACCTCGGTGAAGGTCGTGCGCAGCGCCTCTTCGGGGTCGGTCTCGTAACCGGCGAAATATTCGCGATAGGCGCGGATCATGCGCGCCGGGGTGTCCTTCAGGCCGTCGCGTTCGGGGTCTTCGCCGATCCAACGCAGGATTTCGCGGAAGGCGCGCTTGGCCTCGGCGTCGTCGTCCTTGGCGGGGGACCGCGAAGGGGCGGCGTTCGGGTCGGCAGGCGCGGGCATGCGGCTTCCCCGGTCGCGCCGGGACGGCGCCTCGAAGCTGTAGCCGCCGCGCGCGGGCTGCGTCAATGCGCCGCTGAAGGCGCCGGAATCGTCGAATTGAGGCGACGCGAAGCCGCTTTCAACGTCTTTGCCGGCCTCGCGGCTTGAAAACGGACCCCGTTTTCACCGACAATCGCGCCGAGCTGGAGGCGATGTTTCATGAGCGTATTTGATCGGTCCTTAATCCTCGCGCCGTCGATTCTGTCGGCCGACTTCGCCAATCTCGGCCAGGAAGTGCGCGACATCGCGGCGGCGGGGGCGGACTGGATCCACCTCGACATAATGGACGGGCATTTCGTGCCCAACATCACCTTTGGGCCGCAAGTGGCGGCGGCGCTGCGCCCGCACAGCGACAAGCCGTTCGATTGCCATCTGATGATCGAGCCGATCGACCCCTATCTCGAAGCCTTCGCCCGCGCCGGCGCCGATCACATCACGATCCAGGCCGAGGCGACCAAGCATCTCGACCGTTCGCTGCACGCCATCCGCGCGCTCGGCAAGAAGGCGGGGGTGTCGCTCAATCCGGCGACGTCGCCCGACGCGATCGAATATGTGCTCGACCGCCTCGACCTGGTGCTGGTGATGACGGTCAATCCCGGTTTCGGCGGCCAGGCGTTCATTCCGGCGATGATCGACAAGGTCGCGCGCGTCCGCCGAATGATCGGCGACAGGCCGATCCATATCGAGGTCGACGGCGGCATCGCCGCCGACACCGCGCCGCTGGTCGTCGCCGCCGGCGCCAACGCGCTGGTCGCCGGCTCGGCGGCGTTCAACGGCGGGCGGGCGGCTTACGCCGCCAACCTCGCCGCGCTCCGGCGCAGCGCCGCGACCTCGGGCCGCGCGGCCTAAGGTCACGCTGCGGCCAGAAGCGCGCGCATACGCCACTTGCGTCGGGGGAGCGGGCGGGGCAAGTTTTCTCCATGAGCGAGGGGCAAGCGATTCTCGTCACCGGCGCCGCCCGCGGCATCGGGCGAGCGACGGCGCGGCTCGCCGCGGCGCGCGGCTGGTCGGTCGGGGTCAATTACCTGCGCGACGAACGGGCGGCGCACGCGCTGGTCGAGGAGATCGCGCGCGGCGGCGGCAAGGCGGTGGCGCTGCGCGGCGACGTCGCCGACGAGGACGATGTCGCGGCGATGTTCGACGGCGCGGTGCGGGCGCTCGGGCCGTTGCGCGGCGTGGTCGCCAACGCCGGGATCGTCGCGCCGGCGGCGCGGCTCGTCGAAATGAGCGTCGAGCGCATGCGGCGCATGTTCGAAGTCAACATCCTCGGCGTCTATCTGACGGCGCGCGAAGCGGCGCGGCGCCTGGCGACGAGCCTCGGCGGCGCCGGCGGGTCGCTGGTGCTGGTCTCCTCGACCGCGGCGCGGATCGGCTCGCCGAACCTTTATGTCGACTACGCCGGCTCGAAGGCGGCGGTCGACGCGTTGGCGATCGGCCTGTCGAAGGAGCTCGCCGCCGACGGCGTGCGGGTCAATTCGGTGCGGCCAGGCCTGATCGACACCGAGATTCACGCCAGGGGCGGCGAGCCCGAGCGCGCCTTCCGCATCGGCGCGACGACGCCGATGGGGCGGCCGGGCACGCCCGACGAGGTCGCCGAGGCGATCGTTTGGATGCTCAGCGACGCCGCCTCCTACGTCACCGGCGCAATCCTCGACGTCGCGGGCGGACGGTAGGGAAAATTGCGCCTGGATTAAACCGCTCTCAGCCGGCACGGCGAGGAAAACGCCCGCCTCGCGCGGAGGGGTCAAGGCCGCGAAGCGCCCGCGCATACGGGCTTGGCCTTGACGCCGAGCGCGAGGCGGGCAACGGACGCGCCTGTCAGCTATGTTTCCAAACACCTGTCAGCTATGTCCCCGGGCTGAACAGGCGGCGAAGCGATCCAGACTGAGCGCCAACCGCAATCCCTAAGTCTGGACGGTTTCGCTTTGCTCGCAGTGACGCCGGAGATGATCCGGCTTGAACACATCACGCACTTGCGGGTGGAAGGCGTTGCAAGCGCCGCGCCTGAAGCGAGAGATTCCCCCGAGAAAGCGGAGTCAGGACGCCGCGGCCAGACCGTTGCGCTGGGCGCGATGGACCATGCCGAGGAGATCGCGCGGTTCGTCGGGGTCGGCGAGCAGGTCGAGATCCTCGTGGAAGTCGCCGCCCGCCAGTTTCGAATGGACGTAACGCAGGGCGGAGAAGTCCTCGATGGCGAAGCCGACCGAGTCGAACAGGGTGATCTCCTGGCGCGACCGCCGTCCGGGCGTCTCGCCGGCGATCACTCGCCACAGCTCGGTCACCGGATGATCGGGCGGAAGCTGCTGGATCTCGCCTTCGATGCGCGTCTGCGGCGGGTATTCGACGAAGATCGCCGAGCGCAGCAGGATGTCGCGATGCAGCTCGGTCTTGCCGGGGCAGTCGCCGCCGACGGCGTTGATGTGCTGGCCGGCCCCGACCAGGTTGTCGGTGAGCACTGTCGCGTTGTGCTTGTCGGCCGTCACGGTGGTGACGATGTCGACGCCCTCGACGGCGTCCTCGGCGTTGGCGCAGATCGTCAGGTCGAAGCCGTAGCGGGCGAGATTGACGGCGCACTTCTCGCTCGCCCAGCGGTCGATGTCGTAGAGACGCAGCCGATCGATTCCGAGCAGCGCCTTGAAGCCGAGCGCCTGGAACTCCGACTGGGCGCCGTTGCCGATGATCGCCATCGAGCGGGACTCCGGCCGGGCGAGGTGTTTCGCCGCGACCGCCGAGGTCGCCGCGGTTCTCAGCGCGGTGAGGATGGTCATTTCGCTGAGCAGCTCGGGATAGCCGGTGCTGACCTCGGCGAGGAGACCGAAGGCGGTGACGGTCTGGCGTCCCTCGCGCATGTTCTTGGGATGGCCGTTGACGTATTTGAAGCCGTAGGTGACGCCGTCGCTGGTCGGCATCAGCTCGATCACCCCTTCGGCCGAATGGGAAGCCATGCGCGAGATCTTGTCGAAGGCGGGCCAGCGGCGAAAATCCTCTTCGACAAAGCCGGCGAGCTCGGTCAGAAATCGCTCGACGCCGATCGCGTTGACCAGCCGCATCATGTTGGCGACGCTGACGAAGGGCACGAGGTTCAGCGGGCGGCGGGTCATGACCACCTCCGGGTCGGCCGATCGAGGATGCGCCGGCCCATGAGGCTGGCGACGAGGTCGACGAGCAGAACGGCGGTGCGGCCGCGATCGTCGAGGAAGGGGTTCAACTCGACCAGATCGAGACTGCGGACGAGGCCCGCATCGTGCAGCATCTCCATGACGAGGTGCGCCTCGCGGAAGCTGGCGCCGCCCGGCACGGTGGTGCCGACCCCCGGCGCGATGTCGGGGTCGAGGAAGTCGACGTCGAAGCTGACGTGGAGGATTCCGCCGCGCGCGGCGACCTTGTCGAGGAAGGCGCCGACCAGCGCGCCGACGCCGTTCTCGTCGATGGCGCGCATGTCGTGGACGGTGATGGCGCTCAGCGCGAGCGCCTCGCGCTCCGCCGGATCGACGCTGCGCAGGCCGACCATACAGACGTTCTCCGGCTTCACCGGCGCGATGAGCGGCGGGTACCAGCCGGCAAAACTCTCGCGGCCGGTGACGTAGGCCATCGGAACGCCGTGGAGATTGCCGCTGGTCGAACTGTCGAGCGTGTGGAAGTCGGGATGGGCGTCGAGCCACAGCACGAAGAGTTCTTCGCTCTGCTCGCGCCGCCGGCGGGAGATTCCGGCGATCGAGCCGGCGGAAAGACTGTGGTCGCCGCCGAGAAAGATTGGAAAGCCCTCCGCCGTGGCTTCGTAGGCGGTCTGCTCGATCGCCGCGGTCCAGGCGGCGATCTCGCCGAGATCGCCAATGGCGGCGTTAGGATGGCGCTTCGGCTCGACGGCGCTGATGGCGACCGGCGGACGCTCGATCACCGCGTAGCCGAGGTCGCGCAGCGTCTCGGCGAGGCCGGCGGCGCGGAAGGCGCGAGCGCCCATGTCGGCGCCGCGCCGGCCGGCGCCGGCTTCGACAGGGGCAGGGACGAGTATGCAGGTGTTGGGCCGCGTCATGCGTCGCCTCGTTCCGCCAATCGGCTGCGAGAATAGCCGCTTGGCATGGCGAAATGAATGGACCATATTGGCAAAATAGCCGTAACGGCTTATCGTTTCGGTCGATCCGCTCGCCATTTTGGCATTGCATGGACGCCGTCGACCAACGCCTGATCTCGATCCTGCGCCACGACGGCCGCCGGAGCATCTCCGACCTAGCGCACGAATTGGGCGTCAGCCGCGGCACCGTGCGCGCCCGGCTGGAGAAGCTCGAGGCGGGGGGCGCGATCCTCGGCTACACCGTGGTCCTGCGCGCCGACGCGGTGTCGCCGCCGGTGCGCGGCCTGACCATGGTCGAGGTGGAAGGCCGCATGCTCGACCGCGTCATCGACGCCCTGGTCGGCTTTGCCGAGGTCGGCGCGGTCCACACCACCAACGGCCGCTGGGACCTGGTGATCGAGATTTCGGCGCAGAGTCTCGCCGATCTCGACGCCGTTCTGAGCCGCCTGCGACAGATCCAGGGCGTCACCGCGTCGGAGACGACGCTGCTTCTGGCGACGCCGCGCAGCGCCAGGGCGCGGCTGTAGGCGGGGAAGGTTTCGCTAAACGCGCCGGAAGGCCGGAACTGACCGACAGGGGACTGGCGGGTTTCTGAACGGACGGGGGCCAAGCAGACATACATTCTCGAAAGGTGCTCGGCTCCGCTCGACCCAAAGCGGACGCAAGCCTGTTACCCGGCTATCCTCTGCATCCTCTATTGTATAGCCTACCCAAAATCGCATTGGTAAAGCGATTGATACGCAATGCCATTCTGTCCATCTCGTATAGCCGTTGAACCACGCAAAGGCTTGTTGTTACATCGAGATCTGGAACGTTATTCGTGCTGTCACCGTAGTCTGGATCAAATCCAAAGGCGACAAAGGCACCACGTATTAAGCAATGACGGACGAGGATTGTTCCAATATTCGCGTTAACCGCAATTATGGCATTGGTAATTCCACTATTGTTGTAAGAAACGTGAATCTCGCAGTCGCTGACTGTATTTGAGAACACGCTTGAATTTGAAGTGTAGGCGGGCTCGCCTGCCGCCAATTCGTTCATAGTCGCGCCTCGGTTCCCGTCATTGCGATATATAACGACAAGCATTTTTGAGTTTGCAGAACGTTGAGACCAGGTAATAGGAACGCCTGCAACCGAGGCGACAAGACTAAGGTCTGAAGTCGCAATTTTGCCAAATGATGTGGCAGAAGACTCGGTAATCCGTACAGACAAACGGATTACGCTTCTCGGCCAAATAGGATAATAGGAAAATCGGTTCTGTATAACCTGTTCAACTCGCGCTTTAAGTCCCTTACTTGCGAATTGAATTACGTAAAGCGGGTCAGTGCGCGCGGCGCCGACTTCGGACTTATCTTCTCCGGCGTTACTTGCTGTGCAGCCAAGGCCGACAATGAGCACGAAAGCTTTGAGTCCGCTCCAAAGACAAGGTCCCCAACAAAACCGACGGTTAGATTGTCGCATTGGCTCAGCCCGACTCGAATTATGCGTTTCCGCGCTCGCGTGAGAGAAGCAACGCGCATTGGCAGCTGGTTGGACATACACCTTGGTGCCGACGCCTGCACCAAAGTCAGAACGACTGCTCGCCTTGGCGCGGGTTCATAAGAGCCCGAAGGCTGACGTCATTCGGAGTGCGGAACTGTCCGGTCCCCGCCCACTGCGGTCAACCCGACCCGTCGCCGAACGTCCGGCTCGGAGCTGCCACGGCAATCGGCTGAATGGCTATGATGGGCGCAGAGCGGCCGCCTGCGCCGGCGAATTCGAAAGCATACAGTTCCCAACATGAGCGGGCCCGGCAACCGCTCCGGCGCAGGCTCTGTGCGCCCGCATCCACGCGCGCGGGGAGGGGCGTCGCGGCATCCGGCTTCGGCGGCGCGTCGCCCGGGCGTGCGCCGGAAAAATTCCACAGGCGCCCTTGACAACGATATATCGTTTCCGACATATTGCCCGTACGATATATCGCCCAGTAGATATGTCGACTTCAACGAGGTTCCGATGTCCTCCGCTTCGCCTCCCTTCGAACACGCCGGCGATCACGCCCCTGAGGGCGACCGCGCCGGTCCCTGGCGCCATCGCCGCGCGACGGGTTTGGCCCGCCGCTGCCGATCAAGCTTCTCGCCGTCGCCGGCGCTTTCTGGATTTGTCCGCCGCTCGGCTTCGCCGCGCTTGGCTTGTGGGCCTGGCGCGCCTGGAAGCACAACGGCGGCGGCCCCGGTCCTTGCGGCCCCGGCGCTCCCTGGCGCGATTTCGCCGAGCGCGCACGTTCGCGCTGCGACTGGCCGCGCCGCTCGACCGGCAATTCCGTTCTCGACGAGCGTCGGCGCGAGACGCTGCGCGCGATCCAGGAGGAGGCCGAGGCCTACGCCGATTTCGAGCGCCGGCAGCGCGAGTCGCGCGACCGCGAGGCGTTCGACCGCTTCATGGCCGACCGCAAAGCGGCCGAGGCCGCCAAGCGCGACGAGCCCAAAGCGCCCGACGCGGTTTGAACGCACGCCAACGTCCGCCGCGCCGCGCTTTCTCCCGCGCGGCGCGGCGCGCTATCGTGCCGGCGACGCCCCGAAGGCCGGCGATTCGCCGCTGAGGAAATGACGAAAAGACATCCCCCCTTCGGCCCGGGCGAGGCCGGCGACGACAGCGCCGACTTCGGCCACGCCGCGCATTGGCGCGGCCTGTTCGGCCGCCATCGCGGCGGGCCGTTCGCGCGCTGGCGCGGGCCGCGCATGTTCGATTCCGGCGCGCTTCGGCTGCTGGTGCTCGGCCTGATCGCCGAGGCGCCGCGGCACGGCTACGACATCATCCGCGACCTGCACGACCGCTTCCAGGGCGCCTACCGGCCGAGCCCCGGCTCGATCTATCCGATCCTGCAGACGTTGGCCGAAGCCGGGCTGGTCACCTCGGAGATGCACGGCCGCCAGCGCCTGTTCGCCGTCAGCGACGAGGGGCGCGCCTATCTCGCCGAGCAGCGCGCCGAACTGGCGGCGATCAACGCCCAGCTCGCCGAAGCCTCGGGCCCGATCGGCGAATCGGCGATCGGCGAAGCGATTCAGGACTTGCGCGCGGCGCTGTACGAAAAGCTGCGCAAGAGCGCGTTGACCGCGGCGCAGGCGGCCAAGCTGCGCGACGCGCTCGAGCGCGCACGGCGCGAGATCGAAGAGATCTGAGCGCGCCGGCGCAAGTTGTCTTTGGATCGACGCGATTCCGATCGTCATCGCGAGCGACAGCGACGCGATCCAGACGAAGCCGCAATCCCCAAGTCTGGATCGCTTCGCTTTGCTCGCGATGACGACCTTGACTTGAATGCCTTGTGCCCTAGCCGCCGGTCAATGAAAGGCCGGATGGATGAAAATGACGGCCGTCAGCAACAGGCCGAGGGTGAAGCAGGCGGAACGCAGCGGCGGGCGGTCGGCGAGATGGAAGCCGATATGGCCGACGCGCGCGACGGTCGAGCTGGCGTGACGCCAGCGCGAACGTAGGGCGGCAGGGCGGCGACGAGGAGGCGCCAGATCGCGACGGTCATGGACGGCTCCTTGGGCGGAACGACGGCCGCGACGCTAACGATCGCCAGCGCCGGGCGATAAGAGGCGTCCTGTCGCGCCGAGCGCCGCCTTGACCGCGCCGACCGCGCGGCGTCTAAAACCGCGCCATGCTTGACGACGAACCCGCCTGGCTGACCTGGGCGCGCGAGCTGCAGGCGATCGCCCAGACCGGCCTGGCCTTCTCGCGCGACCCCTACGACCGCGAGCGCTACGCGGCGCTGAGAGTGCTCGCCGCCAAGATGTTCGCGGCGCGGACCGACGCGCCGGTCGACAGGATCGCCCAATTGTTCGCCGGCGAAACCGGCTACGCGACGCCGAAGATCGACGTTCGCGCCGCCGTGTTCGACGCGCGCGAGCGGCTGTTGATGGTGCGCGAGACGTCGGATGGCGGGCGCTGGACGCTACCGGGCGGCTGGGCCGACGTGAATCGCAGCGCCGCCGAAAATGCGGTCAAGGAGGCGCTGGAGGAGAGCGGCTATCAGGTGCGCGTGCTGAAGCTCGCCGCGCTGTGGGACCGCACGCGCCAGCGCCACCCCGCCGGCGTGTTCTCCTGCGCCAAGGTCTTCTTCGTCTGCGAGCCGACCGGCGGCGCGGCGACGACCAGCCACGAGACGTCAGAAGTCGGCTGGTTCGGCGAAAGCGAGCTGCCGCAAGACCTGTCGCTGGCGCGCGTGCTGCCGCAGCAGCTCGCCCGCATGTTCGCTCACCGGCGCGATCCGGCGCTGCCGACCGAGTTCGATTGACGGCGCGCGACGACCGAGCGCGGCGGCTCTGCGATCGCGAGCCGCTCGCTGGGGTGGGGTCGGCGATTGCTTGGGATCGGTTGCCTCCTCCACCCTTCGTCCTGAGGCGCCGCGAAGCGGCCTCGAAGGACGCTCCAGCTCGCACCTGCGCCGGCGCGCGCTGGATCATCCTTCGACTCGCCTGCTGCGCAGGCGGCTCAGGATGAGGGCTGAGTAGACCCGAAAGCAACAGGCTCTAAGTTCTCACGATCGAAGAAGAGGGCGCTTGCCGATGAAACTTCACCTGTTCGCCGCCGCCGCAGCGCTCGCGCTCGCCGCCGTCGCGCCGGCGCGCGCCGACGACGCGGCCGACCATCCCGCCTATTGGGGGTCACCCTCGGTCGACGGCGGCAAATGCTGCGCCAGCCTCGCCGACGTGCGCGCCAACATCGATCGCATCGACAAGCAGATCGTCGCGCTGATGGCCGAGCGCGGCCAATATGTCGCCGAGGCCGGCCGCTTCAAGGCCGACCCCGCGGCGGTGAGCGCGCCGGCCCGCGTCGATGCGATCATCGCCAAGGTGAAAGATTTGGCGCGCGCGGACGGCCTCGCCGAAAGCGTCGCCGAACGCAGCTACCGCGCCATGATCGCCGCGTTCGAGGATTACGAGCGCGAAGAATGGACGCGGCGCAATGGGGGAGGGGCGACGCCGGCGAAGTGAGGGAGGAGGGCGGTCAGCCGACGGCGCGTCGGCGTTCGGGGGCGGTCGCCTCGGCCTCCGCGCGCCCGACCTGGAACTGCCCGACCAGCGCCGCGAGCTGGGCGGTTTCGCTCGACATGGTGCGGCTGGCGGCGGTCGATTCTTCGGCCGCGGCGGCGTTCTGCTGCGTCACCTGGTCCATGTGGCCGATGGCGGAATTGACTTCGTCGAGTCCGCGCGACTGCTCTTTGGCGCCGACCGCGATCGCCTCGACCACCTGATTGATGTCGTTGACCTGGGCGAGGATGCGCTGCAGCGCCTCGCCGGTTTCGCCGACCAGCGCCACCCCCTGGCGCACCTGCGTCTCGGAGGTGGAGATGAGCGCCTTGATCTCCTTGGCGGCCTGCGCCGAGCGCTGGGCGAGCGCCCGCACTTCGGCCGCGACGACGGCGAAGCCGCGACCGGCGTCGCCGGCGCGGGCCGCCTCGACCCCGGCGTTGAGCGCCAGCAGGTTGGTCTGGAACGCGATCTCGTCGATGACGCCGATGATCCGACCGATCTGTTCCGACGAGGCCTTGATGTCGCCCATCGCGGCGACGGCCTTGGTCACGACCGCTTCGGTTTTGGCGGCGTCGTTGCGGGCGGCGCCGACCAGATGGTGGGCGTGCTCGGCGCCTTCGGCCGCGGTGCGCATGGTCGCGGCGATTTCGTTGATCGCGGCGGCGGTTTCCTCGAGGCTCGCCGCCTGCTGCTCGGCGCGGCGCGAAAGATCGTCGGCCGCCGTCGAGATCTCGCGCGAGCCGGAATGAATGACGTCGGTTGCGCCGCTGACGCTCGCCAGCGCCTCTTCGAGCTGGCTGATGGCGGTGTTGAAGTCGGTCTGCAGCCGGCGGTAGCTCTCCGGCAGGTCGGCCGAGACGCGGTAGGTCAGGTCCTTGGCCGCCAGCCGCGACAGGCCGGCGCCGAGCGTGGCGACGGCCTGCTGCAATTGCCGGCGCTGATCGGCGTCGCGCGCTTCGCGGGCGACGCGTTCGGCGTCGAGCGCCCGGCGCGCCGCCTCGGCTTCGGCGTCGAGCTTGAGCTTGTCGATCGCCGCGACGCGGAAGACCTCGACCGCCGCCGCCATCGACCCGACCTCGTCGCCGCGGCCCTGGGCGGGCACGTCGAGTTCGGTCTCGCCCGCCGCCAGCCGGCGCATCGCCGCGGTCATGGCGGAGATCGGCTTGGCGATCGCCCCGTGAAGCCACCAAGCGATCGCCGAAGCGACCGCCAGCGCCAGGACCGAGCCGACGATCTGCGCATAGCGCATGAAGGCGAGCGCGAACGCCCCCGCCGCCTGGCTTTCCGCCAGCGCCGTCGTGGCGACGGTCCGCGCGGTCTGCAGCGCGTCGCGGAAATTCTGCATCAGTTCGCTGTTACGCGCCGATTTGGCGACCTCGATCGCCTTGTCCGCCGTCGTCGGGTCGCGCGTCAGGTTGACTTCCGGGTCGCCGATTTCGCGCTGCCAGTCGGCGGCGACGTCGGCGAATTTCGCCACCGCGGCGGAGGCGGCGTCGGGGTCGGGCGAGGCGAGCGCGTCCTGGCGCGTCTTGGCGAGCGTCTCGTCGAACAGCTTGGTCGCCTCGCCATAGAGTCGGGAGTGGCGCTCGGTGCGAATGATGATGAAGCCGCGCGCCGTTTGCGCCTGGTCATAGCGCGCCGCGGCGAGCTTCTCGACGTCGACCAGCATCGCCTGCGCGGCGACGTTGGCCGCCTGCGTCCTTTCGACGCGCGCCGCCGAGAGGAAGATCGCGCCGCCGACCGCGGCGAAAATGGCGAGGATGACGGCGAAGCCCAGCGTGAGCTTGCGGGCGATCCGCAGATTGGCGAGCGACATCGGACGATCTCTTCGCTGAGGGAGGACGCGGACATGCCGAAAACGCCTCCGGCGCGCGCGATTTCGACCTCATGTCTCGGGGCCCGGCCATGCCGGCGCTCCGTCAGCGCAATGATAGGCCTATCGCCGCCGAGTTAGACTGACGTTAACGCGCCGTCACATCGGCGTAAGGCTCGAACGCCAAGCTTGGGCGGCGCCGTCGATGGCGAACTGCACCGCCAGCGCCGCCAGCACGACCCCGAGCATGCGGGTCAGCACGACGCGCCCGGTCGCGCCGAGCAGGCCAGAGAGACGCTCGGCGGCGACAAGGGCGATAAAGCCCACCGTCATCGCCAGCGCGACGATCGCCAGCAGTCCGGCGAGCGTGAGCCAGTCGCCGTTCGCCCGCTCGGCCAGCAGCATCGTCGCGGTGATCGATCCCGGCCCGGCCATCAGCGGGATCGCCAGCGGAAAGGCGGCGACGTTGCGGATGTGGTCGATCGCCATCGCGTCGGTGACGATCTCGCTGCGGCGTTCCGCCTTGAGCGCGAACAGCATGTCGAAGGCGATGTAGAACAGCAGCAGCCCGCCGGCGATGCGGAAGGCGGGGATCGTCACGCCGAGCGCCCCGAGCACGAACCGTCCGCCGAGCGCGAAGGCGGCGAGAATGACGAAGGCGATGACGCTGGCGCGCAGCGCGACTTCATGCTTGGCGGCCCTCGTCATGCCGAGCGTCAGGCCGATGAACAGCGGCGCCAGGCCGGGCGGGTCGAGCGTCACCAGCAGCGTGACGAGCGCCGTCTTGAGAAAATCGAGCGCCATCGCCAAGCCCTCCCGCCGAAGCGCGAGAGACGGCATCGCGGCGCGCGCGTCAAGCGCGGCCGCCCCGCGGCGTCTAGATGGCCCCGTAACAATTTGACCTGAAAAGGGAATTTTCCTCTGGAGGAGGGGCCCGCAAAGGTGGCGGCGGGCCGCGGAATCAGTTACAAGCGGGCAGCAAGACTCGCGTCAGGATTCCCCGCATTGAGCGACACCAACGACCAGCGGCCAGCCCCCGGCGGGCCAGCCGACATCAAGCCCGTTTCGATCCTCGACGAAATGAAGCGCAGCTATCTCGATTACGCGATGAGCGTGATCGTCAGCCGGGCGCTGCCGGACGTTCGCGACGGGCTGAAGCCGGTGCATCGGCGCATCCTGTTTTCGATGCGCGAGCAAAACTTCACCCCCGACCGCCCCTACAACAAGTCGGCGCGCACCGTCGGCGACGTGATCGGCAAATACCACCCGCACGGCGACCTCGCGGTCTACGACGCGATGGTGCGCATGGCGCAGGACTTCTCGATGCGGGCGCTGCTGGTCGACGGCCAGGGCAATTTCGGCTCGGTCGACGGCGACCCGCCCGCCGCGCAGCGTTACACCGAGGCGCGGCTCGCCAAGGCGGCGATGGCGCTGCTCGACGACCTCGACAAGGACACCGTCGACTTCCGTCCCAACTACGACGAGAAGGAGGACGAGCCGGTCGTGCTGCCGGCGGGCTTCCCCAATCTGCTGGTCAACGGCGCCGGCGGCATCGCCGTCGGCATGGCGACGAACATCCCGCCGCACAATCTCGGCGAGACGATCGACGGCCTGCTGGCGCTGATGGACAAGCCCGACATCGGCCTCGAAGAGCTGATGGAGTTCATTCCCGGCCCGGATTTCCCCACCGGCGGCGCCATCCTCGGCCGCGCCGGCATCCGCTCCGCGTACGCCACCGGGCGCGGCTCGATCATCATGCGGGCGAAAGTCGCGGTCGAGGAGCTGCGCAAGGACCGCGAGGCGCTGATCGTCACCGAGATCCCGTACCAGGTCAACAAAGCGTCGCTGATCGAGCGCATCGCCGAGCTGGTGCGCGAGAAGCGCGTCGAGGGCATCGCCGATCTGCGCGACGAATCCGACCGCGACGGCATGCGCATCGTCATCGAGATCAAGCGCGACGCGGTCGCCGACGTGGTGCTCAACCAGTTGTGGCGCTTCACCGCGCTGCAGGCGAGCTTCGGCGCCAACATGATCGCGCTGAACGGCGGTCGGCCGGAGATGCTGACGCTGAAGGACATGCTGGTGGCCTTCCTCGACTTCCGCGAGGAAGTGGTGACGCGGCGCACCAAGCATCTGCTCACCAAGGCGCGCGACGGCGCCCATGTTCAGGTCGGCCTGGCGATCGCGGTCGCCAACATCGACGAGGTCATCCGCCTGATCCGCACCTCGCCCGACCAGGCGGCGGCGCGCACGGCCCTGATGGAGCGCGCCTGGCCGGCGCGCGACATGGCGCCGCTGATCGCGCTGATCGCCGATCCCCGCCACGCCTTGGCCGAGGACGGGACGATGCGTCTCTCCGACGTCCAGGCGCGCGCCATTCTCGATCTGCGACTGGCGCGCCTGACCGCGCTCGGCCGCGACGAGATCGCCGACGCGCTGAACAAGCTCGCCGTCGAGATCGCCGACTATCTCGACATCCTCGGTTCGCGCGTGCGGCTGATGGGCATCATTCGCGACGAGCTGACGACGATCCGGACCGCCTTCGCCGATCCGCGCCGCACCGAGATCCTCGACAGCGAAGCCGACATGGAGGACGAGGACCTCATCCAGCGCGAGGACATGGTCGTGCTGGTGAGCCACGGCGGCTACATCAAGCGCGTGCCGCTGTCGACCTATCGCGCGCAACGGCGCGGCGGCAAGGGCCGCTCCGGCATGGCGACGCGCGAGGAGGATTTCGTCGCGCGGCTGTTCGTCGCCTCGACCCACCAGCCGGTGCTCTATTTCTCCTCGAAGGGCCAGGTCTACAAGGAGAAGGTGTGGCGGCTGCCGCTGTCGGCGCCGCAGTCGCGCGGCAAGGCGCTGGTCAATCTGCTGCCGATCGAGCCGGGCGAGCGCATCACCACCATCATGCCGCTGCCCGAGGACGAAGCGAACTGGGAATCGCTCGACGTGATGTTCGCCACCACGCGCGGCACGGTCAGGCGCAACAAGCTGTCGGACTTCGCCCAGGTCAACCGCGCCGGCAAGATCGCGATGAAGCTCGACGAGGGCGAGAACATCGTCGACGTGCAGATCTGCTCGGACAAGCACGACGTGCTGCTGACGACGGCGAAGGGCCAGTGCATCCGCTTCGCGGTCGACGACGTGCGCGTGTTCAAGGGCCGCGACTCGATGGGCGTGCGCGGCGTCAGTCTCGCCGACGGCGACAGCGTGATCTCGCTGGCGATCCTCAGGCCGTTCGACGCGACCAGCGAGGAGCGTGTCGCTTACCTGAAGATGCGCCGCGCCATGGCTGGCGAGACCGGGGAGGAGCCGAACGGCGGCGAGGCGGAGGGCGAGGGCGAAGCGGAGCCGAACGGCGACGCCGCGCTGTCGCCCGAGCGCTATGCGCAGATGTCGGCGGCCGAGCAGACGATCCTCACCGTCTCCGAGAACGGCTACGGCAAGCGCACCTCGTCGTTCGAGTACCGCTCGACCGGACGCGGCGGCAAGGGCATCGTCGCGATGGCGGTCAATCAGCGCAACGGCAGTCTCGTCGCCTCGTTCCCGGTCGAGGAGGGCGACGAGATCATGCTGGTGACCGACGGCGGCCAGCTCATCCGCGTGCCGGTCGGCGGCATCCGCGTCGCCGGCCGCGCCACGCAGGGCGTCATCGTCTTCGACACCGCCGAGCAGGAGCGCGTCGTCTCGGTCGAGCGCATCACCGAGCCCGACGGCGAAGACGAAGAGCCGAGCGAGGCGGGCGACTGACGCTTCGGCCCCTTCCCTCGCAAGCGGGAAGGGATCGGGGCCCTCCACGATTCGGGCCGCGTCAGCGTCGAAACTCACGAAACCGTTCCGTGCTCGCGCGGCCGACGGCGCGAGCCGCAGCCGCCGGCGGCGGCGAACCGCCCGGAGAGGCCCCATGTGGGTGTGGGCGACGCCGGAGTGTGGGCGACGCCGGACCTGCGGGATTCGTCGCATTGCCGAGTAGGAATTTAATCTATAGATAAACTCGACTCACCGTTGTCCATCCCCGCGCAGCAGGAGCGCGCCATGCCCAGAATTCCTCCCGTAACGCCCGAGACCGCGACCGCCGAGCAAAAGGCGCTGTGGGACGAAACGGCGGCCGCCCACGGCGTCGTCACCAACATGAAGGCGACGCTGCTGCATTCGCGCGTCGCGTTGCGCGCCGTGCTCGAATGGTATCCGCTGTTCGATCAAGTGAGGAACTTTCTGAGCGAGCGCGAGGCGATTCTGTTCAGCAGCGCGATCTCGCGCGCCAACCGCTGCGAGCTGTGCTCGCTGTTCATGCGGCGCGCGATCGTCCAGTGGGGCGAAGACCCCGAGCATCTCGTGCTTGACGATCGCGCGCAGACGCTGGTCGACTTTGGCCGCCAGCTCGTCGTCGACGCCAACAATGTCACGGACGAGCTGTTCGGCCGGTTGAAGGCGCATTTCAACGACGTCCAGATCGTCGATCTGACCGCGTTCGGCGGACTGATGATCGTCAACAACCTGTTCAACGACGCGCTGAAAGTCGACATCGACGCTTCGCTCGAGCCCTACAAGGTTTCGCCCGAAGTTCTGTTCGGCTGACCCGCGCAACATCGGCGCGCCGCGCTCGGCCGGCGCGCGACGCAAGGCGAAAATATGTCCCGCGATTTCTCGAACAAGGTCGTCTTCATCACCGGCGCCGCGCACGGCCAGGGGCGGGCCGTGTCGCTGGCGTTCGCGCGCGCCGGGGCGGCGGTCGCCGGCTTCGACATCGCGCGGTCGCTGCCCTATCCCGCCTATCCGCTCGGCTCCAAACAAGAGCTCGAGACGTTGCATGACGAGATCGCCGCGTTCGGCGGCCGCTTCCTGCCGATCATCGGCGACGTCCGCGACGAGGCGGCGATCGCCGTAGGAGTGGCCGAGACAATCGCCGCCTTCGGCGGGCTCGACATCGTCTTCGGCAACGCCGGCGTCGCCGCCTACGGCCTGGTGAAGGAACTGAGCGAAGAGCAGTGGGACGCGGTTCTCGACATCAATCTCAAGGGCAATTTCCTGCTCGCCAAGCATGCGACGCCGCATCTGGAGGCGCGCGGCGGCGGGGTGATCATCTTCAATTCCTCGGTCGCGGGCCTGCGCGGCTTCGCGCGGATGGCGCATTACACCGCCTCCAAGTGGGGCCTGGTCGGCCTCGCCAAGGCGCTGGCGATCGAGGAGGCGAAGTCGAACATTCGCGTCGTCACCCTGCATCCGACCGGCGTCGACACGCCGCTCAACGACGGGCTGGCGGCGCTCGAGGGCGCGACGCCGCTGGAGATCGCCGAACGCTCCGCCGGCAACCTGCTGCCGACGCCGTGGGTGACGGTCGACGACGTCGTCGCCAGCGTGCTGTTCCTCGCTTCCGACGACGCGCGCTTCATGACCGGCTCCGGCCTCGTCCTCGACGCGGGCCTTCTCACCCGGTGACGATTACAGCGGCGGCTGCGCTTGCGCGCTCCCTTTCCGCCCGAGCGCTCAAGTTCTGGTCCGCGTCAGCTTGGCTTCGATCGTCGGCGGGCGCTTCAGCGTCTGCAGCACGACGCAATAGCGTTCGGTGAGTTTCAGCAGCGTGTCGCGCTGCTCCGGCGTGGCGTCCGTGTCGAGGTCGAAGGCCAGGCGGATGTCGCTGAAGCCGACCGGCGCGTCCTTGGCGACGCCGAGCGTGCCGCGAAAATCGACGTCGCCCTCGGCGCTGACGCGGCCGGAGCGGATCGCGACGCCGATCGCGGTCGCCACCGCCTTGAGCGTTACGCCGGCGCAGGCGACCAGCGCCTCGAGCAGCATGTCGCCCGAACAGAGCTCCAGGCCGGTTCCGCCGGTCGCCGGATGCAGACCCGCTGCGGCGATGGCGCGGCCGGTCTCGACCTTGCAGGCGATCGCGGAATCGTCGAGCGCGCCTTGCGCCTTCAGCGTCACTTTCGCCGCCGCCGGCTCGGCGCGGTAGCGATCCTTCAGCGGCGCCTGCAGCGCGCGCAAATCGTCTGTGTCCATGGTTCCCGTCCTGCCTTGCCGCCATCGCATCTGACCCGCGCGAAAGCGGCGGCGCAAGCCGCCCCTTGCCGACCGACCGGGGGCGGGCTACGCCTTGGCGATGGCGCGTTCCGCTTTCTATTCGGGGTCGTTCGACCCGATCACCAACGGCCATCTCGACGTCATCGTCGGCGCCGCGGCGTTTTGCGATCGTCTAACGATCGGCGTCGGCACCAATCCCAGCAAGGCGGCGCTGTTCTCGGTCGAGGAACGGCTGTCGCTGATCCTCGACGCCGCCCGGCCAGCGCTCGCCGGCACGAGCTGCGCGCTCGACGTCGTCTCCTTCTCCGGCTTGGCGATCGAAGCGGCGCGCGCGGCTGGGGCGACGATCATCGTGCGGGGCTTGCGCGACTCGACCGATTTCGATTTCGAAATGCAGATGGCGGGGATGAACGGGGCGATGGCGCCGGAGATCCGCACCGTCTTCCTGCCCGCGTCGTCGCCGGTGAGGCCGATCGCCGCGACCCTGG
>JBEKVR010000005.1:0-72001 GCA_049513815.1 Roseiarcus sp. | reverse complement strand
GTCCTTGGTGCTGAGCGCCGCGACCTGGCCGGTCGACAGCGCCGCCAGATTGGCCGTCGACAGCGCCCCCACCTGGGCGGTCGTCAGAGCGCCGATCTGCGCCGTCGTCAAAGCCGCCGCCTCATCGGTGCTCAGCGCGCCGATGTCGGCCGTCGTCAGCCCTCCGACCTGCGAGGTCGTCAACGCGGCGACTTCCGTGGTCGTAAGGCTTGTGAATTGAGAGGTCGTGAGACCGATCAGCGCGCTCACTGTGAAGGCGCTAATCTGAGGTCCTGTAAAGGCGGCGAGATCCGCTGTCGAAAGCACCGCAGTCTGCGTGGAGGTCAGCGCCGCGGCCTGTGTGGTGCTCAGCGCTGCTATATCGCTTGTCTTCAGCGAGGCGATCGTTGAGGTCGGAAGGGACGAGATCTGGGAGGCGGACAGCGATGAGATAATTGACATTGGCGCGCGAGCCTTATGTGCTGCGCCATAGGCGTCGGAGATTGAGCGTGCAGCCGTTCTCGAACCGGGGCGTGGCCTGCTGAAAGCAGAGTCGCGCTCCCGTTGAACGTCGCCGCGTTTCCGCCGCCTAGGCGAAACTGAACACTGTTTTCATGGAAACATGGCTCGTGCGGGCCATTGCGCCAGAGAAGCTTCATGCTATCGGACGCGTGTCGACGGACCGCATCCGATTCTGGCGCCCTAAACGGGAGTTTGGGGCCGACCTTTCGATCCGGAAATCACGGATCTCGGTTCGGCCAGAGCACATCCCCTCGCAGTGGCTTGTCTAACAGTGTCGAGTTAAGTTTGGATTAATGGCTGCCGGCTCTATTGGAGCCGCGAACAGACAGCCTGTCGCAGGCGGCCGGTCATGCGCGGCGATGGCTCGAAGGGTGGGCCTTAGATTTGCTTTTGTGTGCTCTTCGCCAAGCCTCAGAGCCGAGCTTGCGACCGCTCGACGCTCGTTGGCCCTCGATGCGTCTGCGGTAATGGCTCCCCGTCGGCCGGTTCGCTCGGTTCTCCGGCGGCGCGAGGTCGATCGCCATAGTGCGAATCTGCGCGATCGGATTGAGCGTTGGCCTGTCCGATCAGGGCGTGACAAAAAATGGGGGGATCTTCGCGCCGTCGCGGATTTGCGCCAGCATGACGTCCGCTGCGGCCAACGCTTCGCCGATTGTCACGTCCATGTCGAGGTAGCGATAAGAGCCGAGGCGGCCGACGAAGCTGACGCCAGACGTCGCTTGCGCCCGTTCGATATACTTGCGCAGCATCGCGTTTTCGTCGGTTTGACGAATCGGATAGTAAGGAATGTCGTTCGGCTCGCACAGACGGCTGAATTCCCGATAGCAGATTGTCGCCTCAAAACCGTCTCGTTCCCAAGGCGCGAAGTATTTGTGCTCGGTAACGCGAGTAAATGGCGTCGATTCGTCGCAATAGTTTAGCACCGCAGTGCCCTGGTAGTCACCCTTTGCGCGGAACGCTTCAAAATCTAGGGTGCGATAGCCGAGGCGGCCGAACTCATACTGGAAGAAACGGTCGATCGGTCCGCTGTAGACCACATGCGAGAATTCCTCGTCGAGATCCTCGAAGCGGGTCGAAAGGCGCAACTCGAGATTGGGAGCTTCGAGGATCGCAGCGACCAACTCCGTGTATCCCTGCCGCGGCATGGCTTGATGACGATGGGCGAAATAGCCGTCGTCGTAATTGAAGCGCAGAGGCAGCCGCTTGAGCACCGAGGCCGGCAACTGCTTCGGATCCAACCCCCACTGCTTGCGAGTGTAGCCCCGGAAGAACGCGTGGTACAATTCCGGGCCGATCATGCTGAGGGCCTGCTCCTCGAAATTGGCCGGATTCTCGATCGGCGAGGACTTGCTGGCGATGAAGTCGCGAGCCTCCGCGGGGCTCATCACCCTGCCAAAAAACTGGTTGATGGTCAGCAGATTGATCGGCAACGAATAGACCGAGCCGCCGGCGACGGCCTGAACCCGATGCTGATAGGGAACCATATCGCCGAATTTCTGCACATAGGCCCACACCCGCTCGTCGCTAGTGTGGAAAATGTGCGGCCCGTAGACATGGACCATGATCCCGGTTTCCGAGTCGCGCTTTGAGAAGCAATTGCCGGCGACATGAGCGCGTTCGTCGATGACGAGAACTCTGTGGCCGGCTTCGGCGAGCGCCCGCCCTATCACCGCACCGCTAAAGCCTGCGCCGACAATGCAGTACCGCACCAGCCGCTGCCCATCGTTAGATTGCGAGGGCCCAACCGGTAGCCCACTGATTGCGCCGTTGCAATTCGTCAGAACGCGCTTGAGAACGCCCCAGAAGAGGGCGGCAGCCCCGGAAAATGGCGCGATTGGCCGAGCTGGAAAAAAGGCCTGTCCCGGTTGGCTTGCCATCGAGCGGGGCGTGACGAGAGCGGGACACAAGATTGGCGCTGCGCTGAGGTCGGCGTCGGCGCCGACCTCGCCTTCTGCAATGAGCGAGGTCTTCATCAGGCGCTCAGCGATCGCGCGCCGATGGTCGTCTGGCTCGAAGGCGCGGCAACCCGCCCGGCGAGCCGTCGATCTACGGAATCCGTCCCCCAAGTCGCAGCCCCGCGCATCGGGGGAAACGCACGAACGAAGAGGCGTCGGAACGCGGCTAGTAGTTCTCGTAGGCTTGCAACACGGCGGCCAGTTGCGCCGACGTGAACGCGTGAACCTGTGCCGGGGTCAGCGCGGTCGCCTGCGCGCTGTCGAGGGCGACGATATCGCTTGTCGACAGGCCGGCGACTGACGAAGTCAAGATCGCGTCGAGTTGCCCCGTGGACAGCGCCGCCACGTCGTCTATGGGCAGCGCTCCGACCTGGTCCGACGTCAGCGCGCCGATCTGGTCCGTCGTCAGCGCAGCCGCCTGATCGGTGCTCAGCACGGCGATCTGGTCCGTCGTCAACGCCGCCACGTCGGCGGTCGTCAGCGCCGCGACCTGACCCGTCGTCAGCGCCGCCACCTGATCGGCGCTCAGCGCGCCGATCTGGGCCGTCGTCAGCGTCGCCGCATCATCAGTCGTCAGAGCCGCGATCTGGTCCGTCGTCAACGCCGCCACGTCGGCGGTCGTCAGCGCCGCGGTCTGACTCGTCGTCAACGCTGCCGCTTGATCGGCGCTCAGTGCGCCGATCTGGCCCGTCGTCAACGCCGCCACGGCGTCGGTCGTCAGCGCCGCGACCTGACCCGTCGTCAGCGCCGCCGCCTGATCGGCGCTCAGCGCGCCGACCTGATCCGTCGTCAATACGCCGATCTGGGCCGTCGTCAGCGCGGCGATCTGGATCGTCGTCAACGCCGCCACGTCGTCGGTCGTCAACGCCGCGACCTGATCCGTCGTCAGCGCCGCCGCCTGATCGGCGCTCAGCGCGCCGACCTGGTCCGTCGTCAGCGCGCCGATCTGGTCCGTCGTCAGCGCTGCGACCTGGTCCGTCGTCAACGCCGCCACGTCGTTGGTCGTCAGCGCCGCGATCTGATCCGTCGTCAGCGCCGCCGCCTGATCGGCGCTCAGCGCGCCGATCTGGTCCGTCGTCAACGCCGCCACGTCGTCGGTCGTCAGCGTCGCGACCTGATCCGTCCTCAGCGCCGCCACTTGATCGGTGCTCAGCGCGCCGACCTGGCCCGCCGTCAGCGCGCCGATCTGGGCCGTCGTCAACGAGGCGAGCTCAGGCGCGGCTATCGCCGCGACCTGATCGGTCGAAAGTGCAGCCACACTGCTCGTCGATAGCGCCGCGACCTGAGCCGTCGTCAGCGAAACGATCTGATCGGTCGACAGTGCGCCGATCTGGACGGTCGACAGCGCGCCGATCTGGACCGTCCGCAGCGACGAGACCTGAATTGTCGACATGGCCGTCACGTCGTCGGTCGTCAGCGCAGCGATCTGTGTCGTCGTCAACGACGAAACCGCGCTGGTGTTCAGCGCGCCGATCTGGCCCGTCGTCAGCGCGCCGATCTGAGCCGTCGAAAGCGTCGAGGCCTGGGTCGAGCTGAGCGCGGCCGCCTGAGAAGTCGTCAGCGTGGCGATCTGGTCCGTCGTCAGCGCGCCGATCTGGGCCGTCGTCAACGAGGCAAGCTCAGGCGCGGACACCGCCGCCAGCTGATCGGCCGAAAGCGTGGCCACACTACTCGTCGAGAGCGCCGCAACCTGGGTCGTCGTCAGCGAGACGATCTGGTCGGTCGTCAGTGCGCCGATCTGGTCCGTCGACAGCGCGCCGACCTGGGTCGTCCGCAGCGACGACACCTGGGTCGTCGACAGCG
The DNA here is from genome assembly GCA_049513815.1 of Roseiarcus sp. Lineage (GTDB taxonomy): Bacteria > Pseudomonadota > Alphaproteobacteria > Rhizobiales > Beijerinckiaceae > Roseiarcus. The sequence goes on along the minus strand of JBEKVR010000005.1, from coordinate 67,742 downwards.
CCGTCACGTCATCGGTCGTCAGCGCGGCGATCTGCGTCGTCGTCAACGACGAAACCGCGCTCGTGTTAAGCGCGTTGATTTGGTCGACGGAGAGCGCGGCGATCTGGGCCGTCGAAAGCGCCGAAGCTTGGGTCGAGCTGAGCGCGGCTGCCTGAGCCGTCGTCAGCGCGGCGGCTTGAACTGTCGAGATCGCGCCGATCTGGGCCGTCGTCAGCGCTGCGAGCGCTCGCGTATTCACCGCGGTGATCTGGTCGGTCGAAAGCGCGCCGACACTTGCCGTCGACAGCGAAGCCGCCTGCGTCGAACTCAGAACGGAGACTTGAGCGTCCGTCAGCGCGGCGGCTTGATCCCTCGACATGACGCTGATCTGGGTCGTGGTCAGCGCCGAGACCTCGCGAGTCGTCAGGGCCGCGATGTCGGCGGTCGAAAGCGCGGCGACCTGACTGGCGATAAGCGCCGGAATGTCCTTCGAGCCGAACGCCGCGATCTGGTCGGTGGAGAGCGCCGCAACATCGGCGGTCGTCAGCACCGCGACTTGCGTCGTCGTCAACGACGCGATCTGCGCCGTCGAAAGGGCTGCGGCCTGATTCGTTGCAAGTGCGCCGATCTGGCCCGTCGTCAGCGCTGAAACGACCCGGATCGTCAACGCCGAGAGCTGATCGGTGGTGAGCGCCGCCACGTTGCTCGTCGAAAGCGCCGCCGCCTGTGTCGTGGTGAGCGCAACGATTTGGTTCGCTGTCAACGCGGCGGTCTGATCCGTCGTCAGCGCTCTGATCTGGCCTGTCGTCAGCGCCGCGAGCGCTCGCGTATTCACCGCGGCGATCTGGTCAGTGGAAAGCGCGGCGACGTCACTCGTGGACAATGACAACGCCTGCGTCGAACTCAGCACGCTCATCTGCGTCGTCGTCAGCGCGGCGATCTGATCTGTGGACAGTGCGCCAATCTGCGCCGACTGCAGCGCCGAGACCTGGCTCGTCGTCAGGGCTGCGACGTCATCCGTCGACAGTGCGACGATCTGGTTGGAGACTAGCGCGGCGACTCCTTTCGCGCTGAGCGCGGCGATCTGGCGCGTCGACAGCGCCGCAACGTCGCTGGTCGTCAGCGCGGCGGCCTGCGTCGTCGACAACAACGCGATCTGCGACGTCGAAATCGCCGCGACTTGGTCGGTCGTCAGCACAGCCACCTGACCCGCTTTCAGCGATGAAAACGCCGTGTTGCTCAGCGCTGGGATCTGGCTCGTCGACAGCGCCGCCACGTCGTCGGTCGCCAGCGCAGCGACCTGGGCGCTCGTCAGGGATGCAATCTGGACCGTCGTCAGCGCTGCGACCTGGTCGGTCGTCAGCGCGGCGATCTGACCTGTCTTCAGCGATGAAACCGCTGCGCCGCTCAGCGCGGCGATCTGGTCGGTGGAGAGGGCGGCGATGTTGCTCGCGCCAAGCGCGATCGCCTGGGCCGAGCTCAGAAGGCCAACTTGGGCCGTCGTCAGCGCGGCGACTTGATCCGTCGACAACGCGCCAATCTGGGCCGACCGCAACGCCAAAACCTCGCTCGAGGCCAGGGCCGCGACTTCGCCCGTCGTCAGCGCGGCGATCTGGCTGGAGATTAGAGCCGGAATGTCCTTCGATCCGAACGCGACGAACTGGTTGGTCGACAGCGCCGCCACGTCGTCGGTTGTCAGTGCAGCGACCTGGGCGTTCGTTAGGGACGCGATCTGGACCGTCGCCAGCGCCGCAACCTGGTCGGTCGTCAGCGCGGCGATCTGACCTGTCTTCAGCGATGAAAACGCTGCGCTGCTCAGCGCGGCGATCTGGTCGGTGGAGAGCGCGGCGATGTTGCTCGCGCCAAGCGCGCTCGCCTGAGTCGCGGTCAGAACGGCAACCTGAGCCGTCGTCAGAGCGGCGGCTTGATCCGTCGACAACGCGCCGATCTGAGTCGACCGCAGCGCCGCGACCTGGCTCGGCGCAAGCGCTGCGACGTCGCCTGTCGTCAACGCGACGATCTGGGCGGAGGTCAGCGCCGAAATGTCGTTCGATCGGAACGCGGCGATCTGGCCGGAAGACAGCGCCGCCACGTCGTCGGTCGTCAGCGCGGCGACCTGCGTCGTCGTCAACGACGCGATCTGAGACGTCGAAAGGGCCACGGTTTGGTCAGTCGTCAGCGCGGCGACCTGCCGCCCCGTCAAGGACGCCAACGCTTTCGTGTTCAGCGCGGCAATTTGGTCGGTGGAGAGCGCTGCGACATTGCTCGTGCTAAGCGCGATCGCCTGGGCCGACGCCAGAACGGCGACTTGGACCGTCGTCAGGGCGGCGGCTTGAGCCGTCGACAATGCGCCGATCTGGGCCGACCGCAGCGCCGAGACCTGACTCGTCGCAAGGGCTGCGATGTCATCCGTCGTCAGCGCGGCAATTTGGATGACCGAGAGCGCCGGGACGCCTTTCGATCCCAACGCGGCGATCTGGCCGGTCGATAGCGCCGCAACTTCGTCGGTTGTCAGCGCGGCGACCTGTGTCGTCGTCAACGACGCAATTTGCAACGTCGAAAGCGCCGCGGCTTGCCCGGTCGTCAACGCGTCGATCTGCCGCCCCGTCAAAGACGTCAACGCCTTCGTGCTCAGCGCGGCGATTTGACCCGTCGAAAGCGCTGCGACATTGCTCGTCGGGAACGTCGAGACCTGCGTCGAAGTCAAGGCTGCGATCTGGGCCGTCGTCAGCGCCGCCGCTTGGTCGGTCGTCAGTACGGTGATTTCGCTTGTCGTCAGCGCCGCGATCGCGCTTGTCGTCAAGGCTGCGATATCGCTTGTCGAGAACGCGCCGATCTGGATGGCGGAGAGCGCCGGAACATCCTTCGATCCGAACGCCACGAGCTGGCTGGTCGACAGCGCCGCAACGTCAGCGGTGGTCAGCGCGGCGACCTGCGTCGTCGTCAACGCCCCGATCTGCGATGTTGAAAGCGCCGCAGCTTGGTCAGTTGTCAGCGCGGCGATCTGACCTGCTTTCAGCGATGAAAACGCTGCGTTGCTCAACGCGGCGATCTGACCCGTCGAAAGCGCGGCGACATTGCTCGTCGACAACGCCGAGACCTGCGTCGAGGTCAAAGCTGCGATCTGGGTCGTCATCAGCGCCGCCGCCTGGTCGGTCGTCAGCGCGGCGATCTGACTGGTCTTCAGCGCGACGACCGCGCTCGTCGTCAAGGCCGCGACATCGCCAGTCGAGAGCGCGCCGAGTTGGATGGCGGAGAGCGCCGGGACGTCCTTCGATCCGAACGCCGCGGTTTGGCTGGTCGACAGCGCCGCAACATCGCCGGTGGTCAGCGCGGCGACCTGCATCGTCGTCAACGACGCGATCTGCGACGTCGAAAGGGCCGCGGCTTGGCCGGTCGTCAGCGCAGCAATCTGCCGGGTCGTCAGCGCGACGATCTGCGCCGTCGTCAACGACGCGGTTTGCGACGTCGAGAGGGCTGCGGCCTGATCGGTCGTCAGTGCGGCGATCTGGGCCGTACGCAACGCTGAGACTTCGCTTGTCGTCAGGGCCGCAACCTCTGTGGTCGTGAGCGCGTCGATCTGGGCGGTGACGAGCGCGGTGACGCCCTTCGTGCCGAGCGCAGCGATCTCACCAGTCAACAGCGCGGCGACGTCGCTCGTGTTCAGCGCGGCGACCTGCGTCGTGGTCAGCGCCGTGATCTCCGCCATCGCGAGCGCCACCGCCTGGCTCGTCGTCAGCGCGCCGATCTGCGCCGTTGTCAACGCTGCGATCTCGGTCGTCGTCAGACCCGCGATTTCCGTCGTGGTCAGGCGCGATGTCTGGGTCGAGGAAAGGCCGACGATCGCCGCAAGGGTCAAAGCATTGATTTGCGGCACGGTGAACGCGGCTACGTCGTCCGTGCTGAGCGCCGCCAACTGCGTTGAAGTGAGCGCTGCGACTTGTTTCGTGCTCAGCGCGGCTATGTCGCTGGTTCTCAGCGAGGCGACGGTGGCGGTCGAAAGACTGGTGATCTGGCCGGCGGAGAGGGATGTGATAATCGAGGTCATGGGCGGCGCAACCAACTGGTCCGAGGAGCGCGCTCGGCCACCCGCGAGACGAGCGTCGACCACCGGCTCCACGGCCGCGCCCTGGCGCGCCTCCCCGCCTCGTTCACCGCATCGCGGCGGGACGACAGGAAGTCAGCCGGACGGACCTGAAATGAAGTTGGCGTGTCAATCGCTTCGGCGAGAACCCAATCCGCGTTTACGGGGACATGACTCGAACGAGTCGATCCGCCAGAAGAGCATCATGCTGTTGGATGGCGTCTCACGCATCCAATTCTCGCGGCGCGTACTGCGAAACCAACCGCCGAATTCGTCGCGCCCGGCCGTGCGAAAGTCTGAAGGGCGCGACCGCATCCGAGCCGCCGGTCGCAATACGAATCATCCTTATCGCGACAGATGTTAATTTGTGGTGAAAACAGCGCCGTCACGGCGAGCGATCGTTCGCGCGCTCCGACTTGAACATCTCCAAATCGTAATAATGGTTCAGGAAGTCTTGCTCCGAGACAGTCCCGCTTGACGTTGAAAACGGCTCAGCAAGCTTCGTTGAGTCGGCGGTCAGCCGCAGGCCGCGGCATGAAACGGGATTTCGGCGGCCAAGGCGCCCTCGAGCACCTTGTTGGCCTGCCCCCCTCCGGCGCAAACTGGCGCCGTTTACGTTTTCGTAACCAATTCGCGCCAACCATGGTCGAGGCGGCGCCGCGTCTCAACGCGCGGCGGCGCGGGCGCGCGCCGATTGGGGCGACGGGGCGACACTTTGTCCACGACCACATCGACATATCTGTCGATCGAAAACAATCTGGCGCGCTACCAGAAGATGGTCGGCAGCGAGCCGTCGGTGAAGACGGCGACCGCGTATTACGCCGCCAACATCGGCAAGGTGAAATCGATCAGCGACCTGGTCGGCAATTACCGCCTGCTGTCCTACGCGCTGACCGCCTACGGCCTTGGCGACCAGGTCAATAACAAGGCGCTGGTGACCAAGGTGCTGCAAGGTGGGGTGACCAACGCAGATGGCACCACCAACTACAAGGCGCTCGCCAACAAACTCGCCAACGCCAACTGGGCGAAGTTCGCCACGGCCTTCAGCTATCTGACCAGCGGAGCGAGCGCGACCTCAAAAACGATCTCGGCAGCGGCCTCGACCACGGAATCGGCCTACACCGAGCAGACGCTCGAATCCCAGCAGGGCAAGCAGGACGTCGGCGTCCAGCTCGCGCTGTATTTCCAGCGCGTCGCGCCGACGATCAAGTCGGCCTACAGCGTGCTTGGCGACAAGAACCTGCTCGAGGCGTTTCAGACCATCTTCGGGGTGACGATCAACACTTACGGCAACATCGACACCAACGCCTCGATTATCTCGAAGCTGATGCCGATGTCGGATCTGACCGACGCGACCAAGGTCAAGCAGCTCACCGCCCGCTTCACCGCTCAGTACACGCTGCTTTACGGCCCGGGCGGCGCCAATGCTTCGTCGCCGCTGACCGCCAATTCAGGCGGCACGACGACGTCGAGCAACCTCAACGCCGCGACGTCGATCATGAGCGGCATCATCAGCGGCAACAGCAGCTACGGCGGATCGTCAACCGCCGAGCTGTTTTCCAGCGCCCTGCTGACCAGTCTTCAGAACCTGTCGCTCGGCGGTTGAGCGGGACCAGTTTCAGGCAAGCGTCGCGCGCTTAGTTCGGCCGAATCCGGCGCGGACAGGCCGCGGCGGCGCGGACTCGTTCGACGTGACCCAGAGATCGCAGGCAAGCGCCATCTCCGTGGCGGGCGCGCTTGCGCCGGCGCTGGCCCCGCAAGTCGAGGAGGGTGGCCTCGAAACGCTCTACGCGCGCGGGGTGGCATTGTGGACCAGCGGCCGGCGACAGGAGGCGATCGCCACCCTCGATGCGGCGTTGCGCCGCAACCCCGATTTCCCTGAGGCATTGTGCATGGGCGGCTACGTCCTCGCCGATTCGGGCAAGCGCGAAGCTGCATTCGAATTCTATCGCCGCGCCCTCGGCTTCAAGGTCGACCTGCCCGTCGCCTGGTCGAACGTCGGCAAGCTCCTATTCGAGGACGGGCGCTACGCCGAGGCGCTCGATTCCTTCGACGCCGCGCTGGGGCTGAAGCCCAAAGACGCCGATCTGTGGAACAGCCGCGCCGGCGCCTTGCGCAAGCTCGGACGGCTCGAGGAATCCGCCGCGGCGACGCGCGAGGCGTTGCGTCTCAAGCCGCGGTTCGCCGAGGCTGCGCTCAACCTCGGCACAGCGCTGCTTAAGCTCGATCGCGCCGACGAGGCGCTCGCGGCTTACGAGGCCGCGAGCGAGGCGCAGCCGGGTTATGGCGCGGCGTTCAACGGCCAGGCGTTGGCGCTGGAAGCGCTCGGCCGCCTAAAGGATGCGAGCGCCGCCTTCGATTCGGCGATCGCTCTCGGCAATCGCGAGGCGATCAGCGGCCGCGGCTGTATCGATCTCATGCTTGGCGATTTCGAGCGCGGCTGGGAGGGTTACGAGGCGCGCTGGCTCGACGGCAAGTCGCTGGCCGACGCCCTCGGCGCGCATTTTCCCACCTGGCGCGGTCCCGGCCGCGCCGGCGAGCGCGTGCTGGTGATGAACGACCACGGCTTTGGCGACACGATCCAGTTCTGCCGCTACCTGCCACTGATGACGGCCGCGGGCGCCGAGCCGACGTTCCTGTGTCCGCCGCGTCTGCACCGGCTGATGTCGTCGTTCGCCGGGATCCGCCTCATTGCCGAACGGCCGACGGGCGAACGCTTCGACGCCCAGATCGCCGTCAGCAGCCTGCCGCGCGCCTTCGCCACCCGGCTCGACAATGTGCCGGCCTCTGTCCCCTATCTCGCCGCCGAACCCGAACGCGCGCGCAAGTGGGCGGCGCGCATCGGCGCCGAGGGCTTCAAGATTGGCGTCGTTTGGCAAGGCAATCCCAATCCCGAGGTCGACATGGCGCGCTCGGTTCCGCTCGCCGCTTTCGCGCCGGTCGCCGCGATCGCCGGCGTCAGGCTGATCTCGCTGCAGGTTGGTTACGGCGTCGAGCAGCTCGCCGATCTGCCGGCCGGCATGCGAGTCGAGACGCTCGGCGACGACTTCGATGTCGGGTCCGACGGTTTCGTCGACACGGCCGCGGCGATGGCGGCGCTCGATCTTGTCGTGACCTGCGACACCTCGGTCGCCCATCTCGCCGGCGCGCTGGCGCGCCCGACCTGGGTGGCGCTGAAGCAGGACGCCGAATGGCGCTGGTTGCGCGACCGCGACGATTCGCCGTGGTATCCCACCTTGCGCCTGTTCCGTCAGACTCGGCGCGGCGACTGGAGCGACGTGTTCGCCGCGATGGCGGGTCAGCTCAAGGCGCTCGTCGCGTCAGGCGGCGCAGGGCGAGCGATCGACATCCCCGGCGCGGTCGGCGAGCTGATCGATAAGATCGCCATCTTGAAGATCAAGACGCGGCGGATCGCCGACCCCGACAAGCTCGTCAACGTGCGCCGCGAGCTTGCGCTGCTCATGGCGAAGCTCGACGAGACGGGGATCGACCGCGACAAGTTGTCGCCACTCGAATCCGAGCTCGCCGCGGTCAACGAAGAGCTGTGGGACGTCGAGGATGAGATCCGCCTGTGCGACAAGGCGGGCGATTTCGGCGAGCGGTTCGTGACGCTGGCGCGCGCCGTCTACGTCGCCAACGATCGCCGCGCGGCGATCAAGCGCGAGATCAATCGCCGCTGCAACTCCGCGATCGTCGAGGAAAAGCACTACGCCTGAGACGCCGTCGCGCGTTCAGCCGCGCACGGCGTAGTAGCGGCCTCTGAGCGCGGCGCGCTCGCTCGGCTTCAGCGTCGACGCGCCGTAGCCGCAGAAGCGCGCGCCGAGCGTCGCGCCGCGTCGCCAGACGGTCGCGACCAATTCAACCGCGCCGGTCTCGTCGTCGTGCACCTGAAACTGCGGCGGCAGGCCGACGTCGCGCGCCAGCGTCAGTCTGAGCCCGGTCGCCGAGCGGTCGTAGATCAGGCAGTCGGAAACAAACGCATTGGCCGCGTCGAGGATCTTGGCCGAGCGCATCCGGGTGCGCCGTCGTCCCGCCAGGCGCAGCTCGCGCCCCGTGGGCTTCGGGCGCGGCGTTTCGGCACGCGGCGTTTCGCGAACGGAGTCGAAGACGGCGTAAGCGACCTGGCCGCGCCGCGCCATAACGCGCGCCAACGCGCGGTCGTCGCGCGGGGAAGCGCTGCGGACGCCTTCGAGGAGATCGCTCATGTCGCCGTTCGAATCCGTGCAACGGCCGGCGCGGCCGAGAACGCGAACGTAACCGCCGCGTCTTGCCAATCCGTTGCCGATTCGGTCGCCGCGGACCGGGAAAGTTGCCCTAGAGGAAATGCGATTAAGGGGTTGTTAACCATGCTCTACGTAAGTTTCCTCTTGGGAATTGGGGAGCAACACCGGCGATTCGTGGCCGCCGCCGACAAAGAGTGACTCGAACGGCGCCGGTTCGCGCCGCTCACGGTCGAATGCGACGGCGCCGCGCTTTTCCACCTCGTCTCTCGCGGCCATGGCCGAGCGAAGTCTTTCGCCCGATCGCCGGCTCGCGTGTGTGTAGCGTCAGTAGATCCAGCGTGTAGGCTGATAGATCTCACGGGGCAGTTTCATGTACATCATTGTCGACGAACGCGACCTCGTTGCGGGGGGTTACGCGTCGGGTTTCGACCGCGAAGGCGTTTCAACGGCCGGAATCGATCCCGGCGAATTTCAGGAATGGATCGGCAAGGTCAGCGACAACGACATGTGCGCCGTCGAGGCGTTCCTGATCGGCGACTGCACCAATCGCGAGACTCTCCCCAAGCTCATCCGCGAGCGCTCGAAAGCTCCGGTGCTCTGCCTCAACGATCGCCAGTCGCTCGACGAGACGCTCGAAATGTTCGCCGCCGGCGTCGACGACGTGCTGCGCAAGCCGGTGCACGTGCGCGAAATCCTCGCCCGGGTCGGCGCGATCAGCCGTCGCGCGCTCGGCGAGCAAAGCCACGTGACGATCGGCGAGCTGCGCGTCTATCTCGACGGGCGCGAGCCGGAAGTGAAGGACGTGCCGCTGCCGCTGCCGCGGCGCGAGTGCCGCATCCTCGAATACCTCGTTCGCAACCGCGGCCGCCGCGTCACCAAGACGCAGATCTTCAACGCCGTCTACGGCCTGTTCGACGAGAACGTCGACGAGAACGTGGTCGAGAGCCACATCAGCAAGCTGCGCAAGAAGCTCAAGCATCGGCTCGGCTACGACCCGATCGATTCGAAACGCTATCTCGGCTACTGCATCGAGCGCCGCTGAGCCGGCGCGGCGCCATTCCCCTCTCCCCGCTTGCGGGGAGAAGGGACGTCCGAATAACGAAACGCCCGCCGCGCGACTGCGTGGCGGGCGTCTCGTTTGCGTCGCGCCTGGCGCGCGCCGCCGTCCCTTCGCTGGAGCAATTCGAGGGGCCGACGACGCGGACGGCCAGGGGTTGGCTTTGGTTGGCTTTTCGTTGGTGACTACCAGGGGAGCGCGGTCGCTACAGGAGCGGTCGTCTTGCGCCGCACTGTCTTTGGCGATTGGCCGGGCGAACGCCGCCCGGCAGGAGCGCGCCGGCGGCGCGCCTTCCTCTTCATCGGCGCCGGCGCCTGCGATGACGTCGCAGGCGTCGTAGCGCTTCGATCAGCTCAGGGAAACAGCTTGAGGATGAGCTGGGCGTTCTGGTTGGCGATCGACAGCGACTGAATGCCGAGCTGTTCCTGCGTCTGCAGCGCCTGCAGACGGGTCGAGGCCTGGTTCATGTCGGCGTCGACGAGGGCGCTGACGCCGGTCGAGTAGTTGGTGGTCAGCGCGCTGTTGAATGTCGAGGCCGCGGTCATGCGGTCCTGGGTGGCGCCGATCTGCGCGGCGTAATTCGTCACAGCGTTGAGCACCGTGGCGACGCCCCCCAGGTCCGTGTTGGCGAGGGCGGCGGCGGCAGTCGCGCCGGCGGCGTTGCCGGTGCCGTAAGCCGTGCTAAGCGCAGCTCCGATGCCGGTCAAGTCGACGCCGGTGCCCGCAGCGCTTCCGGTTCCGCCCTCGAGAAGGCCGCTCTTCGCGGTGGCGCCAGCAGCGACGCCCGCGGTCGTTGCGATCAGCGCCTGGGTAGCCAAGCCGATTGTATTGACTGTGCCGCCGGTGGCGGTTGCGTTGAAGCCGGACACGAACGATATCGTTCCTGCGGTCGCTCCAGCGGTCGCTTGCGTGCCGTCGAGGACGTTGAGACCATTGAACGAAGCGCCGTTGACCGCGTCGCTCAGTTGCTGGCCGAGCGAGGTGAGCGTCGTGGCGATCTGGCCGATATCGGCGCCCGGGTTGGTCGCTTCGGTCAGCGCCGTCTGGATCGACTTGATCGTGCTGACGATCGAGCCAATCGCCGAAGTGGCGGTCGACAGCACCGACTGGCTCTGCGAGAGCGCCTGGTCGGCCGCGGTGACGACGCCGCTGTCGGAGTTGAGCTGGGTCGCGATCGACCAGTAGGCGGCGTTGTCGGCGGCGCTGGAGACCGCGAGACCGGTCGAAACCTGGTTTTCGGTCGTCTTCAGGGCCGACTGCGTCTCGCGCAGGGACTGCAGCGCGCTGAGGGCCGAGGCATTGGTGAGAATCGAACTCATAAGGGTGCTCCTGTCCGTGAAATCACGAAACCGTGTGACATTTCGGATTTGCACCGAGACGACGAAGCGGCCTTATGCCTTTAGCCCCGATACGCAGGAACTAATCGCCGTGTGACGCCGAAACCGGCAACCGCGAAACGCGGACCGACCCGGTTCAGTCCCGCCCAACCTGCGACACGGGTCTTAAGATAAGGTAAAGCCGGACCGCAGCGCGCCAAATTTTAGGCGCCGCGACGTTGGCTTCGCATCGGCCGCGGCCAGCGCCTCGCTCGCTCTCTTGCGTCATGGCCGGGCTTGACCCGGCCATCCAGGCTGAGCCGCTGAGTCTCGCATCTCGATGACGGCCCTGCGGCGCTTGTTTGGCCGGGTCATGCCCGGCCATGACGGCGGAAAGGGGATCAACCCAAAAGCAATGCGCTCTGGGCGCTCGCCCCGCGCAATGCCCGCGCAAGCTCCGTCGCCGAATCTGCGGCGAGGCGTCGCGACCGCATCTGGGTCGCGACGGCAGGGCGTGCGAGCGCGGGCGAGATGAACAACGCATTGGCGCAGGTCGAACGGTTGCTGGCGAATCTGCTCGCCCTCGGCGGCAAGCGCCTGATGGCGCTGGCGATGATCGGCGTCGCCGTCTTCGGCGCCATCACCTTCGCCGGCTATTACCTCAGCCGGCCGTCGAGCGAGACGCTCTATTCCGGCCTCGACCGCGACGACGTCGTCAGCATCGGCTCGAGCCTGCGCGAAGCGGGGATCAATTTCGACGTCAGCGCCGACGGGGCGGCGGTGACGGTGCCGGTCGGGCAGGCGGCGTCGGCCCGCATGATGTTGGCGGAAAAGGGCCTGCCGCATTCCGGCAGCATCGGCAACGAACTCTACGACAAGCTCGGCTCGCTCGGCCTGACCTCGTTCATGCAGGAGGTGACGCGCGTCCGCGCGATGGAGGGCGAGCTGGCGCGCACCATCCAGATGATTCGCGGCGTCAAGGCGGCGCGCGTCCATATCGTCATGTCCGACGAAGGCTCGTTCCGCCGCGAAAAGCAGTCGCCCTCGGCCTCGGTGATCGTCCGCACCGACGGCGGCGACGATCGCTCGGTCGGCGATTCGATCCGCCACCTCGTCGCCGCGGCGATCCCCAACATGAAGACCGACGAGGTCACCGTCCTCAACGTCGACGGCCGGCTGCTCGCCAGCGGCCCGGATAACCTCGAGAAGTCGCCCGACAACCTGCTTGGCCTGGAAAAGGAGGTTTCGCAGGAACTGCGCGAGAAGATCACCACCACCCTCGCGCCCTATCTCAGCCTGCACAATTTCCAGGTCAGCGTCGCGGCGCGGCTCAACGCCGACAAGACCCAGACCAACGAGACGATTTACAACCCCGACCAGCGCGTCGAGCGGTCGGTGCGGGTGGTCAAGGAAAAGCAGAACTCGCAGAACGCGGCCGGCCAGCCCGCGGCTGGGGTCGCGGCCAACCTGCCCGCCAACAAGCCGCAGACGAGCGACTCCAAGCAGTCGAGCGACGCCACCGACAAGAAGGAGGAGCTGACCAACTACGAGGTTTCCTCCAAGCAGATCACCACCACCAGCGCCGGCTTCGTCATCGACGGCCTGTCGGTGGCGGTGCTGATCAACAAGGCGTCGCTGACGGCCTCGCTCGGCGACAAGCCGGCGCCCGACGCGCTGAGCAAGCAGGTCCAGGAAATCGAGCAGTTGGTGACGACCGCCGCCGGCTTGCGCAAGGACCGCGGCGACCTGGTCAAGATCGCCGTCGTCGATTTCGCCGCCGATTCCGCCCGCGATCTCGCTCCGGTCGAGCCGCCGTCTCTGCTCGAGACGTTGGCGCGCCAGGCCGGGTCGTTCGTCAGCTCGGGCGCCATCGTCCTCGTCGCGCTGCTGCTGCTGTGGTTCGGCCTGCGGCCGGCGACGCGCATGCTGCTCGCGCCGCCTGCCGAGTCGGCCTCGGCGTTCGCCGGGGGCTTGAGCGAACTGCCGCCGCCGATGTCGGCGCTCGACGGGCCGGGCGGTCCCGGCGGCCCGGCGATCGCGCTCGGCAGTCTCGGCGGGCCGGAGCCGAACTTCCTCATCGACGCCAACGACGAGCGCGACGACTTCCTCAAGGAGCTCGTGGCGCGCAAGGACAAGAGTCCGCAACGCCATCTGCAGAAGCTGGTCGATTTCGACGAAGAGGTCGCGGCGGCGATTCTCAAGCAATGGATCCGTGAGGGAGCGAACGCATGAAGCCGGTTCCGATCATGCAGTATCTCGACCACTTCGGTCGGCTCGGCCAGGCGGAGGCGCAACCGTTCGCCCAAGGACCGACGCCGACGCCGTTCAAGCCGCGCACGCTGCGCGCCGTGCCGGACCCCGACGCGCGTGTTTCGGTTCCCCTGGGCCGCGCCTTGCGCGAGCTCGCCCCGCCGCGCGACGAAAGCGCGCCGGCGCCGCGGCCGCGCCCTCGCGCCGCTCCCAGCGAAGCGGAGATCGAAGCGCGAATCGCCGAGGCCTACGAACGCGGCTGCCGCGACGGCGCCACCGCGGCGTGCGCTCAGGAGGCCGAAAACATCGAGCGCGAAATCGCCGGCGAGCGCGAGCGGGCGACGCTCGCGCAGCTCGACTTCCAGCTCAACGAATACGCTCAGATCGCCGAGACGGTGTCGGCCGGGTTGCAGGAGATCGAACAGCGGGTCGCCGAGGTCGTGGCGCGTCTCGTCGAGCCGCTCGTCACGCGCGCGACGGCCGACCGAATCGTCGAGGCGTTGTGCGACAATCTCGCCCGGCTGCGGGTCGGCGGCTCGCCCGGCCTGATCAAGATTCGCGGCCCGGAGCGCGTTCTCGCCGCGCTGCGCGAACGCGTCGCCTATCTCGCCGTCGAGGTCGAGTACGTCGCCGATCATGGCGTCGAAGTCTCGATCGAGGCCGACGAAACGACGATTCGCAGCCAGCTACAGCCTTGGGCCGACCTCATCGCCTCGCTCGCTCGGTAACCCGCTTCCATGGAAGACGCCCCGCATCCCGAGATCATCATCGTCAGGCGCCGCGGCGGCCACGAGGAAGAGCATCACGGCGGCGCCTGGAAGATCGCCTTCGCCGACTTCATGACGGCGATGATGGCGTTCTTTCTCGTGTTGTGGATCATCAACGCCACCGACAAAGACACCAAGACGATCATCGCCCGCTATTTCAACCCGGTGAAGCTCGAGGAATCGTCGCGAACGCCCAAGAGCATTCACGGCGACGGCTCGGCCACTCCGGCGGTCGATGCGTCCGACGGGACTCAGTCGGCAAAGTCGAAGCAGCCTGGTCCAGTCGGCGCCGCCAAGACGCCGGACGACCCGCCGCCGCCGACGGCGACAAGCGGCCTCGACAAGCCGGGCGGCAATCCGCCGGGCGCGGCGGCCAACCTCGGCGATCCCGCGGCCCCCAAGGCGAACATGACCGAAGGCGTGTTGTTCGCCGACCCCTACGGCAGTCTCGATTCCATCGCCGGATCGACCTCGCCCAACGTGCTCGCGATCATGCAGCGCGACGCGACGAACGGCGCGCCCGCGAACGACGGCCTCCCTGATCCGTTCCGCTCGGCCGCGCGCCAGGTCGCTCCTGAAACGGAGTCGAACGAGCCGCCGAAACCGCCGGCGGTCGCCGCCGCGCCGACGCCTCAACCGACTGAGGTCGAGCCGACGCCGCCTGCCGCAGCCGCCAACGAGGCCAAGCCGGCGCCCGCCGCCGCCGAGTCGAAGCCAACCGCGGCGACCGCCGCTCGCCTGCAGAAAGAGCTGGAGCTGCAAATCGCGCCGCCGGGCGCGGCGCGGCTGGGCCCGGCCGTCGACGTCAAGGCGACCGACGAAGGCCTGCTGATCAGCCTCACCGACAAAATGAATTTCATGATGTTCGCGATCGGCTCGGCCGAACCGCAGCCGCAGCTGATCCAGGCGATGGACGCCATCGCCGCCATCCTCAAGCCGCAGCCCGGTCTGGTCGTCGTGCGCGGCCACACCGACGCTCATCCCTACAAGTCGCCGACCTATGACAACTGGCGTCTGTCGTCGGCGCGCGCGCAGATGGCCTACTACATGCTCACGCGCGCCGGATTGCCGGAGAGCCGTTTCGAGCGGATCGAGGGCTACGCCGACAAACGACTGCGCGACCCAGCCCACCCGTTCGCTGCCGAGAACCGCCGCATCGAAATCCTGATCAAGGGAGCCAAACCGTGAGAGCGCGACGCCTTGCCTGCGCGCTCGCGGCGACCGCGATTGGCGTCGCGCTCGGCGGCGTCGCCGTCGCGTCGGCGCAGACGATCTCCGACCTGACCTCGGATCTGCAGAACCTTCAGGTGCGCATCGCCGCCGGCGACAAGGCGGCCTACGCCAGCCAGGCTGAACGAATCAGCGCCGTCGGCGCCGCGATCGTCGCGGCCAAACCCGAAGTCTGGCAATCGAAGCATGAAACTGACGCGGCCGTCATCTATCTGTTCAGCGGCGGCCAACCGCGCGACATCGTCCGCCTGATTGAGAGCGGCGCTGTTCCGCCCAGCGAAATCCCGTTGCTGCGGGGGGCCCTCGCTTATGTGCTCGGCAACGAAGCCGAGGCCGAGAAACGCCTGTCGGGGATCGACGCGCGTCGCCTTCCTCTGCGGCTCGCCGGCCCGATGGCCTTCGCCCAATCGGTGATCGAGACCAGCCGCGATTCGGCCAAGGCGATCGAACTGCTCGATCTCGCGCGCCTTTTGGCGCCTGGAACGCTGGTCGAAGAGGCGGCGTTGCGGCGCGAAGTCATGCTGGAAGCCGACCAGCACGAGGTCGAACGCCTCGCCCGGTTGGCGCGGCAATACGCCTCGCGCTTCGGCAGCTCGGTCTACGCCGAAGCTTTTCTGCAGACCCTCGCCGGCGCGCTCGCTCAATCCGGGGCCATCGACAACCCGGAAAACTTCAGCAAGTTCCGCGGCTTCTTTGCCGCGCTGGCGCCGGACGCTCGTCGCGGCTTCCTGCTCGGACTCGCGCGCGCGGCGATTTTGAACGGCCGGTTCGAGGTCGCCTCGATGGCCGCCACAGCGGCGCTCGACGGCGTTCCGCCCGATACCGTCGAAGAGGCGCGCGGCAAGCTCTATGAAGCGATGGCGCGCATTCTCACCCCCAATTACGACGCCGCGCTCGCCGAGCTGCAAAGTGTCGCTCAGACTCGTCTCGATCGCCACGATCAGGAGCTGCTCGCCGCGGCGCGCGGCGTGGCGGCGTTTCTGCGCGAGCCGCCCGCCTCGTCGGCCGAGCCGCCGCCCGCCGCCGACGTGGCGGCGATGGCCAGCGCCAATCCCAACGATGCGGTCGCGCAGACGATCGTCCTCGCCGAAGCGGCGCTTGGCCGCACCGCGCCGCTGGCGGCCGTCACGCCGAAGGGAAACCTATGAGCCTCGCCGCCGTCACCGCCTCCAACGCCGCGCCGACCCGGGCGCAGGAGCCCGCGCAAGAAACGACCGACCGCGGCGCCGGATCGAGATTCGCCGATTTGCTCAACACGCTCGAGAACGAGACGGCGAAAGTCGAGGCGTCGTCAAAGAGCGCGGCGGCCGACGGAACGAGCGCCGCTTCCGCTGCGGCGAGCCGCGAGACCGCCAGGGCGTCGCGGCTCGCCGCGCTCGAGGCCGCGCTCGCTGGGCTGGCGAATGACGCGCTTGGCGGCGGCGCCAACGCGGCTTCGGCCAGCGCGTCCGCCTTGTCCAAGACGACGGGCGGCGGCGCGACGAATACCGCGCCGAAGTCGCGCGCGACGCCGAAATCCGATGCGAGCGCCGTCAACGCCGCGTCGTCCGCCGCCGTCGCCGGAGCGGCGAGCGCGATCGCCGAAAATGCCGATGTCCCCTCAACTGTGGGGAAAGGCCGCGCAAACGGCGCCAAGACGGACGGCGCCGCGACTGGAGATTCCAGCGCCGCGGCGCTGACCGCGCTCGTCGCCTCAGGTCTCGGCGCGCCAGCCGCCGCCGCGTTCGCGTCTGCCGCCCCCGCCGCGACGACGACCGGCGCCCCCGCTGCGACGACGTCCCGCAATCCAAACGGTTTCGCCGGCGATTCTTCGCCGGGCGCGGCATCGGCTGTTTCCGGAGCGGTTCTCGCCAAGGGCGCCGCCGCCGACGCGGCGGGCTCGACTCTGCGCGATCTTCTCGGCGGCGATTCGTCTTTGTTCGTCTCCAACGTCGAATCGAAGACCTATCTCGGCCTCGACGTCGCCTCCAGCGCCGCGACGGCGGCGACAGCGGCGGTCGCAGCGGCGACCGACGTCGGCGCCGCGCAGCGGCGTGCGCCAGGCTCGTCCGCGTCGGCGAGCGAAAGCGCGCCGGCGACCGCAAAGCGCGCCAGCGTGTCGGGCGGCGCGCCAGCGCACGGCGTCGCCGCCTCCGCCGCGACGGGCGAGTCCGTCGGCGCGGCAGCCGGCAAATCGTCGTCCGCCAAGTCGGGGGATTCGTCGACCGGCGGCAATTCGAGCGGAAGCGCCGCCCCGTCGCCCGCCGCCGCGACCTCCGCCTCAGCGACCTCCGCCGCTTCAGATCTCGCTGGCGGTTTCTCGGCGTCGGTCAGCCTCGATCAAGTGCCCGCCGTCATCGCCGAGGCGGCCGAGGAGCTCAGCGCTGCGGCCCAGAGCGCGAGTGGTTCGACCGCCGCCGGCGCGTCGAAAGCGCAGCCGGTCAAGGAGCTGCAGATCAATTTGGCCCCGGCCGAACTCGGGTCGCTGCAGGTGACGATGCGGCTTGCCGACGGCAAGCTGTCGATCGTCGTGGAAGTGGCCAAGACCAGCACGCTGCAGGCGATCGCGGGCGATCGCGACGCGATTGCGGCCCGACTCGGTTCGGCTTCGACCCCGCTCGATTCCCTTGTTGTCCAGCCGATGCGCGCCGACGCGACCGCCGGCGCCGATTCGAATGGCGATGCGCAATCTGGAACCCAGGACAATCCTTCCAATGGAGCCAACCGCGATTCGCCCGCCGGCGGGCAGTCGACCTCGCAGCGCGACGGCGCGGCGGACGCCTGGCGGCGGCAGAGCGCTTCCGCTCGTCGTAGCGTTGGCGATCTTACTGTCTAGCGCCGTCGTCGCGCGCGCCGAGACCGGCGAGCTTTGCGAGCAGGAAATGGCGCGCGCCGCGCGTGAAAACGGCATTCCGCTCAATATCCTCTATTCGGTCGGTCTGACCGAAACCGGCCACGCCGGCGCTTTGAGCCCGTGGGACATGAACGTCGACGGGCGCGCCGTTCATTCGGCCAGCCTCGAGGAGGCGCTGCAACGCTTCGCCGCCGAACGCGCACGCGGCGCGAAGCTGATCGACGTCGGCTGCATGCAGATCAACCATCACTGGCACGCGTCGCATTTCGGTTCGCTGGCCGAAATGTTCGATCCCGCTCGCAACGTCGATTACGCAGCCGGTTTCCTCAAGACGCTCAGGGCCCAGGAGGGCAACTGGACGCTGGCGGTGGCGCGCTACAACGCCGGCCCCGACAACCCGGAGGCGCAGAAAACCTATGTCTGCAACGTCATTGGCAACATGGTGGCGAGCGGCATGGGCGAATGGACGCCGCGCGCCCGCGCGTTCTGCAAGTGACGGCCATGTAACGGCTGCTGCTTGGGGTTAAAGAAATTGGTAAACAATATCCGCCAGCCTCACGTGGTGTCAGTCTGAACCGCGCGGGCGAGCGGCAAGGATCGCCGCCGCCGCGATGCCGTCGTTTGCGATGGCGCACAAGCGCGGGGGTCGCGTCGGCTTGCCGGCTTTGTTTGTCCTTCGGCTTTAGCATCGCGGCGGCCGACCGCGATCGGAGACGCCATGAGCCTACGCCCGAACCTGAGGAGCGCGCTCCACTTCATCGGCGTGATCGTCTTCATCGCGCTCGGCGCGTTGAGCGCGTCGCGCGCCCGCAGCGACCCGTTGACCGAAGTCTATCTGCTCGGCCTGATCGGCGTCGGCGTTCTCGCCATCGTCGTCGGCGCGGGGCCGACCGTCCGTGAGAATGGCGACGCGGCGGCGGCGGAGTTCGAACGGCGCGCCGACGCGGCGCTCGCCGCCGTCCTCACCAACATTCGCGACCAGGCCGCCGAGGGAGCAAAATTCAGCGAGTCGCTCGCCGGCGCCAACCGCAAGCTGGCGCGCGTCGGCTCCTATGACACGATCAACGAGATCGTTCTCACCCTGATCAACGACAACCGTGCGATGCAGCACAAAGTCAACGGGCTAACGGAGAAACTCGAACAGTCGCGCTTCCAGATCATGCGGCTGCGCTCGAGCCTCAATAAGGCGGAGGAAATCGGCAGCCGCGACTCGTTGACCGGGCTCGGCAACCGCCGCTACTTCGACGCTGCGCTGAACGAGGAGGTCGAGCGCGCGCGCGAAGAGGACAAGACGCTCTGCGTCGGTCTCGCCGACATCGATCATTTCAAGGCGATCAACGACAAGTTCGGCCATATGGCCGGCGACGTGGTCCTCAAGCGCTTCGCCGATCTGCTGAACGCCAACATCAAAGGCGACGACAAGGTCGCCCGCTTCGGCGGCGAGGAATTCGCCATCCTGTTCCCGGACGCCGACATTTCCGATGCGACCTCGATCGTCAACCAGATCCAGAAGCAGCTCGAGGCGAAGCGCTGGGCGGTGGCGGCCAGCGGCGAGCGCCTCGGCGCGGTCACCGCTTCGTTCGGCGTCGCGCGCCTGCGCGACGGCGAGTCGGCCGACGAGTTGCTGCGTCGCGTCGACGCCAAGCTCTATGAAGCCAAGGCAAACGGCCGCAACCGGGTCATGGTCGACGCAAGCGAGTCCGCCGCGAACGAGTCGGCGTCGTGAGCGCTCCGCCGCGCGCGCGCAAACGCGCGCCGACAAGCTTCGGCAGCGTTCTCGCCGAGGTCGAAAGCGGCGGCGGCGATCCCGACCGGATCGCCCGGCCGCTCGGCTATCCTTTCGCCGCCGTCGATCCGCCTGCCGAAACGGCGGACAGCCCGACGAGCGCCTGGGACCAGGCTCTGGCCTGGGTCGAAGCGGCGGGCGAGCCGCCGCCGGTCGAGCCGGCTGCGCCGCGCGTCGAACCGGCCGCGCCGTTGACGGACGATCCCGACGCCATCGCCGCTGAATTGGACTTGGGCGACGCGCCGACGCTGGCCGAGCTCAGCCGTGTGCGGCGGCGCTTCATGTGGGCCAACCATCCCGATCGTCGGCGCGACGCGCCGCGCGAGCTCGCCAATCGCCGGGTGGCGATCGCCAACATGCTGCTCGATCGCGCCGAAGCGGCGCTCGCGGCGCCGCGCCGCCGGGGGTAGGGCGAATTGAAATTGATTGGAATCGCCAATTGCGTCATGGCCGGGCTTGACCCGGCCATCCAAGCGCGACGCTCCGCGCGGAAGGTCGCCGCAGCAGCGTCCTTTCGACCGACACGATCTGGATGGCCGGGTCAAGCCCGGCCATGACGGCGGAGAGTGGTTCAACCCAAAAACAACATGCTCTAGCGCACGACGAATTGGCGGAGTCGCTCGCCGCCCGCATCCCTCGTCATGAGGCGCCGCGAAGCGGCCTCGAACGACGCTCCAGAGCGCGGGTTAGCGCGCTTCCTGGGCCACCCTTCGCGGCCCTCGCTGACGCGCGGGCGGCTCACGATGAGGTCCGCGCAAACCGAAATTGCGGCGACAGTTCATTCAATCCCTTAAGCCTGCTCGCCGGCCCCATCGCGCCGTCGTCGTCAAGCGCCTTCGGCGCTCCTTCGCTTCGCTCCGGCCGCTTCGCGATGACCGCGCCGACGCGATAGGGTGTTTGGCTCCCAAGGCCTTCGACGCCGAAAACCGGCGCGACGCGCCGGTTTCGTGCGTCGAGGCCTTGGGAGCCCACGGCCTGATCCGCGCTTGAGCGGTCAAGCCTCGCCGAAGGCGACGCGCGTAAGCGCGCTCGGGCTTGACGGCGAGCCCGGGTCAGGCGGACGCGCGGATTGCAGATTACGGAGAGTCCATGGACATATGCATAATTCCCCATTCAATCGACTTGCATGGGCGCGTTCGAGGCGCGGCTCGCCGCAGCCGAAAAGGGGAATTATGCTGGCGTCACCGTGGGCGCGCGGGTGGAGACGCTGGCCGAAATGCTGAAGCACGAAGGGCAACCAGAAGGTTCGGAAGCATGAAAATAGCGAGGAGCGCACTTGCTCTGGCGCTCGCGCTTGCCGTCGCCGGCTGCGGGTCGTGGCCGCGCGCGGCGCGCTATCGCTTCACCGTCGAGGTCGAGGACAACGGACGAATGGTGAGCGGATCGGCCGTGCAGGAAGAGGATTGCGTATTCAACGACGGCGTCATCCGGATGGGGGCCGCGCTCAATTGCGGCGTCAAAGGCGAGGCCGTGGTCGTTGACCTCGGCGACAAGGGGCTGCTTTTCGTATTGCTGACCAACGACCAGGTCGCCCGCGTGTGAGCGATTCTCCATGGGGTCTCTTCGAATATGCGCATCGAAATCTATTTGATCCAGTCGGACTGACGGCAGCGGCGTTCGATCGCATCGCCGCCAGCCGCGAGACAGCGACGTTTGACGCTGCCCACACGCCGATGATGGTGCGCTTTCGCGACATCAACGGTCCCACGAGCGTCGAGCTTGTCGACCCCGAGCGTCTCGATACGAGTTTCGGCCCCGGAGTGAGATTCTCAAAGGCGACCATCGCGATCACCTCGGATGCGGTGACGACTGGAATCGAGAAAAGCGCGCCGTGGTTGGTGGGCGGAAATCCCGCGCGTTGGATTGTTCCTCCGACGGAGAAATTTCTCCAGGATATCCCATTTGAGCGGCGGTTAACCGACGGCGATTTCTGGAGCCATATGCAATGACGATCTCGAGCAATCTATTTCTCGCGATCCTCGCGATGGATTCATGCGATCGTGGATTCAGCACTCTGATTATGACGGCGCCGCTTCCTCGAAATGATGTGCGAAAAGGTCGATGCATCCGTCACAGATGAAAGCCGACGGCCCGGCGCCGAGCCGCACTTCCGGCGGCGACCTCCCGCAGAATGAGCAACTCTGTTGGCTGGACGGCGGACTCGCAACGCGCTCGAGCAGGAACGCGCAGCATTCGCGCATGAAGACGTAGAGCGACGCCTTCACCCGTTCGGTGAGCGATTGTTCATCGTCGAACAACAGCGCCGAGCACCTGCGAAGGCAGCCTTCGTAGTCCTCGTTGTGGTAGTCGATCGCCACGCGATCGATCGCTTCGCGTAGGGTGTCGCTTGCCTCATCGCTCATGTCAGCCCCCTACCGTTGACCCAAGATTCCAGGTGGAAAAATCGTCGGGAGGCCGGTCGACTTGCATGTCGCCAAGGCCGCCGTGCAGCCTGAAGTCGATCTTCCGCTGACGAAAATGGCGTCCTGGACACATGCCCTGAACGCGTCCAGACAGGTAAGCCGTGGCGCCGTCGCGATGCGCGTCGTTGCGACGGCCGGTTCGCTAGAATCTTGCGAAGCGCTCTGATTTGTGTGCGAAGGCGCGCCAGCGACAACGGAGCCACGCGCACCGACTGTAGCGCCCGCGCTCGACGCTGCGACCGCGCGCGCGGCGTCCGTGAATCGCCCGTCTTCGTCATGGTAGGGATTGAACTTTCCCATTTGGCTCGACTCTCTTTCGTCGTTGCCAACCGAGGCGGCGAGGATGCCCGCTCGCTTCAATTCAGACGTGAGATTGCGCGCCTGATCCGGGATCGATTTCAATGCGGAGGCCTCCATTGGATCGGGAAGCCCGAGCAGCACCGCAGCGATTTGCGCGCGAGCGATCTCGCCGCGATCAAGTGCGCTAGCGATGGTCGTCAAGCCGGGAAGCTTCCCGGCGAACGTAACTCGCTTGCGGTAGACCTCACCGAGTTCTCGGTCGAGGTCGGCGAGCGGTCGCGGTCGCCAGCCGGAGCGGCCGCCAGGGCTCGCTTTGCGTTCGAGCAGCGGCGTCGCGCCGACATAGAGACCGCTTTCATCGCAGCGGACGCCGCGTCCCGCCGCTTCGCTTAAACGGAAATGCCGCGCGAACTGCATGGATGGCCTCTTCCTGCCTGATGCACTCATGTTATGTTCGCTGTTTGTTCACGTCAAGAATTTGTCGTGCGATCCTCGGAAACGCCTTGCGTGTCGCGCGTCACCCAGCTTGCGGGATGACAATGGCGCAAAGCGCGTAGATTCACGCATGCTGTCGCCGCGACAATTTCTTCCTGAAAATCGGAATGGTCGGTATCATAGTTTGTCGCGCCCAGAGCGGTCGGGTCGGCCGGCGGCGCGGCGGCGTTCTCACGCTGCGAAGCGGGTTCAACGCATTGGAAAGATAGGAGGAGGCGAAGCGGGCGGTTTCGCTTGCGTATGCAGATCAACGACTTACGCGGGCCGAAACGAAGCCGGCCGTTTCGTTTGGGCTTCGCTTCGTTTCGCCGAAGCTTCGTTTGGCTTCGCTTCGTTTCGCTTCCGCCCGCTGTCCTCGTCATGGAACTACGGAATTACGACCGCGGCGCCGCCTGCATAATTCCCTCTTTCGCCGAGTCGCGTCCGCGCTTTCGCGGGCGCGGGTCGCGGCCGATCAGCGCCGCGACGCGGTCGAGGAAGGCGGGCGAGCCGGGCGGGCGGCCGTCGCGTCGTGTCCGCGCCGGCCTGCGCGCCGCGCGCAAAATGGCGCCCAAGCCGTTGAAATCGCCCGCCCGCGTAACCGACTTGCCGGCCGCGCCGGTCGTCGTCGCACGGCGCGCGGCGGAGGCTCAGTCGCCGCCGAAGATCATCCGTCGCGAGAACGGGTTGACCGCGGCGCCGGGGGAGGCAAGCGGGTCTGCGGCGAGCAGGACGGCGCCGGATTCGTCGAGCAGCGTCCAACGTCCCTGGCGCTCGACGATCGCGGCGACGCGCCCGAGCCCCGGGGCGAAATCGCCCGTTTTGATCACCCGCGTCTCGACGCTGTTGCGCAACCACGCCATGCCCGGTTCGACCGCGACGAGGCGGTAGGGATCGGCGTCCGCGGGCGCGTCGTCGCCGCCGCGGACAATCGAACCGGTCGGCGACATGTCGATCGATTGACGCGGATCGGCGCGCGCTGGCGCCGCGGTCTTCGAGTCGGCGACCTTGGTCGCAATGGGGGCCGGAGCGGCGGCGCGCGCGGGCGCAGGCTCGACGGAAGCGACAACCGCGATGTGCCGGTGCGGCTGGGCGAATACCGACAGATACTGCATGCCGTTGACCATCGGCGCGTCGCCGGCGCGAGTGAACATCACGGCGGCGAACACCACCGAGGCCGCAGCGCTCGTCACGCCGAAGCCGAACAGCGCGATATCGACGGGCGAGCGCGCCGCAAGGGCGTTGGCGGCGAAGCGGGGAACGAACAGTCCGGCGAGTTTCATGCGCACGCTTTCGATTTGCCGCGCTCAGCCGACGAGCGGCTCGGCGCTTTCGTCCTTGACGTCGCCGCGCAAGGCGGCGGCGAGTTCGATGAAGGGGTCCTCGCAGGGCGGCGAAGCGAGCGTCTGGCTCATCGCCTCGTAGATGCGCGGCACCGACTTGACCGCCTGGTCGAGCAGCGGGTCGGCGCCGGGCGTGAAGCCGCCCATCAGCCTGAGATCGCGGGTCTCCTCGAAGCGGGAGATGAGCGCGCGCAGCCGGGTCACCAGCTTGCGCTGCTCCGGCGACCAGGTCGGGTTGGGGATGCGCGAGACCGAGGCGAGGATGTCGACGGCGGGGAAGCGGCCCTGGTCGGCGATCGCCCGGTCGAGCACGATATGGCCGTCGAGCGTGCCGCGAATGCTGTCGGCGACGGGGTCGTTGTGGTCGTCGCCGTCGACCAGCACTGAAAAGACGCCGGTGATCGAGCCCGAGTCTTCGAGGCCGGGACCGGCCCGTTCGAGCAGGCGCGGCAGGTCGGAGAACACGCTCGGCGCGTAGCCGCGCGCCACCGCCGGCTCGCCCGCCGCCAGCGCGACGTCGCGGGCGGCGTGGGCGAAGCGGGTGACCGAGTCGACGATCAGCAGCACCTGGTCGCCGCGATCGCGGAAATATTCGGCGACCGCCATCGCCGTGCGCGGCGCCAGGCGGCGCATCATCGGGCTCTCGTCGCCGGTCGAGACCACGGCGATCGCCGTCTGGCGGTTGCCCTCGAGCGCGTCGTCGAGGAATTCGCGCACCTCGCGGCCGCGTTCGCCGACCAGCGCGATCACCACGGTGTCGAAATCCGGCGCTCGGGCAAGCATCGCCAGCATCGTCGACTTGCCCACGCCCGAACCGGCGAAGATCCCGATGCGTTGTCCGGCGCATAGGGGGGTGAAGAAGTCGACGACGCGGATGCCCGACTTGATCGGCTTGCGCAGCCGGGTCCGCCTGAGCGCCGGCGGCGGCTCGGCGTCGATCGGCATCACGCGGTCGCCGACCGGCAGTTCCCCAGCGCCGTCGATCGGCTGGCCGAGCGCGTCGATCGCCCGGCCCTTCCATGCCGGGCAGGGGGCGAGCGACAGCGCCTCGGCGCGATAGGCGCGCGCGCCGATCGCCGCGTCGCAACGGGAATCGAACGGCTTGAGGGTCACGGTTTGATCGTCGATCCGCACCACCTCGCCAAGCTGGAAGCGGTCGCCGATGTCGACCCGCACGCATTCGCCCAGGCGCAGGAAGCGCGACAGGCCCGCCACCCGGTAGTGAGACATGGCGATCTCGGTCACCACGCCGCTGACGGCGGTCAGCGGGATGGTCTTGGCGGCGGCGGCGAGTCCGCGCTCCAGCCGGTCGAGCGCCGTCAATGGGGGCGGGGAGGCTGCGCCATCCGTGGTCATTGTCATCGGCCGCGCCCCTGGTCATCGCCGCTCAAGCGCATTGAGACGGTCCTAAGTCGCAAGGGACTTGATGGCGTCTTCCATCGAGGATTCGGTCTGCGAAACCTCCGAATTGACGCCGTCGAAGTTGCGGGTCAGGGAGATCAGCTTGGTCATTTCCTCGATCGGATTGACGTTCGCGCCCTCGACATAACCCTGCGCCACGCCGCTCTGGGTGAAATCGAGGATCGGCGTCGCCGGCTTGTCGGGGATGACGCCGGAGTTCTCAGTGCGGACGAGATTGGCCTGGCTGTCGATCGAGAATAGGCCGATTGCGCCGAGTTGCTTGCCGTCCTGCGAGATCATCCCGTCGCCGCCGATGTTCGGCGTCGAGCCCACGGGGTTGAGGACGATCGGCGCGCCGCCAGCGTCGAGCACCGGGTTGCCGATCAGGGTTTCCAGCGCCCCGCTTTCCGACATGCGCATCCGGCCGTCGCGCGTGTAGGCGATCCCGGATTGGGTCCGAATCGACATCCAGCCGTCGCCCTGGATGGCGACGTCGAAGGGGTTGTCGGTCTTCACTGCTGCGCCGACGTCGCGCGAAATGTACGGGGTTCCGGGCGAGACATAAGCAATTGAGCTGTCGCCAGCCTTGGCGAGTTCGGTGTCGAAATGGACCGCGTCGCCGCGAAAGCCGACCGTGTTCATGTTGGCGACGTTGTTGGCGACCGTCTCCAGGCGTCGTTCGAGCGCCACCTGCGCCGACAGCGAAACGTAGAGACCGTTCTGCATGACCCAACCCGTCGCCGCCGCGCCGCTGGACGGCCGGCCCTGGGGCGACGATCGGTCCGACGGCTTGCATGGGGCTGACCTCGGCGAAACAGCCTGGCGTAAGTTTGGCGTCGCACGGTCGGCGACCAAGGGCGCAGGGAGCAGGACTTGAATTTCATCATCGGCCTGATCATCGCCATCGGCAGCGTTCTCGGCGGTTACGCCGCGCTCGGCGGTCACCTCGAAGTGCTGTTCCAGCCCTATGAGTTCGTGATCATCTGCGGCGCCGCGTTGGGCATCTTCATCGTCGCCAATCCGATGGCCGCCATCAAGGACAGCGGCAAGGCGATCGTCGAGTCGATCACCGACAGGGTGCCGAAGCCGCGCGACTTTCTCGACGTTCTGAGCGCGCTGCACGCACTGATGCGCGAGTTGCGCGGCAAGTCGCGGGCCGAGGTCGAGCCGCATTTCGACAACCCGGAAGCGTCGCCGGTGTTCATGGGCTTTCCGCGCCTGCTCGCCAACAAGGACCTGCTGACCTTCATCTGCGACTACGGCCGGCTGATCATCATCGGCAACGCCAAAACCCACGAGATCGAGGCGTTGATGGACGAGGAGCTGGAGACCCTCGCCAACGATCGTTTCAAGCCGGTCCACGCATTGCAGAACATCGCCGACAGTCTGCCGGCGCTCGGCATCGTCGCGGCCGTGCTCGGCGTCGTCCACGCCATGGGCTCGCTCGATTCGTCGCCTGAGATCCTTGGCGGCCTGATTGGCGCGGCGCTGGTCGGCACGTTTTCCGGCATCTTGCTCGCCTACGCCGTCGTCCAGCCGGTGGCGCTGAAGATCAAGGGCGTGCGCCAGAAGCAACTGCGCCTGTTCAGCCTGGTCAAGCAGAGCCTACTCGCTTTCATGAACGGCGCCATGCCGCAAGTCGCGGTCGAGTTCGGTCGCAA
The DNA here is from genome assembly GCA_049513815.1 of Roseiarcus sp. GTDB lineage: Bacteria > Pseudomonadota > Alphaproteobacteria > Rhizobiales > Beijerinckiaceae > Roseiarcus. The sequence continues at coordinate 40,615 of JBEKVR010000005.1, read as the reverse complement.
GACGATCCCGTCCAGGGAGCGACCGACGATCGACACGGTCGAGAACGAGACGATCGCCGGCCCGGCGCCGGCGCCCGAAGGCGCGGTCAAGGAGGCGGCCTAGCCCATGCCCCGCGCGGAACGCGAAAACTCGACGACGAGCGCGCCCTGGCTGCAGGGCGCACAGCCCGATTCGGCTGGCCAGGCGTTCGAGCGCCTGCCCGGCCTCGCGTTCGCCTTCGAACAGTTCGCGCTCAACATCCCCGCCGCCGCCGGCAGTCTTTTGAAGCTCGACGCCGCGCCGACGCTCGACGTCATCCGCCCCGAGAACGTGTTCACGGCGCTGGGCGAGTGCGAGGGACAACTGGCCGCGGCGCTGCACAGCGGGGCGCTTGACGCCAAGCTGATGCTGATCTTCGATCCCAAAATCGCCGAGTCGCTGGTCGCGACCGTCTTCGGCGACGAGAGCGTGTCGGTGAGCGAACGGTCGCCGCGGCCGGCGACGACGATCGAGCTCCATCTCGTCGCTGAACTCGCCCGGCGCCTTGCGGGCGCGCTGGAGGCGGCGTTCGACGGCTTCGGCAGCCTCGAACTGCGCCTCGAACGCCTGGAGAAGCTTGCCGACGTTTACGCGCTCAGCCGGCGCGACGGCTTGGCGGTCGAAGCGCGGTTGAATGTGGCGACGCGCGTCGGCCCGCTCACGATTGTCGTCCTCGCGCCGCAGGCGGCGCTGGCGCCGCTGCGCAAGCAGCTCGCTGCGGAGCCGGGCGCGGAAACGGGCGGCGGCGATCCGCGTTGGGCGCGCCAGCTCGAGCAAGGCGTCGCCCGCGCTCGCGTCGCCGTTTCCGCGGTGCTCGACGAGTTGCCGATGTCGTTGGGCGACATCGCCGCGCTCTCGGTCGGTCAGGTCCTGACCCTGCATGGGTCCGGCATGGGCCGGGTCCGTCTGGAATGCGAGGGACGCGAGATGTTCTGGTGCAAGCTCGGACAAGGCGACGGCCGCTACTCCTTGGAAATCGAAACGGCGGTCGAACCCGAGGACAATTCCATCGAATCCGCCCTCGCCAATTAACCCGCCAAAGTCGGTTGCAGCCGCAAGACGACCCAGGAAAGAGTCACAGGGCCATGGACGACACGTTCGAACCTCTCAGCGACCTGCCCGAGCCCGCCGCCGAGCCCGAGCCCGAGGCTGCGCCCGTCGCCGCCGCGCCTTCCCCTCCCGCGCCGGCGAGTCCGCCGCGCTACGACGCCATCCTCTCAATTCCCGTCACCGTTCAGGTCGTGCTCGGCGGCACGACCATGCCGGTCTCCAGTCTGATGAAGCTTGGCCGCGGCGCGGTCGTCTCGCTCGACCAGAAGGTCGGCGATCCGGTCAACATTGTCGTCAACGGTCGAACCATCGCGCGCGGCGAAGTCGTGGTGGTCGACGAGGAAACCGCCCGCTACGGGGTGTCTTTGACCGAGATCGTCGCGTCGTCGCGCGACGATCGCGTCGCCTGAAGGCCGAGCCGACATGGACGCGACGACCAACGGCGGATCGAGCCGCGAGCTGCGCCAGCTCGCCGGGCCGCAAAGGGCCGCGGCGATCCTGCTGGCGATGGGCAAGCCGCCCGCTACACGCCTGCTCAAGCATCTCGAGCCAAACGAGCTGCGCGAAGTGACGCGCGCCGCGGCGCGCCTCGGCGCAATTCCGCCGGGAGAGCTGGAATCGCTGGTCGAGGAGTTCACCGCCGCCTTTTCGGCCGGCGCCAGTTTGATGGGCGACGTCGGCAAGGCGCGCGACATGCTCACCGACGTGGCGCCGCCGGAAGAGGTCGCCGACATTCTCTCCGATGTCTCGATGCCCGGAGACCTCGGCGTATGGAACGCGCTCGGCGGCGTGCCGGAGTCGGTGTTGCAGACCTATCTCGCCAACGAGCATCCGCTGGTCGCCACCTACATCCTGTCGAAACTCGCCCCGCCGCTGGCGGCCCAGGTCGTCGCACGTATGCCGCGCGAGGCGCGCAACGAGGTGCTGGTGGCGATGATCGTCAGGCCGGTCCTCTCCGAGGACATTCAGCTCATCGTCGAAGACGGGGTGCGCAAGGACCTCGCCATCCTGACGGCGCGCGGCGCCGGACTCGACAACCACAGCCGCATCGCCGACATCATCAACAATCTCGAACCGCTCGACGCGCGCGACGTCGTGCAGTCGCTGGTCGCCGCGCGCCCCAAGGAGGCGCGCATGGTGATGAAGATGCTGTTCTCCTTCGACGACCTGCCGCGGCTGTCGCAGCGGGCCCGCGCGGTGCTGTTCGACAAGCTGCAGACCGAGACGGTGGTCATGGCGCTGCGCGGCGCCGACGCCGAGTTCCGCGATACGGTGCTGTCGGCGATGGCTTCGCGCTCGAAACGCCTGGTCGAGAGCGAGTTGGCGACGCCGATGCTCGCCTCGCCGCGCGACATCGCCAAGGCGCGCAAGCAGATCACCGACCTTGTGCTCAAGATGGCCCAGCGCAACGAAATCGAGATCCCCCCGCCCGACGGCGCCGAGGCGGCGTAGCCGGGAGGGGCGGCGATGGCCGAAGATCGCGATACCGACAGCAAGACCGAAGAGGCATCGGAAAAGAAGATTCACGACGCGGTCGAGCGCGGCGACGTGCCGGTCTCGCGCGAAGTGCCGATTCTCGCTTCGCTGACGGCGATCCTGATCGCTCTCGTCTTCATCGTGCCGTCGCACACCGAGGCGTTCGTCGGCGCGCTGATGCGCTTTCTCGATGACGCTGGCGGCTGGCGACTCGAGCGGTCCAACGACGTGCTGGCGCTTGCCGGGATCGTCGGGATCGCCGCCGTCCAATTCATCATTCCGGTGGTCCTGCTGCTGATGATCGCCGGCCTCGTCGCCTCGGCGGCGCAAAACCCGCCGCGCTTCGTGCCGGACCGGATCATGCCCGATCTGTCGCGCATCTCGCCGCGCGCCGGCTTCATGCGCATCTTCGGTCTGCGCGGTTGGACCGAGTTCTTCAAGAGCCTGCTGAAAGTCTTCGCCGTCGGCGTCCTCGTCACGCTCATCCTCAGCGGCCAGCGCCTGCTGCTGGAGACCTCGATGTTCGACGACGTCGCCGATCTGCCGCAGCGCGCGCTCAAGCTGTGCCTTGACGTGATCGGCGCGGTGCTGGTGGCGACGCTCGTTGTCGCGTCAGCCGATCTCGCCTGGGCGCGTATCCATTGGCGGCGCGACCAGCGCATGAGCCGGCACGAGCTCAAAGAGGAGCTGCGGCAGACCGAGGGCGACCGGCTGATGAAATCGCGGCTGCGCTCGCTCAGGCTCGACCGTTCGCGCAAACGCATGCTGGCAGCGGTGCCGCGCGCGACGATGGTGGTCGCCAACCCGACCCATTACGCGGTGGCGATGCGCTACGTGCGTTCCGAGGGCGGCGCGCCAATCGTGCTGGCCAAAGGCGTGGACCTGATCGCGCTGAAGATCCGCGAAATCGCCGAACAGCACGAAGTCCCGATCGTCGAGGATCGGCCGCTGGCCCGCGCGCTTTATGCCGCGGTTTCGGTGGACGCGGCGATCCCGCCCGAGTTCTACCGCGCCGTGGCGGAAATCGTTCATCTGATCCATGAAAAGAGAAGCTCGTGGCCGATCGTGAGAAACGGGTGAGTCGATGCGCGAACTGACCCAAGCCGGCAATCGTCGGCGCGACCAGATCATCGCCGCGGCGATGGTGGAGGTCGCCACCGAACTGCGCCTGACCGACCCGTCCGAACTGATCCTGATGATCCGCGGCGAGCAGGCGGCAAACATCGCCGATCTCGTCAACTCGTCGGGCGAACTGTTCTTTCGCGGCGGCGCGCTGCGCTACGCGTTGTCGGCAGGCTGCGACGTGCAATGGGACACGACGCCGGTGGTGCGGCTCGACATGGAGTTCCACTATGCGGCGGTGTCGGCCTTCTTCAAGTTGACGATCGGCCGCAAACGGGCGGGGATCGATGTGGTCGAGGTGCTGGTCGACGGCGAGGACGACCTCGACGACGCGATCAAGGACGAACGGTTGCGCGGCGCGGTGGCGGCGGCGCGGTTGCCGCCGCGCAAGCTTGGAGCAAGGCCGGCGGCGTAATCCTCGGACGTCTCTGACTGAACGGACGTCAACGCGTGTCCCAACCCTACGTGCTCCAGCTCGCCGCGCAGCGGACACAATGGCTGTCGTCGCGCGACGAGTTGATCGCCGCCAATATCGCCAACGCCAACACGCCCGGCTTCCAGGCGACCGACCTGCAACCGTTTTCGGCGATTCTCGACAACGCGCAGGTGTCGATGGTCTCGACCAACCCCTCGCATATGACGCCGGGCAACGATGCATTCGCCGAGGCGCGGGTGGTCGAGTCGGACGGGCCGGAGACGACGCTCTCCGGCAATTCGGTCGACGTCGAAAACGAGATGATGAAGCTCGGCGAGGTCAACCGCGACTACACGATGGCGACCAACGTCAAGCGCGTCATCCACCAAATGATCATGTCGGCTTTGAAGTGAGCGACGATGCCTGATCCGCTGCAAGCGACCCTGCGTATCGCCGGTTCGGGCCTCGAGGCCCAGTCAGTGCGACTGCGCGTGATTTCCGAGAATATCGCCAACGCCCAGTCGACCGGCGACACGCCCGGCGCCGATCCCTACACCCGCCAGACGGTTTCGTTCGACAGCGTCCTCGACCGTTCGCTCGGCGTGCCGCTGGTCAGGATCAAGACGATCGGCCAGGACGACGCCCCCTTCAAGGTCGAGCACGACCCCGGCAATCCGGCCGCCGACGCGGGAGGCTTCGTCAAGTTGCCCAACGTCGACGTTCTGACCGAACTCGCCGACATGCGCGAGGCGAACCGCACCTACGAGGCGAATCTCCAAGTCGCCAAGCAATCGGCCGAGCTGCTCGGCCAAACCGTCAGCCTGCTCAAGGACGCCTGAGCGCGCCGGTCGGCGCGTCACCCGGAGGTCGGAGCGAGATGACAGAGAGCACCGGACCGGACGCGGCGCCTTTCGCCGTCGCCGCGGTCGTCAATGCGAACCAGGGAGGCGCCGCAGCCCCCGGCAGGACCGGGATCGGCAGGCGCGAAGACGATGGCGATTGACGGAGTTTCGGCGGTCGGCGCAATCGGCAAGAGTCTCGACGTCGGCGCGACGAACGCGACTTCGGCGACCGGGGGGACCAGTTTCGTCGACGCGCTCGGCAAGGCTTTCACCGATTCGATTGCCTCGGTGCAGACCGGCGAAGCGGCGGCGATCCAGGGGCTTCAGGGCGGAATGGCGCCCTACAAAGTGGTCGACTCGATCATGGGCGCGCAACGCACGCTCCAGTCGATGTTGGCGATCCGCGACAAGGCGGTCTCCGCCTATCAGGAAATCTCGCGGATGGCGATCTGAGTTGGTTGGTTCGAAGAGGGAAGTCGAAGCATGAGAGCGCTTTCGATCGCGGCGACGGGCATGAACGCCCAGGAACAGAATCTCGAAGTGATCGCCAACAACGTCGCCAATATCAACACCACCGGATTCAAGCGCTCGCGCGCTGAGTTCACCGATCTCATCTATCAGACCGAACGGCTCGCCGGCGTGAGCAGCCGCGGCCGCGACGCCACCGTGCCGGAAGGCGCGCAGGTCGGGCTCGGCGTGCGCACCGCGGCGATCCGCTCGCTGCAGATCCAGGGCGCGCTGACCAATACCGGCAATTCGCTCGACTTGGCGATCAACGGCCGCGGCTGGTACCAGGTGACGACGCCGAACGGCGATACGGTCTACACCCGCGACGGCGCGTTCAACACCAATGCCCAGGGACAGTTGGTCACGACCGACGGATATCAGGTGACGCCGGCGATCACCATTCCGCCGACCGCCACCAGTGTCTCCGTCAGTCAGAGCGGCATGGTGACCGCCACGATCGCTGGCCAGCAGACGCCGCAACAGCTCGGCCAGCTCACGATCGCCAATTTCGTCAACGAGGCCGGACTGCAAGCGCTGGGCGGCAACCTGTTTCAACAGACCGTCGCTTCCGGCGCGCCGACTGTCGGCGTCCCCGGCGACACCGCCTTCGGCGTCATCCAGCAAGGCTATCTCGAAGCCTCGAACGTCGATCCAGTGTCCGAGATCACCAACCTGATCTCCGCCCAGCGCGCCTACGAGATGAATTCGAAAGTCATCCAGGCCGCCGACCAGATGTCGGGCACCATCTCCAACATGCGGAGCTGAGGAGAAATCTGATGCGCGTCGAACGCGCCGCCGTCGTTTTCGCCGCCGGGCTGTGGTTGGGCGCGGGCTTCGCCGCAGCGCAGGACCTCGGGACGGCGGACCTGGCGCCGCCGACGCCGCGCGTCGTCATCTATCCCGGCGACGTCATTCACAACGACATGCTGTCCGATCTGCCGGCCGACACCGCACGCGGCGTCGGGCCGTTCGCCGAGACGCGTTCGGCGGTGATCGGCAAGATGGCGCGACGCACGTTGCTGCCGGGCGGAGCGATTCCGCTCGCCGCGATCGACGTTCCGCGTCTCGTCGTCAACGGCGCGACAGTCGACCTCGTCTATATCGACGGCGACCTGTCGATCTCTGCGGTCGGCATGGCGCTGCAGGACGGCGCGGCGGGCGACTTCGTCAAGGTGCGCAACGACGACAGCGGCGTCACGGTCACCGGCGTCGTCCAGCCGGACGGCGCGGTGCGGGTGAGCGGCGGCTGATGCGGCGTCTCCTGATCGCTCTCCTCGTCTGCGCGCTGGCCGGTTCAGCGGCGGCCGCCGTCCGCATCAAGGACATCACCGCCTTGCGCGGCGCGAGCGACAGCCAGTTGATCGGCTACGGCCTGGTGATCGGCCTGGCGGGAACCGGCGACTCGCTGCGCAGCTCGCCGTTCACCCAGCAGGCGCTCGGCGCGATGCTCGACCGCATGGGCATTAACGTGCGCGGCAGCACGCTGGCCAATCGCAACGTCGCCGCGGTTATCGTCACCGCCGATTTGCCCGCCGGCATGGACGTCGGCTCGCGCCTCGACGTCACCGTCTCTGCGCTTGGCGATTCGAGCTCGCTGATGGGCGGCACGCTGCTGCTCACTCAGCTTTCGGCTTCCGATGGCCTCGTCTACGCCGACGCGCAGGGCGCCGTCTCCGTCACCGGCTTCGACGTCGCCGGCCAGGCGCAGACCCTGTCGCAGGGCGTCCCGACCGCCGGCCAGATTCCCAACGGCGCCATCATCCAGCGAGCCGTGCCGCCGCCGCCCGACGAGCTGCGCATGACGCTCGAACTGAAGAACCCCGATTACACGACGGCGGTGCGCATCGTCGACGCCGTCAACGCCTATTCGCAGCGCCGCTTCCGTCGCCGTTCGGCCTTCGAGGCGACCAACCGCACCGTCGAACTGTTCCGGCCGCCGGAGATCAGCGTCACCCGCTACATGGCGGAGATCGGCGAATTGCCAGTCGAACCGGACACCGTCGCGCGCGTCGTCATCGATTCGCGCACCGGCACCGTGGTCATCGGCCAAGACGTGCAGATCTCGACAGTGGCGGTCACGCACGGCACGCTGTCGGTCAGGGTGAACGAGACGCCGGTCGCATCGCAGCCGGCGCCGTTCTCGCAGGGCAAGACCGTCGAGCAGCCGCGCACGTCGATCGACGCGCAACAGGATGGCGGGCAGGTGGCGATCGTCGGCGGCTCCAGCCTCAGAACGCTGGTCAACGGGCTCAATCGAATCGGCGTCAAGCCGAGCGGCATCATCGCCATCCTTCAGGCGATCAAGACCGCCGGCGCGCTGCAGGCCGACCTCGTCGTGCAATAGAGCCGGTCAGCCCGGCGCAAGGCGCGGCGGGCAGACTTTCGCCATTCTTGGTCGGGTAGCGATTGCGCGCCATGGTTTTCGCCGTTTCTCGCCACGCCGCCATCGGCGCGATTGTCCTCGTCGGCCTGCTGGCGGGTTCCGCTTCGGCGCAGAATGACGGCAAGCCGAAGCCGGCCGCGCCGCTGCCCGACAAGAGCGCCGACGCCGGCGTTTCGCGCTATTGCGCCAATGTCGCGCCGGTCGCCGCTGAGGCGCGCATCGCCTGGGAGACCCGCCACCTCGACGAACTCGACGCGCAGATCAAGCAGCGCATCGCCGATCTGGAGAAGGCGGAGGCGGACACCCGCGATTGGGTCAGCAAGCGCGACGCGTTGCTGAATTCGGCGAGCGACGACGTCGTCGCGATCTACGGCAAGATGGATCCGGAGGCCGCCGCGGGGCAGATCGCGGCGATGGACGAGTCGATCGCCGTCTCGATTCTGCACAAGCTCAAAGTCGGCGCGGCGAGCTCCATCCTCGACCAAATGGACGTGGCGCGCGCGGCCAGGCTGACCAGCCTCATCCTCGCCGTCGCGGCGCCCGAAAAGAAATCGTGATGGCGTTCATGGAGCGAAAGGCGTTGTTGATCGTCGGTCTGGCGGCGACGCTGGCCGGTTGCGCCAACAATCCGAGCGAGTTCATGCGCGAGCCGGGCCTGTCGCCGATCGGCAGCGGCCTCGCCGCCGGCCGCCTCGGCGACGGAATCGATCCGACGCCGACCGGCCAGATCGCGCGGCCGATCGCCAACCTCTATACCGACCAGACGGTGTCGCGGGTCGGCGACATCGTCACCGTCATCATCTCGATCAACGACAAGGCGCAGTTCGACAACACGACCGACCGCTCCAAGACCGCCGCGTCCAAATTCGACTCCAACTGGGGCTACACCCAGGGTGGCTCCAGCAGCTCCGGCGGCGGCTCGACGCCGTCCTCCGTCACGCTGGGAGCGACCTCGACCTCGTCGACGCAAGGGCAGGGCAACATCGACCGGCAAGAGCAGATCCAGGTTTCGGTGGCGGCGGTGGTCACCGAGGTGATGCCCAACGGCAATCTTGTCATCAGCGGCTCGCAAGAGGTGCGCGTCAACTACGAGCTGCGGCAGCTCACCGTCGCCGGCATCGTCCGGCCGACCGACATCTCGCGCGCCAACACCGTCTCCTACGACCGCGTCGCCGAAGCGCGCATCTCCTACGGCGGCCGCGGCCGCCTGAGCGAGGTGCAGCAGCCGAGCTGGGGCCAGGAGCTGTGGGATTCCCTCAAGCCCTATTGAAGAGATCGCCATGGCCATCGAGCTGCCGGAACTCCCCGAACTGACGCCCGGCGAAGCGCCGCCGCCGGCGGCGATCGTCGCGTCTGGCGCGCCGTCGGTTTTGCAGACCGTTCTCGCCGCGCTGGTGGTGACCGTGATGGCGGGAGCGATGGGGGCGCTGTTCGCCGTGCCGCCGCCCGCGCCGGCGCCGGAGCCGGCGGCCAAGACCGACTCGACGCCCGGCGGCGTCGTCCCGGCCTCCTCGGGGCTGTTCGAAATGCCGCCGATCGTCACCAACATCGGGTCGCCGAAGGACACCTGGATCCGTCTCGAGGCCGCGATCGTCTTCGACGCCAAGACAGTCCAGCACCCCGAGACGCTGGCCGAAGACATCGCCGGCGACGAACTCGCCTACCTGCGCACCGTCACGCTGACGCAGGTCGAAGGTCCGATCGGGCTCGAGAATATCCGCCAGGATCTCAACGAGCGGGCGGCGATCCGCTCCGACGGGAAGGTCAGCGAGCTCGTCATCCGCACGCTGGTGTTGCAATGAGGCGCCTCGCCCTGGCGGCGCTCGCGCTGACCCTGACCGCCGGCGCCGCCGCGGCCCAGACCGTCGATCTCGGCCAGCTCATCCCCAGCGGCGGCGCCACCGCGACCGCGCGCATCATCCAGATGGCCGCGGTGCTGACCGTGCTTTCGGTCGCGCCGGGCCTGTTGATCATGGTGACCAGCTTCACCCGCTTCACCGTGGCGCTGTCGTTCTTGCGCACCGGTCTGGGGCTACAGAGCGCGCCGGCCAACCTGGTGCTGATCAGTCTGTCGCTGTTCATGACCTTCTTCGTCATGGCGCCGACTTTCGACAAGGCCTGGCGCGACGGGCTGCAGCCGCTGATGGACAACACCATTTCGCAGGAGCAGGCGTTCGGGGCGATCACCGAGCCGTTCCGCCAGTTCATGCTCTCCCAGGTGCGGGAGAAGGATATCGCGCTGTTCGAGGATCTCTCGCGCGGCAGTTTCGAGGTCACGGACCGTTCGAAGGTCGATCTGCGCATTCTGATCCCCGCCTTCATGATTTCCGAACTGAGGCGCGGTTTTGAGATCGGCTTCCTGATCGTCCTGCCGTTCCTGGTCATCGACATGATCGTCGCGGCGCTGACCATGTCGATGGGCATGATGATGCTGCCGCCCTCGGTGATCTCGCTGCCGGTCAAGATTCTGTTCTTCGTGCTGGTCGACGGCTGGAATCTGCTGGTCGGCAGCTTGGTCCGTTCCGTGAGCTGAGAGGCGGCAATCAGCTTCGCGCAAGGGTCCAATCGTTTAGTGACGTTGTAGAGCCGCGAGGAGAGCGACCGATGAGTCTGATGGGCACCGCCGTGTCCGGCATGCTGGGCGATACGTCCTGGCTGTCGAACATTTCCCAGAACGTGGCCAACGCCAACACCACCGGCTACAAGAACGCCGAGACGGAATTCGCCACCGTCGTCGACCAGGTTGGCGCCGCCTCCTCCGCCGGCGGCGGCGTCACCGCCACGGTCCGCTCGATGAATGCGCTGCAGGGCTCGGTGGTCGGCACTTCGACCACGACCGACCTCGCCATCAAGGGCGACGGCTATTTCGTCGTCTCCGATTCAGGCGGCGCCCTCTACCTCACGCGAAACGGCTCGTTCGTGCCTGACGCCAACGGCAACCTGGTCAATTCGGCCGGCTACTACCTGATGGGCACTAACGTCCAGAGCGGCGCGGCCTCCGGCACCTCGAATTCGCTCGCCGGCATGGTCAAGGTCAACACCATCAGCGCGGGCGAGGCCGCGACGGCGACTACCACTGGCACGCTTACGGTCAACCTGCCTTCGAGCCAACTGACCGCCACCACCCCCACGACCTCGCAAACCTCGCTGGTTGTCTACGATAACCTCGGCGCGGCGCACACGATCGACTTCGCCTTCACCTATAACAGCGCCGGCTCGGACTGGACGGTCGGCGTCTCCGACGTCACCGATCCCGCAAACCCGGTGGCTCTCGCATCGTCCCCCGCCACCCTGAGCTTCAACGCGAACGGCGTCTTGAACCCCGGCGGTTCGCCGCTCAGTTTCACGGTTCCCGGCGGCAAGGGGATGAATCTCGACCTCAGCCAGTCTACGCAGTTGGCGTCAAGTTTCGCCGTCAACGCCGCGACCGCCAACGGCAACGCGCCGAGTTCGCTGACCGGCGTCACGATCAGCACCGACGGCACGCTCGACTTCGAATACAGCAACGGCGTGTCGAGCCCCGGCTACATCATTCCGCTGGCGACGGTCGCCAGCGAGGACAATCTGACCTCGATCAACGGCAACGCCTTCCAGGCCAACCAGAACTCCGGCACGGTGCGCGTCGGCACGGCCGGCACCGGCGGCCTCGGCAAGATCGCGTCGTCCTCGCTAGAGGATTCGACCGTCGATCTCGCCACCGAGCTGACCGACATGATCCAGGCCCAGAGCGCCTATCAGGCCAACTCCAAAGTCTTCCAGACCGGCGCCAACCTGCTCGACATCCTGAACAATCTGAAGGCGTAGCGCTTCGCCGGCCTTCGAGGTTTCGCCATGAGTTTGTCGTCCGCCCTCGGCATCATCAACTCCGCATTCGTGGCGAACGCGGCGCAGTCGGCGGTCATCTCGAGCAACATCTCGAACGCCGGAACGAAGGGCTATGCACGCGAGATCGCCAACCTCGCCACCATCACTTCCGGCGGGGTCGAGGTCACTTCGGTCGGCCGCGAGGCCAACGCCGCGCTGCTCGAGCAGGTGAACACGTCGACGTCGCAGGCCGCCTACCAACAGGCGTTGTCGGACGGCCTGACGACGCTGGCGAATACGGTGAGCGACAGTTCGTCGGCGACCTCGTCGTCCGGCGCCACCGCCAACGGCAATTCGCCCTCGGCGATGCTCGCCAACCTGCAGAGCGCGCTCGAGACCTACGACGCCTCGCCGTCGAGCACGTCGGCGGCGCAAGGGGTCGTGACCGCCGCCGCTGATCTCACCCAGTCGCTCAACACCGGCGCTGCGGCGGTGCAGAGCGTGCGCGAGACGGCCGATTCCGGCATGGCGTCGGCGGTCAATTCCATCAATTCCTTGCTCACTCAGTTCACCTCGGTCAACGCGACGATCGTGTCGGGAACGGCGATCGGCGCCGACGTCTCCAGCGCCCAGGACACGCGCGACAGCATTCTTGCCCAATTGTCGCAGCAAATCGGCATCTCGACCGTTTCCAATCCCGACGGTTCGACGTCGATCTACACCGACAGCGGCGTGACCCTGTTCCAGGGGGGCTCGCCGCGCACCGTCAGTTTCACTCCGACCGCGACCTACACGGACGGCGCGACCGGCAATGCGGTGATGGTCGACGGCGTGCCGATCACCGGGGCCTCGTCGCCGATGGCGATCCAGTCCGGCGCCCTGGCGGGCCTCGCCAATCTGCGCGACGTCGTCGCGCCGCAATACGGCGCCCAGCTCGATCAGATCGCCGGCGGCCTCATCAGCGCCTTCGCCGAGAGCGATCAGACAGGTTCAGCGACGCCAGCGGCGACGTTGCCCGGCCTGTTCACCTTCCCTGGCGCGACCGGCGTGCCGGCGATTACGGCGACGACGGGATTGGCGTCCGAGATCGAGGTCAACGCCAACGTCGACCCGTCGCAAGGCGGCGACGTCAATCGCCTGCGCGACGGCGGCATCGCCGATCCGACCAATTCGGCCTACACCTACAACACGACCAACGCGGCGAGCTACACCGGCCGCATCGCCCAGTTGATCAGCGCCACGACGACGAATCAGACGTTCGGCGGGACGACCGGGCTGGGAACGTCGTCGAGCCTCAGCGACTACGCCAGTTCCTCGGTGAGCTGGCTGCAGAGCCAGCACCAGGCGGCGAGCAATCAGCTCGATTACCAGAATTCTCTGGTCAGCCAGGCGACGACGGCGGCGTCGAACGCGACCGGCGTCAACCTCGACACCGAGATGACCAACATGCTGACCATCGAAAACTCGTACACCACGACGGCCAAGCTGCTGACGACTGTCAACGCGATGTTCACGTCGCTACTCAACGCTGTGTAGAACCGATGGTCGCCTCGATGGTTTCGACTTACTCCCTCGGCACGTCGGTGCTCTCCAGCTTGGCGCGGACGCAAAGCCAACTCACCCAGCTGACTGCGGAATCGAGCAGCGGCCAATACGCCGACCTCGGCCTGCAACTCGGCGACCAGTCCGGCTACGAGCTGTCGCTGCGCAGCCAGACCAATCTGCTGCAGACGCTCACCACTTCCAACAACCTGACTTCCACCAGTCTCCAGACGGCGCAGGCCGCGCTCGACACAATCCGCACCACTGCGCAGAGCGCTGTCAAGACGCTGACTTCGACGCTGGCGGGCTCGAGCAGCGCCGCCGTGACGCTGCAGACCACCGGGACCAACGCGCTGCAATCGCTGATCGCCGCGACCAACACGACTTCCAACGGTCAGTACGTGTTCGGCGGCGACAACAGCGGCGTCGCGCCGATGGCGGACTATTTCTCGTCGACGACGTCAGCGGCGAAGAGCGCGATCGACACGGCGTTCTTCAATACGTTCGGCTTCACGCCATCTTCGGCGAGCGCCTCAGGCATCTCCGCCTCGGATATGCAGAGCTTCATTAGTGGAACGCTCGATCCGATGTTTAGCGGCGCGAACTGGACAAGCAACTGGTCGTCGGCCTCGAGCACTGACGTGACGACCCAGATTGCGCCCGGCGAGTCGGTGACGACCTCGACCGACGCCAACCAAGCCGGTTTCCAGCAACTCGCCGAAGGCTACGCGATGCTCGCCGAATTCGGCGGCTCCTCGTTGAGCACGGACACGCAGAAGACGGTCATCACCTCCGCGACGTCGCTGATCAATCAAGGAATCGCGTCGCTGACGACGACGGGGGCGACGCTCGGACTGGTCCAGACCAGCGTCACAAACGCTACGACCTCGATGTCGAACCAATTGACGATCCTGCAGACGCAGGTCGGCAACCTCGACAACGTCAATTTGAGCGCCGTCGCCGTCCAGCTCAGTTCGTTGAGCACCCAACTCGAGACCGCCTACCAGCTCACCGCGCAGCTGCAAAAGATGAACCTCGCCCAATATCTCTAGCATCACCCGGGAACGCCGATGTATGAATTCTCCTACAATGAAGTCGTCGACGACTCTCGTCAGGTTATGCGGACGCAAGAGCGAAATGCGATGGACCGCGTCATCGCCATGCTGCGCGCCGCGCGCGACAGAGGGGAAAACTCGCGCGAGGCGATCGAAGCGATCTTCTACCTGCGCCGACTGTGGGCGATCTTTCTCGACGACCTCAGGAATCCCGAGAACGAGCTGCCGGAGCAACTGCGCGCCGGCATCGTTTCGATCGGCATCTGGATGAACAAGGAAATCGACCGTTTCCGCGCGGGTCAGACGAGCGATCTGACGCCGATCATCGAGATCAACGAGATCATCCGCGACGGGCTGAAGTGAGGAAACGATGAATATCACGCTTCGCGCCGGCGAGAGGCTCTACATCAACGGCGCCGTCATCCGCGTCGATCGCAAGGCGACGATCGAACTGCTCAACGATGTCACGTTCCTGCTTGAAAATCACGTCATGCAGGCCGACCAGGCGACGACGCCGCTCAGGCAGATCTATTTCGCGGTCCAGGTGATGCTGATGGATCCGGGAGCGACGGCGGCGGCGACGACGCTGTCGCAACGGCTGATGGAGTCGGCGCTGCTTGCGTTTGAGAGCCCGCTGATCGTCGCCGGCTTGAAAGTGATCGCCGGGCAGATCGACCGTGGGCGCAATTTCGAGGCGCTGAAGTCGCTGAGAGCGCTGTTCCCGCTTGAAGAGAAGGAAATGTACCCGAACGGCAAGCCGGCCAAGGCGCCGGTGGCCGCCTGAAAGGAACGACCATGACCAGCGTTTCACCCACTTCGTCCGCCGGCTCGTCCAATGCGTCGTCGGCGAACTCGTCGGCTTCCTCGTCGGCCGCCGCGGCGACCAACAAGCTCAGCTACAACGACTTCCTCACCATGCTGCTGGCCGAGATGAAGAACCAGGATCCGACCCAGCCGATGGATCCGACCGCGATGGTGAGCCAGCTGGCGACGATCTCGCAGGTCGGTCAGGCGGTGCAGACCAACACCACGCTCGCCACCCTACTGAGCGCGACCCAGCTCACCCAGGCGGAACTCGCGGTCGGCAGCACGATCTCCGGCACGGACGTGAGTTCAGGCGCCGCAACCTCGGGTCAAGTGACCTCGGTCAACGTCACCTCCAACGGTGCGACCGCGACCCTTTCCAACGGCAAGACGGTTGCGCTCGGCAACGGCGTGACGGTGCAATGAACGAAGCCGACGCGCTCGACGTCATCCAGTCAGCGCTGTGGATGGTGATCGTCGGCGGCGGTCCCGCGATCGGCGCCGCGATGGTCGTCGGTGTGGCGATCGCGCTGCTGCAGGCGCTGACCCAGGTCCAGGAAATGACGCTGACCTTCGTGCCGAAGATCATCACGATCTTCCTCGTTGTCGCGCTGACCGGATCGTTCGTCGGCGGGCAATTCTACCTCTTCACCGAAAACGTCTACGGGCGAATCGAGCACGGCTTCGGGCGGTGACCCGGCGCGCTAGCGCCCGCGCGCATCGGGGGCGCCGCGCCGGCGAGACCCACGCAAGCTTCACCGGGCATGGTCGTCGACGAAGCGTTGGGGAGAGCCCGGAATGTCGTTGACGGCGGCTGCGAGCGTGCCGGCTGTAGGCCGTGGGGGCAAGGACATCGGCTTCGCGGTCGGCATAGTGCTGATCCTGTGCCTGTTCTTCCTGCCCGTTCCCGCGGCGATGATCGACCTCGGCCTGGCGTTTTCGATCGCGTTGTCGGTGTTGATCCTGATGGTCGCCCTGTGGATCGATAAGCCGCTCGAATTCTCCGCCTTTCCGACCGTGCTGCTGGTCGCGACGGTCCTCAGACTGGCGCTCAACATCTCGACCACGCGGCTGATCCTTTCCCACGGCGCGCAGGGGGTCACCGCCGCAGGCTACGTCATCGGCGGCTTCGCCAGCCTGGTGATGGGCGGCGACTTCGTCATCGGCATCATCGTCTTTCTCATCCTCGTCACCATCAACTTCCTGGTCATCACCAAGGGCGCGACCCGCATCGCCGAAGTTGGCGCGCGCTTCACCCTCGACGCCATCCCCGGCAAGCAGATGGCGATCGACGCCGACCTCTCGGCGGGACTGATCGACGAGAAGGTCGCCCAGTTGCGACGCCGCGAGCTCGAGGAGGAGAGTTCCTTCTTCGGCTCGATGGACGGCGCGTCAAAATTCGTCCGCGGCGACGCCATCGCCGGCCTGATCATCCTCGCGGTCAACATCTTCGGCGGCATCATCATCGGCGTCACCCGGCACGGGCTCAGCCTTTCCGCCGCTTCGGACGTTTTCACCAAGCTGTCGGTCGGCGACGGCCTGGTGTCGCAGATCCCGGCGCTGATCATCTCGCTCGCCGCCGGCATGCTGGTCGCCAAGGGCGGCACGCGCGGTTCGGCCGACACGGCGGTGCTCGGCCAGCTCAGCGGCTATCCGATCGCGCTGTTCATGGCGGCGTTGATGATGTTCGTGCTCGGCGTCATTCCCGGCCTGCCGTTCATCCCGTTCGCGATTCTCGGCGGACTGATGGCTTTCGTCGGCGTCGCGATTCCCAACCGTCAGGCCAAGGATCGCGCCATCGCCGCGGCGGCCGAGGCCGCGCGCGAGGAGAAGGCGCGCGCCGAGCAGAAGACGTCGATCAAGGAGCAACTGAAGTCAGCCGAGATCGAGTTGTGCCTGAGCAAGGAACTGACCGCGACGCTGTTGGGCCAATACGAGGAGATCGCGTCGCGCGTCGCCAAGATGCGGCGCAAGTTCGCGCGCCAGTACGGCTTCGTCGTGCCCGAGATCAAGCTCACCGACGACATCAGGGCCCCGGCCAAGACCTACCAGATCCGCATTCACGGCACCGTCGTCGCCACCCAGGAACTCAAGACTCACGAATTCCTGGTCATTGTCGGCGACGGCCGTCGTCCCAACGTGCCGGGCGACGACGTCCGCGAGCCCGCCTTCGGCATGAAGGCGATGTCGATCTCGCAGGCCTATCTCAAGGACGTCAAGCGCGAGGGCTTCAAGCCGATCGACGCGGTCTCGGTGCTGTTGACCCATCTGAGCGAGGTGATCCACAGCAACCTCGCTCAACTGCTGTCCTACAAGGATATGCGCGCCCTGCTGGATCGGCTGGAGCCGGAGTACAAGCGGCTGGTCGATGAGCTGTGCCCGTCGCAGATCTCCTATTCGGGCATGCAGGCGGTGCTCAAGCTGCTGCTTGCCGAGCGCGTGTCGATCCGCAACCTCAGCCTCATCCTCGAGGCGATCGCCGAAGTCGCGCCGCATGTGCGGCGGCCGGAGCAGATCGTCGAACACGTGCGCATGCGGCTGGCTCAGCAGATCTGCGGCGAGATTCAGGAACAAGGCATGCTGCGCGTGTTGCGGCTCGGCAACCGCTGGGACCTGGTCTTCCATCAAAGCCTGAAACGCGACGCCAAGGGCGAAGTTGTTGAATTCGACATCGACCCGCGGCTGATGGAGCAGTTCGCAACCGAGGCGTCGGCCGCCATCCGCAACCGCATGGAGGAGAAGCACGTCTTCGCCGTGGTGACGACCGCCGAGACGCGCACCTATGTCCGCATGATCGTCGAACGCATGTTCCCGACCTTGCCGGTGCTGTCGCAGCTCGAGATCGCGCGTGGGTTCGAGGTCAAGTCGCTGGGCGCGATCTCCTAGTGAATGCGAACGGCGACATCACGCGGCTGTTCGATCCCAACCTGACGCTGGCGGTGTTCGTGCTGTTCTGTCGCATCGGCGGCTGCCTGATGCTGATGCCGGGTTGGGCGAACGCGCAGATCCCGGTGCAGGTGCGGCTGTTCGTCGCCGTGGCGACGACGCTGTCGCTGTCGCCGATCCTCCTCGATCAGGCGCCGTTGCGCTCGCTCAGCGCCGAGCCGCTGCCGGCCTTGCGCCTGATCGTGATCGAGAGCGCGATCGGGGCGACGATCGGCATCCTCGGCCGCTTGTTGTTCCTCGCGCTCGAGGCGATGGCGGTCGGCGCGTCGGCCATGCTCGGTCTCGCCAATCCGTTCGGCGTCGAGGTCGAACCCGATCAGATGTTGCCGCCGCTCGCCACCTTCATCGTCCTTTCGGCGACGGCGCTGATCTTCATCACCGATGCGCATTGGGAGGCGTTGCGTGGGCTGGTCGCCTCGTACCACGCGATACCGATGGGGGCCGACTTCGATCCGGGCTATTCGCTGCGGCAGGTCGCCGCCATGCTCGGCGAGTCGTTCCGGGTCGCGCTGAGGATCACGTCGCCGTTTTTCCTCTACGCCATCACCGTCAATCTAGCGATGAGCCTCATCAACCGCCTGACGCCGCAGATCGCTATCTTCTATGTCGCGACGCCCTTCATCGTCGCCGGCGGCCTGCTGCTGCTCTATTTCACCGCCCAACCGATGTTGAGCGAATTCATGACAGCTTTTTCCGCCTGGCTGAAGACGGGGTAGACGACGATGAAGCGGCGACTGGAGGCGTTGGCGCGAATCGGCAAGCTGCAGAAGCAGCTCCATGAACTGGCGTCCTGGCGGCTCGCCCAGATCGGCCGCCGCCGCGACGGGCTCGTCGAGGACGAGCGCGCGATGTGGCAGGCGATGGGCGAGGGCCTGTCCGCCTACGGCGCGCCGGCCGAAGCGGCGATGCGCCGCATCCGCCGGATCGAGACGGAGATCGCCGCCGCCGAGGCCGCCTATGCCGCCCAGTCGCGCCAGGCCTTCAAGGAAGGCGCGCGCGCCAAGCTCGCCGAGCGCGTCCACGACGGGCTTGAAGCGAAATATCGCGACCAGAGCGAGCGCAAGGCGCTCGCCGAGCTGATCGCGCACTCGCTCGGCAAGCCGCCGTCAAGCTCGGCGTAAGCCTGCGGGCGGATGTTCGCTCCGCTGAGAACTCACGGGGAATCCATGGCCATCGACGCTTCCTCGGACATTGTGCTGGAGGTCGCCAAGGCCGCCGACCCGGCGCGCGCCGCCGCTGTCGCGCAGCGCCTCAACGCGCTCGGCGGGGCGGCCGCCGCCGACGCGACCGATTTCGCCGACACGCTCGCCGCGACTGCGCCCGCCGCGGCGAACGGGCCGTCCGGCGCCGACGCGCGCGCACGCTTTTCCGCCGCGGCCGAAGCGGCCGACGAGAAGGCCGCCAAGGTGAAGACCGGATTCGAGGCGGTGATGCTCAACAGCTTCGTCAGCGAGATGCTGCCGAAGGACACGAGCTCGGTATTCGGCCAGGGACTCGCCGGTGACATGTGGAAGTCGATGCTCGCCGATCAGGTTTCGCGGCAGATGGCCAAGACCGACGCCCTCGGCATCGCCAAGCGCCTGTTCGCCACCCATCCGCTCGCCGCCAGCGACGCGCTGGAGAAGGTGAAACGCGCCGACGCCGCGGCCGCGGCCTCCACCGCCCAGATGAGCGCCAATTCGCTGGCGCTGCCGAGCGGCTCCGAGGTCGACGGCGGCGCCGTCCTGTTCGCCGGCGAGAAGCGCTCGTGAGCGCCGTCCTGCGCGTCGCCGCCAACGGCCGCCCGCAGTCGCCGGCGGCGGCGATTCTGCCCGTCATCGAGCGGCTCGCTCAGACGCTCGACGAGGAGAACGAGGCGATCGCGCGGCGCGGGCCGGTCGACTACGACGCGTTCAATCATCGCAAGAGCCAGGGCCTGCTCGAGCTCAACCGGCACGCGCCCAATCTGGTCGGCCTGCAGCTCGGCCCGGCGCTCGCCGCCGCGCTCGGCGACCTGCAGAGGCGGCTCGAGACCAACCGCCGCCTGCTGAGCACGCAATTGAAAGCCGCGCGCGCGGTTTCCGACATCATCACGCAGGCGATCCGCGACAGCCAGTCCGACGGCACCTACTCGGACCGCTACTGGATGAACGAATGATCCGCATCATCATGATCGGATTCTGGGCCTGTCTGACGACGCTGGCGGCGGGCTACGCGACGACGCATTTCCGCGCCATGGCCGCGCATCCGGCGGTCGTCGCGCCGACCGCGCCGAAGGAACTGAAGAAGACCAAAGAGTTCAACGTTCCCAAGATTCAAGGCGGCACAGTCAAAGGTTACATCGTCGCGCAACTCTCCTACGTCGTCGACAACGCGGCGGCGGTCAAGGCGCCGTTGCCGCCCGACTCCTTCATCGTCGACGAGGCGTTCCGCTACGTCTACGACGATCCGTCGATCGACTTCGACCACCTCGAGACGTTCGATCTCACCAAGATGACCAAGGCGCTGATCAAGAACGTCAATGCGCGGCTCGGCGCCGACGTGATCACCGACATCGGCATCCAGGAATTCACCTTCCTCACCGTCGCCCAGGCGAAATCGCGATTGTGACCGCTGCTCAGGCCGCCGGCGCGGTTGCCGCGCGCGTCAGGCGCGCCCCGGCGCCGCGGCGCGCGGGCTCGCGACCGGGCGCGTAGCGCGCCGCGATCTCTTCCGCCCCGAGATCTTCGATCTCGCGGAAGCCGAGCGCCGCGAGCCGCGCCCGCAGCGCCGGCGGGTCGAAATCGGCGCGCAATGGCTCGCCGGCCGCGGCGACTTTCCGCGCCAGTTCTTCGTGCGCCGTGCGGGCGGCGTCGCGGTCGATCGCCTCGGGCGGAATGACATAGTCAAAGACGATCTCCGCCCCGCCAGGCAGCGCCGCGACCGCCGCCAGGGCGTCGTAGACCGCCTCATGCGTCAGGTAAGCGGTCACGCCGAGCCAGAAGACGAACGACGGCCGGCGGCGATCAAAGCCCGACGCGGCGAGTGCGTCGACGAAGGTCCGGGTCTCGAAATCACAACCGACGTAGACGACATGCGCCGGCTCGGCGACGCGCGCCGCCGCGAGCCGCCGGCGCTTCTCGGCATGGGTCGCGGGATGGTCGACCTCGAACACGCGAAGGCCCGCCGGCGCTTCGAGCCGGTAGGCGAAGGTGTCGAAGCCGGCGCCGAGGATGACGACCTGCCGCACGCCGCCGCGAAGCGCCGCGAGCGCCGATTCCTCGGCGAAGCGGCTGCGCAGGGCGACGAACAGCCGCAGGCCGCGCCGCAGGGGCTGCGCTTTCGCCTTGTCGATTTCCTGTTGCGCGTCCAGCCCAAGAATCGGCAGCGCCAGCGGATCGGCGAAAAACAGCCCGCCCTCCAGAATTTGGTGCGCCGCCCGGTGTCCGGCGGCGCCGAGCGCGGTGCGGCTGAATTGTCCCTCTTGCATGGGGCAAACGTAACTTCGGCGCGCGCTGCTGTCGAATGGGGCGCGCAAAGGCCTTGACTTCGAGCGCGCTCTAACCTGTAGCAACATTGGCGTCGAGACGAAGGCTTTTGCCATGAAGATCGGCGAACTCGCCAAGCGCAGCGGCCTCACCGGCCATACGATCCGCTATTACGAACGGATCGGCCTGCTGCCGCGCGCCGAGCGGGATCGATCGAACCAGCGCGATTACGACGCCGCCATCCTCCGATGGATCGAATTCCTCGGGCGCTTGAAAACGACGGGCATGCCGATCCGCGAAATGCTCGTCTACGCGCGGCTGCGCGCCGAGGGCGCGTCGACGACGCAGGAGCGGCGCGCGCTGTTGGAGCGGCATCGCGTCGGCGTGCGCCAGCGGTTGAGCGAACTTCAGGCGAGCCTGCTCGTTCTCGACGAGAAAATCGCCGGCTACGCCGGCGCAACCGAGGACGAATCTCGCCATGACCAACGACAAATTACCAAGCGACGATCGGTTTGAACGCGGCGCCCGCGCGCTGGCGAGCATCGATGGCCATGCGGGTCAAAAGGTGATCGACGCGCTGGCCGACATCGCGCCCGATTTCGCCCGCTATCTCATCGAATTTCCGTTCGGCGACATCTATTCGCGGCCGGGCCTCGGCCTGCGCGAGCGCGAGATCGCGACGATCGCGGCGCTGACCGCGCTCGGCAACGCGGCGCCTCAGCTCAAGGTCCATATCGAGGCCGGGCTCAACGTCGGCGTCGGCCGCGAGGAAATCGTCGAGACGATCATGCAGATGGCCGTCTACGCCGGCTTCCCCGCCGCGCTGAACGGTCTGTTTGCGGCGAAGGAGGTCTTCGCGGCGCGCGGCGGGTGACGCAGGCCGGCCATCCTTGCGCGTCGGCGTCATCGGGAACATATGGGCGAAAGGCCCGCGCGTCGCCGCCGACGATGCTTGAAGGGAGTTCGCCGCCGCGTGTCGCCGCCCGGCGG
The DNA here is from genome assembly GCA_049513815.1 of Roseiarcus sp. Lineage (GTDB taxonomy): Bacteria > Pseudomonadota > Alphaproteobacteria > Rhizobiales > Beijerinckiaceae > Roseiarcus. The sequence continues at coordinate 18,214 of JBEKVR010000005.1, read as the reverse complement.
CATGCGGCCGACCGAAACGACGCGGAACGCTGGTCGTAGGTTGGAGGTTGCCACGGCCGAATACATTGCAATGACTGAGATTGATGAGGAGGCGGGCGCCTTTGCCGTGTGGTTCCCGGACCTTCCCGGTTGCACGGCGATGGGCGCGACGGTCGAGCAGGCGTTCGCCAATGCGGCCGAGGCGATGCGCGACTGGGCCGAAGCAACGCTCGCCAAGGGCGGAACCCTTCCCCAGCCGCGCGCGATCGAGGAATTGCTCGCCGAACCGGAAATATCGGAGGCGATCGGCGAGGGAGCGGCTTACCAAAGCATCGCGCTCGTTCGTAAGGCGAACCATCCGGCCTAGGCGGCGCTGGCGAGCGACGCTGAAGCCAAGCGAGGCGATCGACGCGGAGGCAAAGCGGCGCAAGCTCGCGCGCGCGGCCTTCATTGAATTGATGGCGCGGCGCGCCCTGCCGGCGATGGCGTCTTAGCCGCCGCGCGCCACGCAAATCGATCAATGCCGCGTGGGGATCGGTCGACGGGGGCGTTCCGGGGAGTGACGCTGCTATCCTCGAACAAGACCACAGGAACCGGGTGGCCGGCGCGCCGTTCGGCTGGTTGGGTGGTCGCCCCACATCGAGGAGATCGCCATGACTTTCCGCATCACTGGGCTGTCGCCCGAACCGTTCCAGTTCCTGTTCGGCCTGCCTGACGACGAATTGGCCAGGCAGAGCGTCAAGCGCTATGTCGCCGACAAGCCGCAAGCCTTCCCGTGCCGGGTCGAAATGCGCGACGCCGCGCCGGGCGAGACGGTGCTGCTGCTCAACCACGTTTGCCAGCCCGCCGACACGCCCTATCGCGCGTCGCACGCGATCTTCGTGCGCGAGGGCGCCGCAGCCGCGTATAACCGCGTCGACGAAGTGCCGGCGGTCATGCGCGCGCGCCTGCTGTCGCTGCGCGCCTTCGACGCCGACGGCATGATGGTCGACGCCGACGTGGTCGACGGCGCCGCCATCGAGCCGCTCATCGCCCGGCTGCTGGCCAACGCCGACGTCAGCTACATCCACGCCCATTACGCCAAGCGGGGCTGTTATTCCGGCAGGATCGATCGCGCCTGACGACCGCCCTTTGGAACGAACCAGCCGGGACCGCGCTCATTGCGGTCGCGGCGCCTGCATCGCCGCTCATGCGTTTTTCCGCGCGTCCGCGCACGGGGCCGCGCGGAGGCGCCGACAGCCTCCTCAGCCGACGCGTTGGGCGATCGTTCGCAAAACTCCTCTATGCCAGCAGCCGGAAATCGCGCGCCGGTTCGCCCAGATCTACTGGAGCGCATGCGTCAGTCGATTGAATGTGAAGAGACAGGTTACGGTTTACTCAAAGCCGGAGCGGGAAATGCCCCGACCGCGCTGGGGCTTTTGCTGGTTATCGGCGGCGGCGAGGCCGCGTCGGCCATCGGCGCGATGGCTTCATAGACATCGAACGAATCGGCCGCGCCGGCGGCGTGGGCGAGGGGGCGATAGGAGGCTGCCAGCGCCGCGTCGATCACGCGCCAGCGGTCGGCCTGCTCGCAGGTGAAGTGGATGCGCCGGTCGGCGACGACGACGAAGCGCGGGTGCGAAGCCAAGATCTTGGAGACCAGCCCGGGACCGCGATCCTGAAAATCGCACAAGGTGTGGCCAGGATTGAGGAAGCGGGTCGCCGGCGGTTGTGCTTCGAGCGCGCTGTAGAGCCCATAGGCCGCGGTTGACGACATAGAGCCGGTCGTCTGGCGCCCAGCCGTCGGCGCGGATTGCCGAGGCGGCTTCGGCGAGCGCCGAGCTTTCGAGCCGGGCGGACAAATCGTTGCCCGGGTGGAGGAGCGCGATCGCAAAGGATGCAACGCCGAGCGCGGCGAGCCGCGCGCCTTCTGGCACGCTTCTGAGCTCCGGCGCAGCGCGCGTGAGGCCGAGGCCGGCGATGAGGAGGCTCGGCGCAATCATCGGCCCGATGTAGGTGGGAGCGTTCGACCGCTGGATGACGACCCCGACCGCCGCCGCGGCGAACCAGGAGGCGAGCGCTCGGAACGGCGCGTCGGGCAGGGCCGCCGCCAGCGCGCGCCAACGCATCAGCGCGAGGCAGGCGACGGCAAACAGCGCCATGTCGCTCTTGTGCAGTAAGAAGAACCGGCCGATCCCGTCGACGAAGCTCAATCCCTCGCTGGCGCTCGCCGGTCTCTCGAGCGCGCCGACGACGGCGTCGGCGATGAGCGCGCCCGCCCCGCCCTCAAGCGCGAAATAGGCGAGGAAGGCGAGCGGCGCGGCCGCCGCCGTGGCCAGGAACGCCGCGACGACGCGCGCACGCTGGCTTTTCGCCTCCGCCGCGCCGAAGAGAACCGCAAGCAGCGCCAACGCTTCGAAGCCCGCCGTCTGCTTGACCGTCCCCGCCGCGCCGATCAGCAGGCCGGCGACCAGCGCGCGTTCAACGATCGGCCGGCGCGACAGCGCTGCGACGAAGGCGAATGTCGTCAACGTCGCCAACGGGCAATAGGCGTCGTTGGCGGTCACCGTCTCGCAAAGGAGAGGATAGAGCAGCGCCGAGAACAGGCCGACCGCCGGCGCGCCAAAGCGGCGGCCGAGCATAAGCAACGCGACCGCCGTCGCCGCGTCGCAGACGACCGCCAGCGCGCGCAACGCGTCGAGCGTCGGCCCGAGCGCGGCCTCGAACAGGGCGAGCAGCGCGAAGAAGCCCGGCGGCTTGACGTCGTAGACGGTCAGGTAAGGCGGCAGACCATGGGACCACAGCCGCGCGACTTCGACGTAGAAGGGATCGTCCAGCCCGTCCATGCGCCATAACGGCAGGCGCACGAGCGCAGTCCAGGCGACCGCGGTCAAGACGATCCCCGCCCAAGCGAGCGCCTGCGGCGCGGCCAGACGGCGCGGCGGCCTAGCGAGGCCTGGCGCGGTGGCCAACGGCGTGTAGGCGGAACCGGTCATTGGAACGCGGCGAGGCCGGACGACGAGGCTCTCGCGCCCTTGGCGCCGCGCGAAAACGCGGAGATCAGACTGCCGAGCCAGCAGAGCCGAGACGTCGACAATGCAGGTTGATGGCGATGACGTGGATTGTCACAGCTTGATAGTCGTTTTAATATCTGATGACTTCTATTCGGTTCGCTGGAACGAATAAAAATTCCGTACTTCGATACAGACAACGTATTAAAAAACACACTAACCTCGCTGTCAGCGTCATATGTAGAATGAATTAGCAAATTCAACTCAGACAATCTCATTACCAGATAAATGACGGTATTATTACGAATAAACGACACTCGCTTCTCTCAGGCGAGCCTTTTCTAGTCCGAATCAGGCGAATTGCAGCAAGTGAACGATCCGCTTTTTCAACTTGGCGAGACAAGCGTGCGTTTTTGTCGCAGTGCGTATTCTGTAACGATGGATGTAACGCCTTTTCGCAATAATTGCTTTCGGCGCTTTCTGTGTTGATTCTATTATACCCGCTACGGGACGATCAGCTCGCCGTTGAGCGGAAATAGTAATAACCGCGTCACACAATATTGTAACAGTATATCGTGCTCGTCTAGGCTCAGGAGTCCCGGGGGAACGCCGAACGTCACGACGCCGTTGCGACCCTGTCCGCTCAGCAATCTCACGAGCCACGCTACGCCCTCCGCATCGCCGTCAGGATTAGGCGATGGCGACAGAATCCATTCTTGTCCTAGAGGGCGGTCGACCAGCGGCGCGGGGCGATTGGCGAGATCGGCGATGACGGCGGCGTAACTGCGCGCCCGCAGCTCGACGATGCGAGCTTGAAGGCGACGGCGTCCGCTCAAACCGATTTTGAAGGCGATGAGGCCGATGGGCGCAACAAATCACGCAGCGCCGTTCCGCCATCGTCGAAATGATCGTGCGGATGGCGATCTATGCCGGCCTTCCCGCCGCGGTGAATGGGCCGCCTGCCGCCAAGGAGGTTCTCGCGGAGCGGAGCAGCTGAGGGAGACTCGGCACGGCTAGGTCGCGAGGTCGCCGTCAAGCGGCTGCGCGCTCCTGCGCTTCGCTTTGGTCCATTCGGGATGACGGCGTCTCGTCGACGAGGCGAGTTGCTTGTATGTCTTGGCCTTCGCGCTCGTCGTTCGTCCTCTTGCCTTTTTCGCCGCCGCCCCGCATAGGGCCGCTCGAACCTCCCTTGCAACCGATCCGAGCGTGTCTCCATGGGTTTCAAATGCGGCATCGTCGGCCTGCCCAACGTCGGCAAGTCGACGCTTTTCAATGCGCTCACCCAGACCGCCGCCGCCCAGGCGGCGAACTATCCATTCTGCACCATCGAGCCGAACGTCGGCGACGTCGCCGTGCCCGATCCGCGGCTGGAGACGCTCGCCACGATCGCCAGCTCGAAGGAGATCATCCCGACCCGCCTGACCTTCGTCGACATCGCCGGCCTGGTGCGCGGCGCGTCGAAGGGCGAGGGGCTGGGCAATCAGTTCCTCGCCAACATCCGCGAATGCGACGCGATCGCCCATGTCGTGCGCTGCTTCGAGGACGGCGACGTCACCCATGTCGAGGGGCGCATCGATCCGCTGTCCGACATCGCGACGATCGAGACCGAGCTGATGCTCGCCGACCTCGAAAGCCTCGAGCGCCGCATCGTCCAGATGGAGAAGAAGGCCAAGGGCGGCGACACGGAATCGAAAGAGCTGCACGACCTCGCCGTGCGCAGCCTCGCCGAATTGCGCGAGGGCCGGCCGGCGCGCGCCGCCGGCGTCAGCCGCGACCAGCACAGGCAGTTTCAGTCGCTCGGCCTGCTGTCGTCCAAGCCGGTGCTGTACGTCTGCAACGTCGAAGAAGCGTCGGCGGACAAGGGCAACGCATTCGCCGACAAGGTGCGCGAGGTCGCGGCGAAAGAAGGGGCCGTTGCGGTCGTCGTCTCGGCCAAGATCGAGAGCGAGATCGCCGTCCTGCCGCTCGCCGAGCAAAAGGACTATCTCGAGGCGGTCGGTCTCGCCGAGCCGGGCCTCAATCGCGTCATCCGCGCTGGCTACGCTCTGCTGCACCTCGTCACATTCTTCACCGTCGGGCCGAAGGAGTCGCGCGCCTGGACGGTCGAGAAGGGCGCGAAGGCGCCGCAGGCCGCCGGCGTCATCCATACCGACTTCGAGAAGGGCTTCATCCGCGCCGAGACGATCGCCTATGACGACTACGTCGCCCACAAGGGCGAAGCGGGCGCGCGCGAAGCCGGAAAGTTCCGTCTCGAAGGCAAGGAATACGCCGTTCAGGACGGCGACGTGCTCCACTTCCGCTTCGCCACCTGAGACGCCGCCATGGATCTGCTCTATTTCGAGGATTTCCCGGTGGGCGAGGTCGTCGAATTCGGCAGCCGCACGGTGACCGCCGAGGAGATCGTCGAATTCGCGCGCGAATTCGATCCGCAGCCGTTCCATCTCGATGAAGCGGCGGCGCGCGAATCGATGGCGGGCGGGCTGATCGCCTCAGGCTGGCACAGCGCCGCGCTGATGATGCGCATCAATTGCGACGAGGTCTTCCTGCGCTCGAGCGCGCAAGGGTCGCCCGGGATCGAGTCGATCGACTGGCTGAAGCCGGTCAGGCCGGGCGACCGGCTGAGCGTCCGCCGCACCACGCTCGGCGCGCGAACGTCGCGCTCGCGCCCCGACATCGGCGTCGTCGAGATGCGGTTCGAGTTGATGAACCAGAACCGCGAAGTGGTGATGCGGCAGCAGGGGTCGGTGTTCTTCGGCCGCCGCCCCAACGGCGAGACGCAGGCATGATCGGCCTCTGGTACGAGGACCACGAAGTCGGCCAGACGGCGCCGCTCGGCGCTCATCGCTTCACCCGCGAGGCGATCCTCGACTTCGCCCGCAAGTTCGATCCGCAACTCTTCCATCTCGACGAGGCGGCGGCGGCGAAGTCGATCTTCGGCGGTCTGTGCGCGTCGGGCTGGCACACCGTCAGCGTGTCGATGCGGCTGCTGGTCGACGGCCGCCGCGCGCAGCGCAAGGCCCTGGCGACGCCCGGCGACAAGCCGCCGCCGCTCGGCCTCGGTCGGGGCGTGCGCGATCTACGCTGGTCGGCGCCGGTGCGGCCGGGCGACGACATCGCATTCTCGCTGCGGATTGATTCGATGCGCGAAACCCGACGGCCGGACTGGGGCCTGATCGGCATGCGCATCATCGGCGTCAATCAGGACGGGCGCGAGGTCTGCGCCTATACGCTGATGGGACTGGCGGCGCGGCGGCCGGCTTGAGGCCCCGCCGCGCGCCGGCGTCGTTCAGGCGGCGAGCGTGATCTGCACCGCCGAACCGCTGGCGACGAGGCGACGCAGGCTGACGCCGTCGCTCTCTGCGGTCTCTTCGGCTTCGAAACGGACGTCGATCAGCGCGTCGGCGCCGTAATCCTCGGCTTCGCGGGTGAGGTCGCGCAGCAGCGCGCGGCGATCGGCTTCGGTCGCCGGTTCGTCGACGCCCCGCCAGCGGCCGACGACCTTGATTCGGCCGATCGTCTTGGCGGCGCGCCCGGCTTGCAGCGAGCCGGAGAAACTGACTTGCATCGAAAACTCTTGAGGTTGGGGTCGTTGATCGGACAGTCTCCGCGACCGACGTTTCGCCCGCCTTAACGCCGGGGAAGCGCTCGGCGAAGTTGATGAACGCGGTTGACGAAGCGTGGTTACGGGACGACCGGCAGACAAACGGCAAAGAGCGGCGCCGGTGGGGCGCCGCTCTGGCATTTTCACGGGTTAACGGGAATTAACCCCGCAAGGTTAAGGGCGGATCAGCCCTGGGCGGGGGCCGCGGTCTCGGCCGCGTCCTTCTTCTCCAGGTCCTCGCCGGTTTGCTGGTCGACGACGCGCATCGACAGCTTGACCTTGCCGCGGTCGTCGAAGCCCATCAGCTTGACCTTGACCTTGTCGCCTTCCTTGACGACGTCGGTCGTCTTGGCGACGCGGCCCTTGCCGAGCTGCGAGATGTGGACGAGGCCGTCCTTCGAGCCGAAGAAGTTGACGAAGGCGCCGAACTCCATCGTCTTGACCACGGTGCCGTCATAGATCTGGCCGACCTCGGGCTCGGCGGCGATCGACTTGATCCAGTTGATGGCGGCCTTGATCTTGGCGCCGTCGGCGGAGGCGACCTTCACCGTGCCGTCGTCCTCGATGTTGATCTTGGCGCCGGTCTTCTCGACGATCTCGCGGATGACCTTGCCGCCGGTGCCGATCACTTCGCGGATCTTGTCGGTGGGGATCTTCAGCGTCTCGATACGGGGCGCGTACTCGCCGAGCTCGGCGCGGGCGCCGGTCAGCGCCTTGCCCATCTCGCCGAGGATGTGCAAGCGGCCGTCCTTGGCTTGAGCCAGGGCGACCTTCATGATCTCCTCGGTAATGCCGGCGATCTTGATGTCCATCTGCAGCGAGGTGACGCCTTCGGTGGTGCCGGCGACCTTGAAATCCATGTCGCCGAGGTGATCCTCGTCGCCGAGGATGTCGGACAGCACCGCGAAGCGGTCGCCTTCGAGGATGAGGCCCATGGCGATGCCGGCGGTCGGCCGCTTGAGCGGCACGCCCGCGTCCATCAGCGCCAGCGACGAGCCGCACACCGTCGCCATCGACGACGAGCCGTTCGACTCGGTGATCTCCGACACGACGCGGATCGTGTAGGGGAACTCCGCCGCGGTCGGCAGCATCGGACGGATCGCGCGCCACGCGAGCTTGCCATGGCCGATCTCGCGCCGGCCCGGCGCGCCCATGCGCCCGGTCTCGCCGACCGAATAGGGGGGGAAGTTGTAGTGGAGCAGGAACCGCTCCTTGTAAGTGCCCTCGAGCGAGTCGACGTATTGCTCGTCCTCGCCGGTGCCGAGCGTCGCCACCACCAGCGCCTGGGTCTCGCCGCGGGTGAACAGCGCCGAGCCGTGGGTGCGCGGCAGCACGCCGACTTGGGCGAGGATCGGCCGCACCGTCGTCAGGTCGCGGCCGTCGATGCGGCGCTTGTGGTCGAGGATGTTCCAGCGCACCACCTTCGCCTGGGCGTCGTGCAGCGCTTCGGCGACCGCTTCGGGCGTGAACTCGGGCGTGCCGCCCTCAGGCAGCAGCGCCGCCTTCACCTTGGCCTTGACCGCGTCGACGGCGGCGTAGCGCTCTTGCTTCTGGGTGATCGAATAGGCCGCGCGCAGGTCGGCTTCCGCCACCGCCAGCACCGCCTTCTCGACCGCCGACTTGTCGGCGATGGCGAGGTCGCGCGGTTCCTTGGCCGCCTTCTCGGCGAGGCGGATGATCGCCGCGATCACCGGCTGGAACGAGGCATGGCCGGCCATCACCGCCTTCAGCATCGTCTCTTCGGAAAGCTCCTTGGCTTCCGACTCGACCATCAGCACCGCGTCGGCCGTGCCGGCGACGATGAGATCGAGGGTGGACTCCTTCATCTCCTCGATCGTCGGGTTGGCCTTGACCTCGCCGCCGAAGACGCCGACCCGCGCCGCGCCGACCGGGCCCATGAACGGCACGCCCGACAGCGTCAGCGCCGCCGAGGCGGCGATCAGCCCGAGCACGTCGGGGTCGGTCTCCATGTCGTGGCTGAGAACGGTGACGATCACCTGGGTGTCGCAGCGGAACCCGTCGGGGAACAGCGGCCGGATCGGGCGGTCGATCAGGCGCGAGGTCAACGTCTCGCGGTCCGACATGCGCCCTTCGCGCTTGAGATAGCCGCCGGGAATGCGGCCGGCGGCGTAGGTCTTCTCCTGGTAGTGGACGGTCAGCGGGAAGAAGTCCTGACCGGGCTTGGGCGCCTTGGCGGCGACGACGGTGGCGAGCACGGTCGTGTCGCCCCAGCTCGCCCACACGGCGCCGTCGGCTTGGCGGGCGACGCGGCCGGTCTCGAGGACGAGCCTGCGACCGCCGTGGTTCAGCTCTTCGCGATAGATTTCGAACATCGATTCATCCTTTTCAAACATGGAAAGGATGCGAGGCCGCTCGCTGGGTTGCGGGCGGCTGCGAATGTGTCCGTCATCGGCAAGACGGCGAGAGGTTGGCGCGCTCGGCGCCAGCCTTTGGCGATCCTGCCGCAGGGCGTCCAACCTGGAACGCCCAACGCTTGACGGGCTGTCGGACCTTCGAGGGGAAGGGCCGTCTCGCAGCCAACTGCGACGCGCGGCTTTCGCGATCCTACTCAGTCGGACGGCGGCCCTATGCCGCCGCCCGGTACGTTCGAGGCCGTCAGCGACGAATGCCGAGGCGCTCGATCAGGGTCTTGTAGCGCGCCTCGTCGCCCTTCTTGACGTAGTCGAGCAGCGTACGGCGCTGCGACACCATCTTGAGAAGACCGCGGCGCGAATGATTGTCCTTCACGTGGGTCTTGAAATGATTGGTCAGGTTGGCGATGCGCTCGGTGAGGATCGCGACCTGCACTTCCGGCGAGCCGGTGTCTCCGGCCTTCAACGCATAGTCTTTAATGAGCGCAGCCTTGCGCTCGGCAGTGATCGACATCGATCTGTCCTTTTGGCTGGCGGCGGCGAAAGCCCGTCGCAGGTTCGTTTCGGCCGAGCCGGGATGTCGTCCAGGTCGGTCGTTTGGGCCCCGGGGCGTTCGCCCCGGAGTTCGCGGCTTATACAGGATTTTTGCCGAGGCGCCAGCGAAATCCGGCCGTCGCGGGCGGTGAACGGCGCCCGCACGGCCGCGCTTTGGCGCGAACCTCAGCTTCCGCGGCGGTCCGGCGCCCTAGTGGCGGCCGAACTCGAAGCCGTCGCCGATGAAGTCGATCTCGGCGAGGCCGGATTCGAGGTGCGGGGCAAGCTTCGGATTGCGCAGCAGGTAATCGGCGGTCGGCTGCTTGAGGTGGGCGCGCGCCTCGACCAGGGCGCTCTTCCATTCCTCGCGCGTGAATTTTCCGCGCCCGACCCAGGCGAGCGCGATCAGTTCGCACTGCTCGCCTTCATCCATCGATTCGATGAACCCAGCGAGTTCGGCCCGCGCCGCAACGCAGCCTTCGCCCCCGGCCGCGCTAGCCGCGACGCTTCGTTTCGATCCGTTAGCTCCACGCCCTTCGGCCTCGCCCGCCATCTCGCGCGCTTTGGCGATGACGTAAGTTAGCTTTTCGGCGCTGATTTCCCTCATCGCGACCGTCCTCCCGCAGTGGCGCGATCATGCCCCGCATCGCGCCTCCCGCTGAACCTTCAGTTAACCACGGACCCAATCACGCAAATTGGCCTAGCGCAATTGCTGGTCGATTTTGCGGCCGCGCCAGACTTCGAACAACATATCAATGTGTATAACATTGTCGACCGAGCGTTCGGCTGTCGGGCGTCGTCGAGGCGTCGATTGCCACGCCGGCGCCTCGGGGCTACAGCAGCCCGGTCATAGTTAGGACCCTTGATGATGCGACCTTCCCAGCGCGCCCCCGATGAATTGCGCAAAGTGACGTTCGAGCGCGGCGTCGCGCGCTATGCCGAGGGGTCGTGCCTGGTGCGTTTCGGCGACACGCACGTGCTGTGCGCCGCCTCGCTCGAGGACAAGCCGCCGCCGTGGCTGCGCGGCCAGGGCCGCGGCTGGGTCACCGCCGAATATGCGATGCTGCCGCGCGCGACCTCGACCCGCACCAAGCGCGAGTCTTCGATGGGCAAGGTGTCCGGCCGCACCCATGAAATTCAGCGCCTGATCGGGCGTTCGCTGCGCGCGGTGGTCGACCTGCCGAAACTCGGTGAACGGCAGGTCACCATCGACTGCGACGTGCTGCAGGCGGACGGCGGCACGCGCACCGCGGCGATCACCGGCGCCTGGGTCGCGCTTGCCGATTGCCTGAAATGGATGACCCAGCGCTCGATCGTGCGCGACAATCCGATGAAAGACCATGTCGCCGCCGTCTCCTGCGGCGTGGTCAAGGGCGAGGCGGTGCTCGATCTCGATTACGCCGAGGATTCGACCGCCGAGACCGACGCCAATTTCGTCATGACCGGCTCGGGCGGCCTGGTCGAAGTGCAAGGCTCGGCCGAAGGCGCGCCGTTCAGCGAAGCGGAGTTGCTCAAGCTGCTGGCGCTCGCGCGCGGGGCCATCGTTCAGATCGTCGCACTGCAGAAGGCGGCGATGGGCTGAGACAGTCGCGCCGCATCCGATCCCTTCTCCCCGCACACTGGGAGAGGGGGCCCAATGCACAGTTCAGTCGCCCTCCGCCCACACCCGCAGAATGTGATGCGCGATCGCCATCGGCATCGGCGTGGTCAGGCCTTCGGGATGGCGTTTGTCGAACATCGCCATGACTTCGGCGCGCTCGAACCAGCGCGCGTCCTCGAGCTCCACATCGTCGACGACGATGTCGCGGCTGGCGGCGCGGGCGAAGCAGCCGATCATCAGCGACGACGGGAAGGGCCACGGCTGCGACGCGAGATAGGCGACCTCGCCGCAGGCGATCCCCGACTCCTCGCGGATTTCGCGCCTGACCGCTTCCTCGATCGTTTCGCCCGGTTCGACGAAGCCGGCGAGGCACGAATACATGCCCTCCGGCCAGCGCGATTGGCGGCCGAGCAGGCAGCGCTCGCCGTTGAGCGCCAGCATGATGACGACCGGATCGGTGCGGGGAAAATGCTGCGCCTTGCAGACGTCGCACTCACGCCGCCAGCCGGCGGCGGCGGGCCGGGTCTCAGCGCCGCAATTGGCGCAGAAGCCGTGACGCGCGTGCCAGGACAGGATCGCCTTGGCCTGGCCGAGCACGGCCAGCGCTTCCGCGCCGACCAACCCCTGCACGGCGATCGAGCGCAGGTCGGTCAAAGCGAGGTCGTCGCGGCCGGGGACGACCAACTGCCGCCGGTCGAGGAAGCCTTCGCTGTCGCCGGAAAGCTGCTCGACCGCGCCGTCCGGCAGCAGCGCCGCGAAGACCGGGGCGCCGGCGGCTTCGATGCCGAGCAGCGCCTCGAACTGCGCGCCGCCGAGGCGTTCGACCTCGGCGAGCGGAAAGTACGGCGCCAAAGGCGCCGCGCCGCGCGGCAGAATCGGCATTTCGCGCGCGATCAGCACCGCCTTGGCGTCCGGCCGGGCGCGTAACGCGGCGACCATGGCGTCGTCGTCGCGCCGCTCCGAGACGCGGTCGAGCGGCGCGCCGTGGAAGCCGAACGCCGGCGCCCGCGCCGCTGTCTTGAAAAAGGCGTCATTCATGCTTCATCCCTCAACCGGTCGGCGCTGGCCAAGCGCCGCAAAGCCGGTTTTAATCCGTGCGAATCGTTCGGGCGACAGTCTAACGGGAAAGCGGGCCGTATGGGTTCGACAATGACGAGGCGCGGCGCGTTGAAGGGTTCGGCGGCGTTCTCCGCCCTGGCCGTCGTCGGCGGCGGGCGCGCGCGGGCCGACGACTGGGTCGAAACGCACGGCCTGTCCTCGTTCGGCGACCTTGCCCTGCCGCCCGACTTCAAGCGCCTCGCCTATGTCAATCCCGCCGCGCCGAAGGGCGGCCTGCTGTCGCTGCAGATCACTTCGACCTCGGGCAACCAGAACTTCGACACCTTCGACACGCTCAACATCTTCTCGAAGCGCGGCAATGGCGCGGCGGGCGTGTCGGCCACATTCGACACGCTGATGAGCGGCAACGGCGACGAGCCGGATTCCCTCTACGGCCTGCTGGCGCGCGCGGTCAGGGTCAGCCCCGACAAGCTCGGCTACCGCTTTCTGCTGCGCCCCGAGGCGCGCTTCGCCGACGGCTCGAAGGTGACGGCGGCGGACGTCAAGTTCTCGCTCGACGTGCTCAAGGAAAAGGCGCATCCGACCTATTCGCAATTGCTGGTCGAGGTCGACGGCGTCGACGCCGAAGCCGACGACGTCGTGCTGGTGCGTTTCGTCAAGGCGCGCACGCGCGACGCCCATCTCGTCGTCGCTGGCATGCCGATCTTCTCCGCCGCGTGGTGGAAGGGGCGCGACTTCGACGCTTCGACGCTCGACGCGCCGCTCGGCTCCGGTGCCTACCGGGTCAAGACGTTCGAGCAGGGGCGGACGATCGAATACGAGCTGCGCGACGATTATTGGGCCAAGGACCTGCCGATCAACGTCGGCCAGAACAATTTCCGTCGGCTGCGGTTCGAATATTACCGCGAGCGCCAGGTCGCGTTCGAAGCGTTCAAGGCCGGCGCGATCAATTTCCATCAGGAGTACACCGCGCGCGTCTGGGCGACCGGCTACGATTTCCCCGCCTTCAACGACGGCCGCGTGAAGAAGGAGTCGCTGCACAACGGCGCGCCGACCGGCTCGCAAGGCTGGTATTTCAACACCCGGCGCGAGCCGTTCAAGGACCCGCGCATCCGCGAGGCGCTCGGCCTCGCCTTCGATTTCGAATGGACGAACAAGAACGTGATGTTCGGGTCCTACAAGCGCGTCGTCTCCTATTTCCAGAATTCGGCGATGGAGGCGGTCGGCCCGCCCGGCCCCGACGAGCTCAAGATCCTCGAGCCGCTGCGCGGCAAGGTCGACGATTCCGTGTTCGGCGCCCCCTATGCGCCGCCGGTCAGCGACGGCTCCGGCAGCGACCGGACGTTGCTGAAGCGCGCCAACGAGATGCTGCTCGCCGCCGGCTGCAAGCGCGACGGCGGCGCGCTCAAGTTGCCGAGCGGCGCCCCGTTCTCGATCGAGTTCCTCGATTTCTCCGACGCGCTGCAGCCCCATACCGCGCCCTATCAGCAGAACCTGCGCAAGCTCGGCGTCGACGCGCATTCGCGCATCGTCGACGCCGCCCAGTTCAAGAGCCGCACCGAGAACTTCGACTTCGACGTCGTCAGCATGGCGTTTGGCGGCGCCATCACGCCCGGCGCCGAGCTGAGGGTGTTCCTGAACTCCCAGGCGGCGACGATGGAGGGCTCGCGCAACCTGCCGGGGATCGCCGATCCGGTCGTCGACGCTTTGGTCGAACGCATCGTCCACGCGGCGACGCGCGACGAGCTCAACGTCACGTGCCGCGTTCTCGACCGCGTGCTGCGCGCCGCGCATTACTGGGCGCCGATGTGGTACAGCGACGCCGCCCGGGTCGCCTATTGGGACGCGTTCTCGCGCCCGGCGACCCAGCCCAAGCTTGGCGTCGGCGCCCCCGACACCTGGTGGTGGGACGAAGACAAGGCGAAGCGGATCGGACTTTAGAGCATGTCGCGATCAGGTCGGATTGGCGCCGTCATTGCGAGCGAAGCGAAGCAATCCAGTCTTGGAGCGAGCGCAGTCGGAAGACTGGATTGCTTCTTCGCTTCGCTCCTCGCAATGACGCTCCGCTTACGCGCAGCCAGCGTTAGAACGACGGGCCGCCGCTGATGCTCGCCTACATCCTGCGCCGCCTGTTGCTGATGATCCCGACCATCTTCGGCATCATGCTGGTCTCGTTCGCGATCGTGCAGTTCGTGCCGGGCGGGCCGGTCGAGCGCGCGATCGCGCAATTGCAGGGCAATGACGAAGGGTCGATGGCGCGCATCGGCGGCGGCGGCGGCCAGATCGGCGCCGGGGCGATGGCGCGCGCCGGCGGCGACATTTCCTCGCGCTATCGCGGCGCGCAGGGGCTCGACCCGAAGTTCATCAAGGAGCTGGAGAAGCAATACGGCTTCGACAAACCGGCGCCGGAGCGCTTCTGGATGCTGGCGCGCGACTACGCGACCTTCAATCTCGGCAAGAGCTACTACCGCGACGCGCCGGTGGTCGAGCTGATCAAGGAGAAGCTGCCGGTGTCGATGTCGCTCGGCCTGTGGATGACGCTGATCTCCTACGCGATCTCGATTCCGCTCGGCGTCCGCAAGGCGGTCAAGGACGGTTCGCGCTTCGACACCTGGACCTCGGCGCTGGTGATCTTCGGCTACGCGATCCCGAGCTTCCTGTTCGCGGTGCTGCTGGTGGTGCTGTTCTGCGGCGGCTCGTTCTGGCAGGTCTTCCCGCTGCGCGGCCTGACGTCCGACAATTTCGCCGACTTCTCCTGGCCGCACAAAGTCCTCGACTATCTCTGGCACATCGCGCTGCCGGTGGCCTCTCTCGTGCTCGGCTCGTTCGCCACGACGACGCTGCTGACCAAGAACTCCTTCCTCGACGAGATCAAGAAGGCCTATGTGCAGACGGCGCGGATGAAGGGCCTTTCCGAGCGGCGGGTGCTCTACGGCCACGTGTTCCGCAATGCGATGCTGATCGTCATCGCCGGCTTTCCCGGCGCGTTTCTCAGCGCCTTCTTCACCGGCTCGCTGCTGATCGAGCAGGTGTTCTCGCTCGACGGGCTCGGCTACCTTTCCTACGATTCGCTGATTCAGCGCGACTATCCGGTGGTGCTCGGCAATCTCTACGTTTTCGCCCTGCTCGGCATGGTGGTGAACCTCATCTCCGACCTCACCTACACCTGGGTCGATCCCCGCATCGACTTCGAGACGCGCGAGGTGTGATGCGGATGCGCCGCCCCGCCACCCTTCGCGTCATGGCCGGGCTTGACCCGGCCATCCATTACGTGATGGCGCCGGGTTGGCTTCATGTCGTTCGTGTCACTGGCGGCGCTTGGATGGCCGGGTCAAGCCCGGCCATGACGGGGGCGGGGGGGAGCGGCGTCGCTGACGGGGAAGGCGCATGACCCTCGCCCCTCCGCAGCATTCCGACGGCTGGCTCCGCCTGAGCCCAATGAACCGGCGGCGGCTCGACAACTTCCGCCGCAACCGGCGTGGGCTTTGGTCGTTCTGGATCTTCATGACGCTGTTCGTCGTCTCGCTCGGCGCCGAATTCGTCGCCAACGATCGGCCGTTGATCGCCTCCTACAAGGGCGAGCTGCTGTTCCCGGTGCTGGTCGACTATCCAGAAGACAAGTTTGGCGGCTTCGAGGCCCACACCGACTATCGCGATCCGGAGATCGCCGGCGAGATCGAAGCCCACGGCTGGATGGTGTGGCCGCCGATCCGCTTCGCCGATTCGACCACCAAGCTCGATCCGCCGACGCCGTTCCCGTCGCCGCCGACCTGGACGCTGACCGAATCCCAGTGCCGCGCGGCGATCGTCGCCCACGCGCGCGGCGACGCGTCGAAAATCTCGCCCGACGGCGGCGCCTGCCGCGACCTTGAACCGGAATGGCTCGGCACCGACGCCAACGGCCACGACGTCGTCGCGCGGCTGATCTACGGCTTCCGCATCTCGGTGCTGTTCGGCCTCATCCTCGCCGGCGTCTCCTCAGTGATTGGCATCGCGGCGGGCGCGGTGCAGGGCTATTTCGGCGGCTGGCTCGATCTGACGATGCAACGGCTGATCGAGATCTGGTCGTCGCTGCCGCACCTCTACATCCTCATCATCCTGTCGGCGATCCTGACGCCAGGCTTCGGCGTCCTGCTGACGATCCTGCTGCTGTTCTCCTGGGTCAGCCTCGTCCATCTCGTCCGCGCCGAGTTCCTGCGCGCGCGCAACTTCGAATACGTCAACGCGGCGCGCGCGCTCGGCCTGTCCAATGTGAAGATCATCGTCAAGCACGTGCTGCCCAACGCGATGGTGGCGACGCTGACGTTCCTGCCGTTCATCGTCAATTCGTCGATCAGCACGCTGACCTCGCTCGACTTCCTCGGCCTCGGCATGCCGCCCGGTTCGCCGTCGCTCGGCGAACTGCTGCTGGAGGGCAAGTCGAACCTGTCGGCGCCGTGGCTGGGGCTGTCGGCCTTCGCCGTCGTCGCGCTGATGCTGTCGCTGCTGATCTTCATCGGCGAAGCGGTGCGCGACGCGTTCGATCCGCGAAAGACTTTCACATGACCGTCGCCGCGCCGCTGCTTTCCGTGCGTGATCTGTCGGTCGCCTTCCAACACGGCGGCGAGACGCATGTCGTCGTCGACCGCGTGTCGTTCACGCTCGAGCGCGGCCAGGCGTTGGCGCTGGTCGGCGAATCGGGTTCGGGCAAGTCGGTCACCGCGCAGTCGATCGTCAAGCTGCTGCCCTATCCGGCGGCGAGCCACCCGTCGGGCGAAGTGTTGTTCAAGGGCCGCGACGTCCTGACGATGACCGACGCCGAGCTGCGCGCGATGCGCGGCGCCGGCGTGACGATGGTGTTCCAGGAGCCGATGACCTCGCTCAATCCGCTGCACACGATCGAGCGGCAGGTCGGCGAGATCATCGCCCTGCACGGCGGCCGCGCCGCCTCGACCCGCGACCGCGTGATCGCGCTGCTGACCGAGGTCGGCCTCGCCGATCCCGCTTCGCGCCTCGGCGCCTATCCGCACCAGCTCTCCGGCGGCCAGCGCCAACGCGTGATGATCGCGATGGCGCTCGCCAACCGTCCCGATCTGTTCATCGCCGACGAGCCGACGACCGCGCTCGACGTCACCGTCCAGGCGCAGATCCTCGCGCTGCTCAAGGACCTGCAGGCCAAGCTCGGCATGGCGCTGCTGTTCATCACCCACGACCTCGGCATCGTGCGCAAGATCGCCAGCGACGTCGCGGTGATGCAGAAGGGCAAGATCGTCGAAGCGGGCAAGACCGCCGACGTCTTCGCCAATCCGCAGCACCCCTATACGAAGATGCTGCTCGCCGCCGAGCCGAAGGGCGAAGCGCCGGCGCGCGACGCGGCGGCCAAGCCGATCCTCGAGGCGAAGGACGTGCGCGTCTGGTTCCCGATCCGCCACGGCTTCATGCGCCGCACGGTCGGCCACGTGAAAGCGGTCGACGGCGTGTCGCTGACGGTGCGCGAGGGCCAGACGGTCGGCGTCGTCGGCGAATCGGGTTCGGGCAAGACGACGCTCGGCCTGGCGATCCTGCGCCTGATCCGCTCGCAGGGGACGATCGCCTATTGCGGCCGCGGCCTCAGCGGTCTGTCGGTCAGGGCGATGCGGCCGTTCCGGCGCGACATGCAGATCGTCTTCCAGGACCCGTTCGGCTCGCTGTCGCCGCGGCTGTCGGTCGCCGAGATCGTCGAGGAGGGGCTGATCGCGCAGAAGACGCGGCTCAACGGCGCCGAGCGCCGCGAGGCGGTGGCGCGCGCGCTCGCCGACACCGGCGTCGATCCGGCGAGCATGGACCGCTACCCGCACGAATTCTCCGGCGGCCAGCGCCAGCGCATCGCCATCGCCCGCGCGATGGCGCTCGATCCCAAATTCGTCGTCCTCGACGAGCCGACCTCGGCGCTCGATATGTCGGTGCAGGCGCAGATCGTCGACTTGCTGCGCGACCTGCAGAAGCGCCGCGCGCTCGCCTATCTGTTCATCTCGCACGATCTCAAGGTCGTGCGGGCGCTGGCGAGCGAGATCGTCGTCATGCGCCGCGGCGAGGTGGTCGAGAGCGGCTCGGCGCGCGA
>JBEKVR010000004.1:0-81262 GCA_049513815.1 Roseiarcus sp. | reverse complement strand
GCCCCGCCCCGCCGCCCTCATCGCCCACATCTTCGAAAAGGTCCGCCACGACTCATCCCCTTCGCTGCCCCCAAGCAAAGTGAATCAGTCAAAACGCCCCCACGAAAGAAAAAAGTCACAGCTTCTGAGGCGCCCTCGCGCCAGGGGGCCTCGAAGGATGGCCCAGAACGCGCCGGCGTCGAGGACCGCGAAGCGCCGGCGGCCCTTCGCCCGCACGGAAGCCGCGCGTTGCTATTTCCGAAAATCCGAATTCATGGTAGGCTGATTTCATGATCGTGCGTCCTGCGACATTCGCATCGTGGCGCCCCGCCGAGCCGGGGCTTTCGGACGGCGTCGGCAAAAGTTTGGAGAAAGGCGGAAATTGCCTTTTCCCCCGTGCAAGCCTCTGATTTCACTCAAAACGGCCAAAGGAATCTTTGGAAATATTTGGCGAACGGAGCCCCAGATTTGGAAATGTTTGGCTCAGGCTTGGAAAGGTCAGAGCGTGACGCGTTCACGCCGAACCGCGACCGCCCTTGGCCTGGATCGCGCCGCCGTCGTTCGCGACGACGGCGGAGGGTGCGTCAATCCAAACGCAAAATGCTCTAAACGGCCGCGCCGCCGCGGGTTAAGGGCTTGGCAAGGTTACGCGAGCCTAATCCCGTCCATGGACTTCCGGCCTCCAATCGGGTAAGCCGCAACAGCCTGAAAGGAATGATGAATTGTACGATTGGCGGACGCGGTTGTTCGCGGTCGGGCTTGCCGTGGCGGCGGGCGCGCTCGCGGCGGGATGCCAGGACGCGCTCGAAGCGGACTCCGGGCGTTCGCTGCGGCCAATTCCCAACGAGACCTTGGCGCTGATGGACAAAATCGGCACGACGCCGTCGGCGCCGGTGCTGATCCGCACCTATAAGCAGGAAGCCGAGCTCGAAATCTGGAAGATGAAGGGCGACGGCCAGTACGCGCTGCTCAGGACCTATCCGATGTGCCGCTGGTCGGGCCAGCTCGGGCCGAAGCTGCGCGAGGGCGACCACCAGGTGCCGGAGGGCTTCTACACCATCGCCCCCGGCCAGATGAATCCGAACTCCCATTACTATCTGTCGTTCAACGTCGGCTATCCCAACGCCTATGACCGCGCCTACGGACGAACCGGCGGCGACATCATGGTCCACGGCATCTGCTCGTCAGCCGGTTGCTATTCGATGACCGACGCGCAGATCGCCGAGATCTACGCGATCGCCCGTGAAGCCTTCAACGGCGGCGAGCGGGCGATCCAGATGCAGTCGTTCCCGTTCCACATGACCGTGGAAAACCTGGCCAAGCACCGGCTCGACCCCAACATCGCATTCTGGAAAGAGATCAAGAACGGCGCCGACCATTTCGAGGTGACGAAGACCGAGCCGGAAGTGCTGGTGTGCGGCAAGCACTACGTTTTCGGCGCGCATTCCGAGCAAGACGTCGACGCCAGCGCCCCCTGCCCGGCCAACTTGCAGCGCGACGATCAGGTCGAGGCGGCGGTCGCCGAGAAGGAAACGAGCGACGACGCGGCGGTGGCGACGCTGGTCGCCCAGGGCGTCAAGCCGGTCAAGATCGTCTATCAGGACGGCGGCCAGAACGCCGCCTTCTCCGGCAGAGAGGATTTGGACCCGAGCGCGCCGGAGGCGCTAGCCGCCGGCCCGACCGTGATCACGCTCGACAATTCGGGCAAACCACTGCCGCCAGTTGTGAAAGTTGCGGCTGCCGCCGACGTCCCCGCGGCAGCGCCGGCCGCCGCAAGCGCGCCGCCCGCCGCCGCGCCCGTTCAGACCGCCGCCAATACGACCAGCGCTTCGCCGTTCGGCTTTCTCAACGGCGGCGGGGTCAAATCCTTCTTCGGCCTCGGCGGAAGCGAAGCGCAGCAGCCCCAGATCAAGGTGTTCGAGCCGACGCAGCCGATCCCGACCGACGCGCCCTTGCCGCCCAAGCGCAGCGCCGCGCTCGATGCGCGCGGACCGCAGGCGATGGCGGATTCGCCGCTGCGCGCGCAATAGCGAAACGGCGGCTCACGCGAGCCGCTTCTCCATCACCAGGAACGTCGGCTCGCGATAGCCCGAATGGGCGCCCTGCCCGACCGGCGCGAAGCCAAAGCCGGCGAACAGCCGCTGGTTTTCCTCGAGCGCGAGCCGCACCCGCAACGTCATCCGTTTGAGGCCGCGCCGGCGCGCTTCCGCTTCGCCCGCCGCCAGCAGGGCGCGCGCGATGCCCTGCCCGCGCCAGCCCGGCGCCACCGAGACTCGGCCGATATAGAGCGCGCCGTCCTGCTCCGCCCACAGCACGACGCCGACCAACGCGCCGGCGACTTCCGCGCCGGCGCCGCCGCCCTCGGCCAGCTTGGCGGCGACGCTCGCCGCCGTTTCGCCGAGCGCCCCAGACGGCGGATCGGTCGCGCGGCTTTGCGCGGCGAAGGCTTCGCGGATGAGCTCCGCGACAGCCACGGCGTCGCCGGTCGTCAGCGGTCGAATCCGAGCTGCCGCCACGAGTCGCGCGCCCCTTAGCCGGCGCCGCCGACGTTCGACCAGTCGAGCACGATCTTGCCGCACTCGCCGCGCCGCATTGTCTCGAAGCCGGAAAGAAAGTCGGCGGCGGGCAGCCGATGGGTGATGACCTTGCGCACGTCGAGGCCGCTCTGCAGCATCGCGATCATCTTGTGCCAGGTCTCGAACATCTCGCGCCCATAGATCCCCTTGATGGTGAGCTGCTTGAAGATGACCTTGTTCCAGTCGACCAGGGTCGGCTTGGACGGCAGGCCGAGCAGCGCGATGCGGCCGCCGGTGACGACCGAATCGAACAACTGATCGAAGGCGGCCGGCGCGCCGCTCATCTCGAGGCCGACGTCGAAGCCCTCCGCCATCTTGAGCGCGCCAATGACCGCGCGCAGGTCCTGTCGCGACACGTCGACAGGCGTGACGTCGGCGACTTCAGCCGCGAGCGCGAGGCGGCGCGGATTGATGTCGGTGATGACGACGTGGCGAGCGCCGACATGGCGCGCCACCGCCGCCGCCATAATGCCGATCGGCCCGGCGCCGGTGACCAGCACGTCCTCGCCGACCAGATCGAACGACAGCGCGGTGTGGACGGCGTTGCCGAGCGGATCGAGGATCGCGCCGAGTTCGTCGTCGACGTCGTCGGGCAGCGGCACGATGTTGAACGCCGGAACCCGCACGAATTCGGCGAAGGCGCCGGGAATGTTGACGCCGATGCCGCGCGTCTCCGGATCGAGATGATAGCGGCCGCCACGCGCGGCGCGGCTGCCCATGCCGATGACATGGCCCTCGCCCGACACGCGCTGACCGATCTGCAAGCGGCGCACATTGGCGCCGAGCGCGACGATGTCGCCGGAATATTCGTGGCCGATCGTCATCGGCGTCGGGATCGTCTTCTGCGCCCACTCGTCCCAGTTGAAGATATGGATGTCGGTGCCGCAGATGCCGGTCTTGTGGACTTCGACCAGCACGTCGTCCGGACCGATCTCGGGCCTCGGAATTTCGCGCATCCACAGGCCCGGCGCCGCCTGTTCCTTGACCAACGCCTTCATCGGCTCGTCTCCGGATTCTAGAGAATTCCGACCGCCTTGCCGGCGTCGGCGAAGGCGGCGACGGCGAAGTCGACGTCCGTCTCGCTCAGCGCCGCCGACATCTGGGTGCGGATGCGCGCCGCGCCCTTCGGCACGACGGGGAAGAAAAAGCCCGCGACATAGACGCCGCGCGCGTCGAGCGCCTGCGCGAGTTCCTGCGCCAGCCGCGCTTCGCCGAGCATCACCGGAATGATCGGCGTTTCGCCCGGCAGCAGCGTGAAGCCCGCCTTGTCGAGGCCGGCGCGAAAGCGGCGCGCGTGCGATTGCAGGCGGGCGCGGCGGTCGTCGGAGCGAATCGCGATCTCGAGCGCCTTCAGCGAACCGGCGGCGACCGGCGGCGCGAGGCTGTTGGAAAAGAGATAAGGCCGCGCGCGCTGGCGCAGCAGATCGACGACTGGCTGCGCCGCGGCGACAAAGCCGCCCATGCCGCCGCCAAGCGTCTTGCCGAAAGTGCCGGTGACGATGTCGACGCGGTCTCCCGCGCCGGTCAACGCCGGCGTGCCGCGCCCTTTGTCGCCGAGATGGCCGGTCGCGTGGCAATCGTCGACCAGCACCAGCGCGCCATAGCGTTCGGCGAGCGCGCAGATTTCGGGCAGCTTGGCGACGGCGCCGTCCATCGAGAACACGCCATCGGTGGCGACGAGCTTGAACCGCGCGCCGTCGGCGTCGGCCTGCTTCAACGCATCCTCGAGCGCGTTCATATCCGACGTGGCGTAGCGGTAGCGCCGGGCTTTGCTGAGCCGCACGCCGTCGATGATCGAAGCGTGGTTGAGCGAATCGGAAATGATCGCGTCGGCCTCAGTGAGCAGCGGCTCGAACACGCCGCCGTTGGCGTCGAAACAGGCGGCGAAAAGGATCGCGTCGTCCTTGCCGAGATGCCGCGCGATCGCCAACTCGAGTTCGCGGTGCAAGGTCTGCGCGCCGCAGATGAAGCGCACCGAAGCCATGCCGAAGCCAAATTCGTCGAGCGCCGCCTTGGCGGCGGCGATCACGTCCGGGTGATCGGCGAGGCCGAGATAATTGTTGGCGCAGAGGTTGAGCGTCTCGCGCGTCGCGCCGTTGTTCAAGACCTTGATGCGCGCCCCCTGCGGTCCGGCGATCAGCCGCTCGCGCTTGGTCAGCCCGGCGGCTTCGATCTCGGCGAGCGTCGAACGCAGATGGGACAGAAAGGCGTCGGACATCGTCGGCTCCTGTCCTGGCGAAGGCTGAGGCTAGCGCTCATATCAGGAACGGCGACGCTTGCCGACGGGGAAGTGCAGGTCGCTCTCGCTCAGGCGCCGGCGATGATCCCCTTGAGGAAGGCGACGTGGCGGGCGAAGGCGGCGCGTCCGGCCCGGCTCGCCTTGACCGTCGTGCGCGGCCGCTTGCCGACGAACGCCTTGGCGACCTCGACGTAGCCGACGCGCGCGAGATGATCGATGTGGGCGCCGAGGTTCCCGTCGGTCGCGCCGGTCAGCGATTTCAGCCGCGCGAAATCGAGCCCCTCGGCGGAAGGCGGCAGCGCGGTCAAGGCCGCCATCAGTCGCAATCGCACCGGTTGATGAATCGTTTCGTCGAGCCCGTCCATCGTCTCAGGCCCGCCGCATCCACAGGCCGCACAGGATGAAGCCGCCGCCGTTGACGACGGCGAGCCAGAGATCGAACCATGCGCCCAACCACAGATAGCCGGCGAGCACCAGCGCGCTCAAGGCCAAGCCGAGGGCGGCAAAGGCGGCCCCGAACCACAGGCCGGCGAGCGCGTAACCGAACAGGAACAGCGTCGGCCAGAACGCGTCGAGCTCGCGCGGCCCGAAGCGGCCGAAGCCGACGCTCCACAGCAGGCCAAAGGCGACAAACAGCGCGAAGGCGGCGAGGAAGCGCCATGGCATGCGGCGCGGGACATCGGGCCTGGCGCGCAGCATGGCGAAGCTCGCCGCCGCGCCGAGAGCGTTGGCCGCCGCCCAGGTCCAGACCGACCAGCGCGGCCAGACGAAGCCGATGAGATCGGCCGCGATGACGATGGCGCCCCACAGGACAAGCAGCGCCCCGGTGAGGCGATAGAGGCGCGACTGCCTGACCTTGGCGACGATCGAATCGACCTCGGCGAGAATTGCGCCCGCCTGCTCTGCGTCCATTGTCATGCGTGCTCCTTGAGGTTCAGCGCTGCGCCGCCTGCACAATCGCCTCAAGCGCCGCCGGTTGATAGACGACGCCCATATGGTCGACGCTCGGCAGCAACGTCACCCGCACGCCGAGCGGCGCGACGGCGCTCTGGTAGGCGGGGGCGTCCATCAGCTCATCGTTTTCGCCGGCGATCAATTCAATCCGGCTTGCCGCGCCTTGCAGGGCGCCCTGCCAGTCCTGCGGCGGGCCGTAGTCGATCAGCAAACGATATGAATAGCGCGAGGTCGTCGCCATCGCCGCCTCAGGACGGTTGGCGAAGGCGATCGCCGGCAGCGACTGCGCCCAGTCGACGCCGATTCTGCCGAGGATCGTCAAGGCGATGATGCGGGGAATATCGGGCGCAGCCCACAGACCCTTCCCTTCGGACGGGCGGTTGGTCGGAGCGCGGTAGCCGAGATAGGGCGCGAGCAGCACAAACCTGTCGAAGCTCGCGCCGACCGGCGCGGCGGCGGCGCGCAAGACGAAGCCGCCGCCCGCCGAGTGGCCGACGAGCGTCAGCCGCGCGGTCGCGTAGTCGGCGCGCAGATGAGCGATAAGATCGGCGAGATCGCCCTCGAGCTGGCCAATGCAAGCGATGTCGCCGCGCGAACCCGAGGCGCCGTGGCCGCGCGTGTCAACGGCGACCGCGACAAAGTTGGCTTTCGCCAGCGCGAGCGCGGTCGCGTTCATCGCGTCCGAGGAGGCGGAGGAGCCGTGATAGACGATCGCCAAATGATCGCGGCCGCCGTCGGCGGCGGGATAGAGCCGATAGGCGAGCCACGTGCCGTCGCGAGCCTGGAATCGGCTCAACTCTGGTTTGCCGTCCTGTGGAATCGCCATTGCGCCGCCGTCGATCGATTCGAGCGGCGGCGGCGACTTGACCGGCTGCGCAAGCATCGCCCCGAGCGCCAGCGTCGCGACGCCAACCGCCGCCAGCGGCCAAGCGAGAACTTGCCAAAGCGCCATTGCGCGACTCGATACCAGAGAACTCTGCGGTACAGAGTGTCGTAACAATCGTCAAGCGCGCGTCATGCGAATCACCTGCGACAAGATGCGCAATTCACGCTGCGCGTCGACCCGCATAGCGTCCGCTTCCGCAATAGCGAGGGATCCACAGCTCCATCGCGAAGGCAGAGGAAGAGCCGATCGCCGTAGGGTCCCGTCCCCTCGGCTTTCCGGCTCTTCTTCGTATTTGCGCCCCTCAATGGCGGAAGTGGCGCATCCCAGTGAACACCATCGCAATCCCGGCCGCGTCGGCGGCGGCGATGACGTCGGCGTCCCGCATCGAACCGCCGGGCTGGATGACGGCGGTCGCGCCCGCCTCGATCGCCGCGACGAGTCCGTCGGAGAAGGGGAAAAACGCGTCCGAGGCGACGACCGAGCCCTTGGCCCGCGAGGCCGGCAGTCCCGCAGCGCGCGCCGCGTCTTCGGCCTTGCGCGCGGCGATCATCGCGGAGTCGACGCGCGACATCTGTCCAGCGCCGACGCCGACAGTAACGCCGTCGCGCGCGTAGACGATCGCGTTCGATTTGACGTGCTTGCACACGCGCCAGGCGAAGGCGAGATCGGCGAGTTCGGCCGCGGTCGGCGCGCGCTTGGTGACGACCTTGAGCGTCGCGGGATCGAGCGCGCCCGCGTCGCGGTCCTGCACCAGCAGGCCGCCGGCGACTGAGCGCACGCTCGCGGTCGGCGCGCGCGGATCGGGCAGACCGCCGGCGACAAGCAGGCGTAGGTTCTTCTTCGTCGCAATGATCGCCAAGGCCTCGTCGTCAACCGCCGGCGCGATGATGACCTCGGTGAAGATCTCGACGATCTTGCGCGCCGCCGCCGCGTCGAGCGTGCGGTTGAGCGCGACGACGCCGCCGTACGCCGAGACCGGATCGCACGACAGGGCCTTCTCGTAGGCTTCGAGCAGAGTCGCGCCGACCGCGACGCCGCAGGGGTTGGCGTGCTTGATGATCGCTGCGGCGGCCGACTCCTCGGGCGCGAACTCGGCGACGAGCTCGAAGGCCGCGTCGGTGTCGTTGAGGTTGTTGTAGGAGAGCTCCTTGCCTTGGAGCTGGCGGGCCGTGGCGACGCCGGGCCGCGATTCGGGGCCGACGTAGAAGGCGGCGCTCTGGTGCGGGTTCTCGCCGTAGCGCAAAGCGCTGGCGAGCTTGCCGCCGAATGTGCGCCAGGCCGGCGCCGTCTCGCCGATTTCGCGCGCGAACCAGTTGGAGATCGCCGAATCATAGGCGGCGGTGCGCGCGAACGCCTTCTGCGCCAGCGCGCGGCGGAACGCGTGGCGCGTCGCGCCGCCGTTAGCCGCCATTTCATCGAGCAGGCGCGCGTAATCGGCGACGTCGACGACCACCGCAACGTCGGCGTGATTCTTGGCGGCGGCGCGGATCATCGCCGGCCCGCCGATATCGATATTCTCGATCATCTCGTCGAACGGCGCCGCGCGACGCAACGCGTCCTCGAACGGATAGAGGTTGACGATCAGCAGATCGATCGGCGCGATGCCGTTGGCGATCATCGCCGCCTGATGGGCGGGCTCGCCGCGGATCGCCAGTAGGCCGCCGTGGACGCGCGGATGTAGCGTCTTCAGCCGACCATCCATCATTTCGGGAAATCCGGTCAGCTTAGCGACGTCGACGACCTTGAGGCCGGCCTTCGCCAGCGCCGTAGCGGTGCCGCCGGTCGAGACGAGCTCGATCCCGCGCGCCTCCAGCGCCTTTCCCAATTCGACGAGGCCGGTCTTGTCGGAAACTGAGATGAGGGCGCGACTGATCGGCGCGAGATCAAGGGCCATGGACGGGCTCACAGACTGGAGGAACGGATTTCGGCCGCGCCTTATCACGCTTTGGCCCGCGCCGGAACTCGTCTTAGCGGCTCAGGGTCGGCGTTGCAGGCGCGCGGCGAAAAAACCATCGAGGCCGGAGAGGCGCGGCTCGGACGCCTGCAGATGGCAGGGCAAGGCGCGCAGTTCGCCAGCCGGGTTGAGACACTCGGCGAGGCCGCCGATCTCGACCGGCACGATCGGCACGCGCCGCACATCGGGATTGCGCCTGAGCAGCGCGGCGATCTGCGCCTCGCCCTCCTCAGGCTCGAGCGAGCAGGTGCAATAGACGATGATTCCGCCCGGCCTGGTCAGCGCGATCGCCTTGTCGATCAGCTTGCTCTGCAATTCGCCGAGCGTCGCCAGATCGCCCTGGCGCTTGGTCCAGGCGACGTCCGGGTGGCGGCGGATCGTACCGGTCGCCGTGCAAGGCGCGTCGATCAGCGTCGCGTCGAACGGCGCCGCCTCGAAAGCGAGCGCGTTGGCGACCGCGATCTCGGCCTCGAGCCGCAGCCGGCTGAAATTGGCGGCGAGGCGCTTCAGCCGCTCGGCCGACCGGTCGACCGCCGTAACCTTCGCGCCGGCGGCGGCCAACTGGGCGCTCTTGCCGCCCGGCGCGGCGCAAAGATCGACGACCCGCGCGCCGGCCGCAACGTCAATGAGACGCGCCGGGATCGCCGCGGCGGCGTCCTGCACCCACCATTCGCCGTCGGCGTAGCCGGGCAATTCGACGATCGGCGCGTGAGTCGATAGGCGCACCGAGCCGGTCGGCAGGACGATTCCCCCCAGCCGAAGCGCCCAATCGTCGGGGTCGCGCTTGACCGAGAGGTCGAGCGTCGGTTCGTCGCGATGGGCGCGCGCGATTTTCCGCGCCGTCTCTTCGCCATATGTCGCCTTCCAGCGCTGGGCGAGCCATTGCGGCGTGTCGTCGTCGAACGGATCGCTGGCGGCGAGGACTTCATCCTTAGCGCGCGCGACGTTGCGCAGCACCGCGTTGACCAGCCCGGCGAACGGCGCGGCGCCGGCGTCGAGCCGCGTCGCCCTGACGGCGAGATCGACCGCGGCATGGTCGGGCAGGTCGAGAAACAGGATCTGCGCCGTTGCGGCGATGAGGATCCACTCGAGCGCGCCGGCCCGTCGCGGCAGTCCCTTGAGCATATGCAGCGCGAGCGCCTTGCGGATGGTGCCGAGCCGGCGCATGGCGGCCACGGCGATCGACCGCGCCAGCGCGCGGTCGCGCGCGTCGAGCGCGGCGAAGCGCGGGTCGATCTCGGCGGCGGCGAAGCGCTCCTCGAGCGGCCGCTGAAATGTCAGCGCGTCGGCAATCGCCTGGGCGGCGGCGAGGCGCGCCATTAGACCGGGCGCCGTCTCGGGCGGCGGCGGCGCCGGCCCGCGCGGCGCGCGCGCGTCGAATCCGCCGGGGCGTTTCGCGTTCAAACTTCAGTCCTGCCGAATCACGAGATCGCTAAGATATGAACGAGTATAGACTGAAACGCCGGCCGGCCAGGCCCCTCGACGCGCGCCTTTCGCACGCCGCCGTGACGCAGTATTTTGGCGGCGATGAGCAAGAATCTACTCGAAAACGGCGGAGACCCCCCGCAGATGGCCGCGAACGACGCTCCGTCAACGGGCGAGACCGCGCGGCCAATCCCTGCGGCGGCGCAGCGCGCCCTTGCGGAAGCCGAAGAACGCCGCCGCCGCGCCGCCGCCGCGCCGGCCGCGCCCGAGGTCAATGGCCGCGGCGGGCTCGATCCGACGCGCTATGGCGACTGGGAAGTGAAGGGCGTCGCCGCCGACTTCTAGTCGCGGCGTTCGCCGCGGCGTCAGCGGATCATCACCACCGGCGCGCCGACGCTGACGCGATCGTAGAGATCGATCACGTCCTCGTTCAACATGCGGATGCAGCCGTAGGACGCCGCGGCGCCGATCGAGGCGCGCATAGCGGCCGTCGTGCCATGGATCGCGACCTCGTCGCGGTCGAGCGTGATCGCCCGGGCGCCCATGGGGTTGTGCGGCGAGCCGCCGGGGATGAGATCGGGCAATTCGGGGTGGTCGCGCTTGACCACCGTCGGCGGCGCCCAGGCGGGCTCGACATATTTGCCGTCGACGCGGGCGTAGCCGCTCCATTCCTTGCCGGGCTTGGCGACCGCCACCGGGTAGGCGATGGCGCTCTGCTGATCGAGCACGAAATAGAGTTTGCGCGCCGTCTGCGAGATGACGATCGTTCCGGCGGCGTAGTCGGAGGGAAAGCCGACGACCGGCCGCGCCTCAGCGCCGGCCGCACTGAGGCCAATCGCCAGCGCCGCCGCGGCGATGGCAACCGCGCCGTTTCGCCGCCAAGCCGACATGGCCGCGTCCCGCGTTCGAGCCTCAAGGAGAAGCCGAGGATAACGCGCAGCGGCGGGAAGGTCATTGCCGGCGCTGAAACGCGGTGAATCGAATCTGACCGTTCAGGCGCGGACCTTGGCGCGCCGGCGCAGCCAACCTTTCGGCCGCGCGAGCGCGTCGACATGGGCATGAAAGGCGACGATGCGCGACGCGATCTGGGCGCGGAAACGCGAACCGTTGAACACGCCGTAATGGCCGACGCCGAGCTGCAGATGATGCAGCTTCTTTTCGTCGGGGACGTTGACGCACAGATCGTGCGCCGCCGCCGTTTGGCCGATGCCGGAAATGTCGTCGTTCTCGCCTTCGACCGTCATCAGCGCGGAACGGCGGATCGCCTTGAGATCGACGGGTTCGCCGCGATGGGTCATCTCGCCCTTCGGCAGCAGATGACGCACGAACACCGTCTCGATCGTCTGCATGTAGTACTCGGCGGTCAGGTCCATCACCGCGAGATATTCGTCGTAGAACTCGCGATGCTTCTCGACCGAGTCGCCGTCGCCGGAGACGAGCTCGTTGAACATGTCGAGATGGGCGTTGACGTGGCGATCGAAGTTCATCGCCATGAAGCCGGAAAGTTGGAGGAAGCCGGGATAGACGCGACGGCCGAAGCCCGGATAGGGGAACGGCACGCTCTGCAGGCAATTGGCGCGAAACCATTCGACGCCGCGCCGCTCGGCGAGCTGATTGACCGCGGTCGGGCTGCGGCGCGTATCGATCGGGCCGCCCATCAGCGTCATCGACGCCGGGACGTCGGCGTGGTCGGCCGCTTCCATCAGCGCGACGGCGGCGATCAGCGGCACGCCCGGCTGGCAGACGCCGAGCGTGTGAGCGCCGGGGCCGAGATGCTCGAGCATCGCGCGCAGGTAGTCGATATAGTCGTCGAGATCGAAGCCGCCGAGCGCCAACGGCGCCATGCGCGCGTCGGTCCAGTCGGTGACGTAGACGCGGTGGGTGGCCAAGAACGCTTCGACCGTGCCGCGAAGCAACGTTGCGTAATGGCCTGACATCGGCGCGACGATCAGCAGCTTCGGCTGTTCGAGCCCGGCGGGGAAATCGGCGCGGGCGAAATGCAGGAGATTGCAGAACGGCCGACTCCAGACGATTTCCTCCCGCACTTCATGCTCAACGCCGTCGACCGCGACGCGTTTAAGGCCGAAGATCGGTTTGCCGTATCGGCGCGTCATCCGCTCAAACAGCTCGGCGCCGGCGGCGACGTTCTTGCCAAACGGCGTCTCCGACAGCGGGTTCAGCGGATTGCTGAAGATGAAGTGCGCGGCGTCGGAGACGGCGCGCGCCGGGACCAGCGCCGCATGGGCCATTTCGTAGAGCTGGTAGGAGTAGCCGCGCAGCATGTCCGTCTCCCGCAGGCCGGTCTCCGCCGGCGCTGAAATGCCAGCCGTAACGCCAAGCTAAGGTTCGCATGAGAACGAATCAATGGCGCCAATAGGCTAACGGGCCTTGCTGTGGCGCAAAACCGATTTCACTCACCCATCGACAGCAGCGCGCCGGCCCTGCGCGCGCTGTCGACCAGGGCGAGGAACGCGGCGCCGCCGAGCGCGATCAGGCCGGCGTTGATCGCCAGCGCCTCGAGCATCAGGTCGGCGCGCAGTTCATGGCCGACCACCGCCGCCCGCAGGCCCTCGAAGACATAGGTCGGCGGCAGGCACCAGGCGACGGTCTGCAACCAGGGCGGCAGGGCTGCGACCGGATAATAGACGCAGGCGAAGGGCATGACGAAGAACAGCACCGACCAGGCGAGCCCTTCGGCGCCGAGTCCGTTGCGCAGCACCAGGCCGGACACCGCCAGGCCGATCGCCCAGCTCGTCAGCACGAGGTTGAGAAAGAAGCCGACCAGCGCCAGACCCAGGCCCCACAGGTTGAAGCCGAAGAACCAAAAGGCCATCAGCGTCACCGGAATAAGCCCGATCGCCAAGCGGATGAGGCTCATCGCCATCAGCGCGGCGACGAACTCGACCGGCCGCAGCGGACTGATGAGGAGATTGGCGATGTTGCGCGACCACATCTCTTCCATGAACGAGATCGAGAAGCCCAGCTGGCAGCGAAACAGCGTGTCCCACAACAGCAGCGCGCCGATCAGCGTGCCGCCGGCGACCGCCATCGCGCCGCCGACGCCCGACGCGCCGGCCTGGGCGCGGATATAGGTCTGCAGGAAGCCCCAGGTCAGCATCTGCACCGCCGGCCAATAGACGAGCTCGGCCATGCGCGGCCAGGACGAACGCATAAGGTAGAGGTAGCGCATCACCAGCGCGCCGACGCGCGTCGGCGAGAACGCCATTTCTGCGCTGAAAAAGGTCACAGCGCCCCCTCCCCCGCCGGGGCGCGCGCGACGTCGAGAAACACTTCCTCCAGGCTGCTGCGGCCGTAGCGCGCGATCAACGCGTCGGGCGAGCCGTCGTCGACGATCCGCCCCTGCTTCAGCATCAGCACGCGGCCGCACAGCCGCTCGACCTCGGCCATGTTGTGCGAGGCGAGCAGGATCGTCGCGCCGCGGTCGCGGCGGAACGCTTCCAGCCGGCCGCGCACCCAGTCGGCGGTGTCGGGATCGAGCGAGGCGGTCGGCTCGTCGAGCAGCAGCAGCTCGGGATCGTTGATCAGCGCCTTGGCCAAGGCGACGCGTGTCTTCTGGCCAGCCGAAAGGCTGCCGGACGGCCGATCGAGGAAGGGTTCGAGCGCCAGGTCCGCGGCCAGCGATTCGATACGCCGCTCCAGGCCGGCGACGCCGTAGAGGCGGCCGAACACGCGCAGATTCTGCCTGACGGTGAGGCGGTGCGGCATGTCGACGTAAGGACTCTCGAAATTCATCCGGCCGAGCGCGCGATAGCGATCGCGCGCCATGTCGACGCCAAGCGCGCGGACCTCGCCGGCGCTCGGCAGCGTCAGCCCCATGATCATGCCGATCGTCGTCGTCTTGCCGGCGCCGTTGCCGCCGAGCAGGCCGACGACGGTTCCCGCCTCGACGGCGAACGAGATCGCGTCGACGGCGGTCGTCGCGCCGAAGCGTTTGACGAGCCGGCGCGCTTCAATGGCGGGGGGTGCGGACAAGCCAAATCTCAGGGCGGAACGTCGGGCCGTTCTAGACGGGGACGGCCTCTTTGTCATCGCGCGCGGCGGCAATGTGTTGCTCATCTGCCACACTCCTAAACGGAATTGCAATGTGGCGATGCGGGGGCTTTTGTGTGAAGGTCCGCGTCACATAAGCTTCATGCGCGATGCCTAGGGTTTGTGCGGGCATCGAGACTGTCTAGCTTGAATGCGTAACGCCGTGACTAGCCGCGAGTGGCGTTGTGCGCTCACAACAGATAGTTTATGGAATCAGTGTAATTAACTGATTTGAATGACGAGAATCGCGGCCGCCAAGCGCGCAGCGACGTAAGAAGACAATACAAATCAAGATGCTGGCCGCAGTGCGGGCGGCGACAACAGTGGGGCTGACTATGCGATTGTTGAAACCCTTGCTCCTGGCCTCGGCCGCCGGGCTGCTCGCCGTGAGCGCGGCCGCCGCAGCCGATCTGCCGACCAAGAAGACGCCGCCGGCCGCCGAGAAGCCCAACTGCTACGCGAGCTTCTGGACCTGGCTTGATTCGACCGCGGCCGACTGCCCGCTGTCGGCCTATGGCATTACGGTCTACGGCACGATCGACATGGGCGGCGGTTACGAGACGCACGCCTCGCGGTTCAACAAGGACTATTCGAACGGCGTCAGCGAACTGGTGGCGAAGACCAGCGGCAACGCGAAATGGCAGGCGGTGCCGAACGGCCTCAGCCAATCCAACGTCGGAATCAAGATCAAGGAACAGATCGTCCCGAACTGGTTCATCGTTGGCGACGTCAACTTCGGCTTCGACCCCTATTCGTTCCAGTTCGCCAACGGGCCGGCTTCGCTGGAGGACAACAACCTGCTTCCTTCGAACCCGCTGCAATCCGCGAACGGCGATTCAAGCCGCGCCGGCGGGATCGACAACACGCGCGCCTATGTCGGCGTGAGCAACCCGACTTTCGGCACGCTGACCTTCGGCCGCCAGTACGCGCTGACCAACGACCTTTCGGGCGCCTATGATCCGTTCGGCGGCGCCTACGCGTTCTCGCTGATCGGCACCTCCGGCTCGGTCGAGCAGGGCACGGGCTTTACCGAGACGTCGCGCGAAAACACCTCGTTCAAGTACCTGCTCAGCTACAATGGCCTCCGCGCCTCGGCGATCGCCCAAGTCGGCGGTTGGTCGAACGGCAACGGCGCCCAGGCGGCCTACCAGCTCGGCCTCGGCGGCGATTGGAACGGCTTCTCGGTCGACGCGGTCTACGCCTATGACAAGGACGCGGTGAAGCTCGGAACGTGGGGCACGGGCTCCCTTGGGGGGCTTCCGGCCGATACGCTGAAGGCGACGCTCGCAGACGTCAACGCCGGCGTCATTGGCGCCAAGTACAAGTGGCAGGCGCTGACGGTCTACGGCGGCTACGAATACGCCCGCCTGTCGAGCCCGAGCGATTTGGACAAGTATTACGGACCCACCGCCTCCGCCGGCAATTTGTACGACCTCAACAGCAGCTGGCAGGGCTATTCGGCCCAGATCCAGAAGGATGCGTACCGCAAACCTGAAGATCTGCAGGTGCTGTGGATTGGGGCAAAGTATGGCATCCTGAGCAACCTCGATGCCGCGGTCGGCTACTATTACATGTGGCAGAACGACTACACGCTGATTGCGCCAGCCAACAGCTATCCGAAGAACGTCACCTACAAGCAGATCGCCTGCGCCTCCGCTGCGCCGGCTCTCGGCTCCACTTACGGCAGCTGCGCCGGCCACACCGACGCAGTTTCGGGCATGCTCGACTGGCGCCCCGTCAAGCGCGTCGATGTCTATGGCGGCGTGATGTACTCTGAGGTCACCGGAGGCATGGCCGCCGGCTACACCCACGCGAACAACACCGCTTACACCGGCGGCGTACGCATCAACTTCTGATCGTCGCCGCGGCGCTGTCACAAACCATCCAACCCCGGGCCTCGCGCCCGGGGTTTTTCTTTGGCCGTGATGGCGCTCTTTAGCCGCGCGCGATGAGCGTGGCGACGCGGCCGCCGGCCCACCTTACCAACGGCGGCGCGCCGCCGATTGCCTTTCGCCAAGGCGCGCCCTAAGAGAACGGGCGATCGGCGTCGGCGCGGGTGTAGCTCAATGGTAGAGCAGCAGCCTTCCAAGCTGAATACGAGGGTTCGATTCCCTTCACCCGCTCCAATCTTCTCAATCACTTAGAAATTCGCGATTCCGAACGCGGCTGAGAAATTCGGAATGAAAGTCAGGTTTTGTTCCTTCGGCGCCGTCCCTCGAGGCGCGCGGCGTCGGTTTGGCGAACCTTCTCAAGGTCGACAGGGTTGTAGGTCTTGAACAAGAAGTTCGAGCGGTCGATCGAGTTGCCGAACTTCTCAGACACATCCCGCGCGTCGCCACCGCCGGCGAAGGCTTCCATCACGCCCGAGCGGCGCATGTCACGGAGCTGGCGCAAATCGCCGGGGAAGGCCGCAAGGCGCACCGCTGCGAAGTCGCCGCCCAGGCGCGACTCGCCATAGGGGACGCCGGTGCGCATGCGGAACAAGATCGACTCCGGCGCGTGGTCGGCGCCGAAGTCGCCGAGGTAGCGCCGCACCAGCCAATCGCCGAATTTCGACAGCGTGCCGATGACGGCGACGCCAGTCTTCTCGCGCCCTTCGCCCGATTTGTCGAAGACAATGCGCTTGGTCTGCGGGTCGATCCGCATGTGGCGTCGGCGCAGCGTGCGCGCGTCCTTGGGTGAGAAGCCTGCATCCCAGGCGACTAGGATGATGCAAGCCAGGCCGCGATAGCCGAGCCGCCACGCCGCCTTGGCGCGCCGCATCGCCTCGCCATGTGTGTAGCGTTGGTCCCTGGCGGCCGGCTGGCGGTTGCGCACCTTGGCCGAGGGGTCGCTGAGCTGCGTGTAGCGAAGCGCCTGCATCACCCGCCAGAACGCTCGCCAGACCTTGAGCGTCTTGTGCGCGGCGTCGAGGCCGGAGACTTCCTCGATCTGCGCCCGCCAGTCCGAAAGCATGTCCATCGTCACGGTGTCCGGAGCACAATCGCCGAACGTCGGCTCGATCCGCTTCAACCAAGCTGGCCACCAAATCTTGGTGCGGGTGGAATCCGCCAGCGCCCGCCATTCGCCCGTCGTAATCCATTCCTGCCACGCCTTGCCGATCGACCCGCGCGGATAGGCCTTGGCGATCGTCGCCGCTTCCTTGGGCGGCAGCCTCGCCGCCGACGACGGGCGGCCGTCACGAATGGCGATCCAATCCTCGAGCAGCGCCCAGGCTGCGCGTCGCGCGCGCTCGTCGTCAGGGCCCAGCGGCTTCGGCGCGAAGCCGTGCTCGAGCATGCGCCCGCGCGGCTCGAAATAGCGCTTGCCCTTACGGACCGAAGTGTAGGGGATCTTCAACGGACTAGCGCGCCTTTCCACCCCGCATCGCCTCCAACCGCGCCTTGACAACTGATGAAGCATCCCGCGCGACGAGATTCGAAGTCAAGCCGGAGCGTCGATCCATCCAATCGTCGATCGCCTTGAGGTCGAAAAGCCCGGTGTCGGGGTCCGGCCGGGGAAAGCCGCGCGCGAACAGCCGATCCTTGACGTCCTCGAATGCCGCAAGGGTAAGGCCGAGACGTCGCGCCGCCTTGTCGGCCGGCACGTCGCGGGGATCAACCCGGAGACGGATTGAGGAAGTCGAGCGCGCCTGCATCAGCGTCCGCCGATCTCCTCGCGAAGGGTTGGCGCGGTCGATAGTCCAGCCGTCGCCGAGCAACTCACAGCTGGGCCACTTGATCGCCAGGTCCTTGACGGGCAAGCCGCAGATGCGCTGCCGACGCGAGTCTCCGGCAAGAGTCGCGATGTTCGAGATTTCGGCTTACGCGGCAGTGACGTGGACACTGGACGCCTCCTTCACGGAAGCGATCGATGACTCAAATCGGGCGAGAAGAAATCAGTTCTAATTGGGGAGCCCGATTTGCCAGTCATTCGGACTCGACATAGCCCCGCGGGTTCGCCACTCCGGCTAGTAGTTAAACTGACCGCTTGGTTCACGCGCCGACGGACCGAAGCTAACCCTATGGGACCTTTCGCAAACCGGACCGAATCTATTCCGGAAATAGACCGCGTCCAGACGCTATGCAGTGACCACAAAATATCGAAATTCGGGCTCTGGCAGGGACTGCAAATCGTCTGGGATCACGTTCGACGTCATTGGCACGAAGAAGGCGAAGTCGAAGATCTCAATGTGGGCGACCTCCCCACCACCGCAGTCGAGGATGCCACTGCTCATCGGCTTCGTATCGGCAGCGGTGTTAAAGCCCGCGGCAGGATCTCCATGGTAGAGGAACCACCACTGGCCGCCTTTGCGCGGAGCGCGCGCGAACTCTCGCGCCGCATCGTATCTCTCGGTGAGCGCTTCGGTCACGCTGTCGTAGGCGATCGTCTCGATACCTATTTTGAGCAGCATTCTGCAGAGCAATGCAGGATATCGTGTTTCCGCTATCAGCCGGAACTGGGTAATCCGACCATCTAAGATACTCCGCTCGATCTCGTCTGTGGCCGGCTCGAGTCCGATGACTCCAGGCATGGGTCCTGCTTCGAGCAGTCCTCTGTAATGAGGCAGCGTTGCCCACTTTCCCTTCTTCGTGATCACTCCATTCATTAGACGATTTACATTGAGGGGATAGTCAGCGGTCGCGACCCCTTCGACCTTTGAGCCGAAATATTGATTGCATGAGTCGCACACAATGCCGGGTGGGAGGACACACCAATCTCCGCCGCCCAACGACTCGGGAATGATGTGCTCGACCCTTCGTCCGCCTTTGGCTTCCCGACCGCAGAATATGCACCGCACGGAGGCTGCACTCCCTCGCTACGCCGACTTCGAAATAGTTGACCTTAGCAGGCTCAGAGCAAGGACAGTTGCTTCGGCTGATCGAGACGAAGGACCCCGACGAGGAGCCATTGGTCCGGTCGACGAGAGTGCGTGCCCATCGCGAACGCCATCCCCTTGTCGGGGTAATCTTCGCCGAAAGTCTTTTCTAGGCTCGTCAGAGCTTCGCTGATGCTCATCGTCTGTTGACGCCGGTAAAATGTTGCGGCCGTCTCCCAGTCGTCGCAGGTCGCTTTGTGCGTCTTACCGTCCGCATCGGTCCAGTCGAAGTGGAACGCATAAGGACACGGCTCGAGGGCGATCAGGTCCAAGTCGGGATCGAGAAGCGACTTTTGCCGGGCGGCGTCTTCGTAAGCTTGGCGTTCCTCGGCGATCTGCTCAAGCGTCTTTGCCTTCCATCGAAAGCGCACGCCGGCCGGGCGTATGACGGTAAGGCTCATGCCCTTCGCCGCGGCCTCCGCCGTCGAACCGGTGAGGATCGGTTCAAGGAACGACGCACGTTTCGCCGGCGCCATCATATCCCCGACTTGAATCGTATCCTCCTGGACACGCCGGCTTTCCTTACGACAATCATCCGGACCCGGTGCGATCCAATCGTACTCGATCCATTGCCAGCGCTTGAATTGGTCCTTCAAACGCCGGAAGTGGATGGGGTATTGGCGCCGCCATTCGCCATCGGCCGTCACGCCGGCGCAGCAGACCGTCTCGCCATGCCGCTGGCCAACATGCGGGAGCGCCTTGACGAGGATGAGAACGCGATCACGCCCGCGTTTCTGCAACGAGGTCGGCATGATCGCCGGTTTTGTGTTGTCGACCGAGCCCATGTTTCACGCCTAAGTGGCGAACGACGACTCCCAATTTACCGGATATATTCTTAGCGACGATACCTCGATGGCATGTCGCATGGTCGCGTTCATAGCACATGAGGCAAGCGCCGCCCTCGGCGACGTAACGCACGGCGCTCTGCAAATCGGCTTGCGCAAATTTAGATCGCATATGCCTGCTGAACACGCGCGTAAATTGAGTGAGGTTTCCCGCCCGAGCCGCCTCCCGCCCCTCTTTGGGATCACCCAGCCCCCGCAGGTGCACATACTCGATCCCTGCATGGGTGAGTGCCTCCGACAACGCTTTCTTGGCGAAGCCCTTTCGCCGTGAAATAGGCAGTTCGCGGACGTCGATGAGGCGACTGATGCCAGCCTGCTTGAGCGTCGCGATGAAATCGGCGAGGTCGGCCGCCTCGTACCCGATCGTTGCTAAAGTGGCGCGTTTGGTCGTCATCCAACGTGGTTTGAGACCTCGGCGACTCGCTGTCAACGGCAGAACGAAGATGCGCGACGGTTTCTCAGAATCGTCGTTGTTGGCGACGCCGCCGGCTTAGCGAAAGGCAGCTTGCGGGAAGCTTGGACGGCTCTGGTATGGCAGGGAGCCAGACTCGAGGCGGCGCTGATCAGCCGTCCTCGAGGTGGAACGCGACACCACTTCGACGGCCTGATAGTCGTTCGGTCCGTTTGTCGAAACCGAGTCGCGCCGCATGACCTCCATCGCCCAACGCATCGCCGAGGAATTGAGCGTCGCCGAACGCCAGGTGACGGCGGCGGTGGAGCTGCTCGACGGCGGGGCAACCGTGCCGTTCATCGCCCGCTACCGCAAGGAGGCGACAGGCGCGCTCGACGATACGCAGTTGCGCACGCTCGAAGAACGGTTGCGCTACCTGCGCGAGCTGGAAGAACGCCGCAAGGCGATCCTCGAATCGATCCGCGCCCAGGACAAGCTCGACGCCGCGCTCGAAGCGCAGATCAGCGCCGCCGACACCAAGGCGCGGCTCGAGGACATCTATCTACCCTACAAGCCCAAGCGGCGCACCAAGGCGCAGATCGCCCGCGAGAACGGCCTCGAGCCGCTGGCCGAGACGCTGCTGGCGCATCCCGAACGCGATTCCCAGGAGCAGGCGGCGGCTTTCGTCAAACCCGACGCTGTGGCGAGCGTCGAGGCGGCGCTCGACGGCGCGCGGGCGATCCTTACCGAGCGCTTCGCCGAGGACGCCGAGCTGATCGGCCGCCTGCGCGAGGATTTCTGGACCCGCGGCAAGATGGCGGCGAGCGTGCGCGAGGGCAAGCAGCAGGAGGGCGCGAAGTTTGCGGACTACTTCGATTTCTCCGAGCCGCTGACCAAACTCCCGTCGCACCGCATCCTGGCGCTGATGCGCGGCGAGCGCGAGGAAGTTCTCGATCTCAAGCTGGTCGCCGATCCCGCCGCCGATCCGACGGTGCGGGCGCCCGGCTCCTACGAGCTCGCCATCGCCCATCGCTTCGCGATCGCCGACCGCGGCCGGCCCGGCGACCGCTGGCTGGCCGAGACGGTCCGCTGGGCCTGGCGCACCAAGATCGAATCGCAGCTCAGCGTCGACTTGCGGCTGCGGCTGTGGACGCAGGCCGAGGACGAAGCGGTGCGGGTGTTCGGCGCCAACTTGCGCGATCTGCTGCTCGCCGCGCCGGCCGGCGCGCGGGCGACGATAGGGCTCGATCCCGGTTTTCGCAACGGCGTGAAGGTCGCCGTAGTCGACGCGACCGGCAAGGTGGTCGCCACGACGGCGATCTTTCCGCATGAGCCGCAGCGGCGCTGGGACGAAAGCCTGGCCGCGCTCGCCGCGCTGTGCGCCCGTCATCAGGTTGAGCTGATCGCCATCGGCAACGGCACCGCCTCGCGCGAGACCGACAAGCTCGCCGGCGACCTGCTCAAGCAGCATCCGCAGATCAAGGCGACCAAAGTGGTCGTGTCGGAGGCAGGCGCCTCCGTCTATTCGGCCTCCGCCTACGCGGCGCAGGAGTTGCCCGAGCTCGACGTGACGTTGCGCGGCGCGGTGTCGATCGCCCGCCGTCTGCAAGATCCGCTGGCCGAGCTGGTGAAGGTCGAACCGAAGGCGATCGGCGTCGGCCAGTACCAGCACGACGTCTCCGAATTCAAACTGGGCCGGTCGCTCGACGCGGTGGTGGAAGATTGCGTCAATGCGGTCGGCGTCGACGTCAACACCGCTTCGGCGAAGCTGCTGGCGCGGGTCTCCGGCGTCGGCGACGGACTGGCCCAATCGATCGTCGCCCATCGCGACGCGGCCGGCGCCTTCCGCAGCCGCGCGGCGCTGAAGGCGGTGCCGCGACTCGGACCGCGCGCCTTCGAGCTTGCGGCGGGCTTTCTGCGCATCAACGGCGGCGACGATCCGCTCGATCGCTCCGGCGTGCATCCCGAGGCCTATCCGGTCGTGCGGCGTATCGCCAAGTCGGCGGGCGTCGACGTGCGGGCGCTCATCGGCAACGGCAAGCTCCTGTCGTCGCTGAAGCCCGCCGCGTTCGTCGACGAAGCCTTCGGCCTGCCGACGGTCGTCGACATCTTCAAGGAGCTGGAGAAGCCGGGGCGCGATCCGCGGCCGGCTTTCCGCGCCGCCGAATTCAAGGAGGGCGTCGAGACGATCGGCGACCTTAATCCCGGCATGATCCTCGAAGGCGTCGTCACCAACGTCGCCGCCTTCGGCGCCTTCGTCGACGTCGGCGTGCATCAGGATGGGTTGGTGCACGTCTCGGCGATGGCGAAGACGTTCGTCAAAGATCCGCGCGCCGTCGCCAAGTCGGGCGACATCGTCAAGGTGAAGGTGCTCGAGGTCGACATCCCGCGCAAACGCATCGCCCTGACGATGCGGCTCGACGACGCCGCCGAACCGCGGCCGAAATCCGGCGAACGCGTCGCCCGCGGCCAGGAACGGTTCCTCCGCCAGCCCGAGCCCAAGAGCGAAGGCGCGCTCGCCGAAGCGCTGCGCCGCGCGGCGGAGCGGCGGGAGTAGGGCGAGCCGACGTTTAAACTTCGAACAGGCGCCAGAGAATGCCCTGTCAAAGCGAAGCCAGGCTAGAGGCTATAACTTCGATCGGCGACGGGAGCCCGCGCCAAATTAGTCCCTTTGCCTCAATGTCTGCTTCAGAGGCGCGGCGACCAACGGTTGAACGGCTAAGTGGGGGCGCGAAACAGTCGAATCCGCCTTCGCTACGTGATGGCCGCTTTCCACTCAAGGCCAACCAGCAAACACGACAAAAGCTTCGCGCGATAAGTTACTGCGGCGTGACGGGAGCTTGATCAGGCTTCGCCACTGAATTCTTGCGGACGATCCCAAACTTATCCGCCTGCTTCTGAAGCCAGCTGTTGTAACCAGTTTCCTTTAGTTCGATTTTCATGACGGCATTCTGGCGCGGGAATGCTTTGTCGATACCGATCGCGGCAAGGAAGACCGCTCGACCATCGGATCCGACCCGAAAAGTCAGAGTGCTGACCGTTCGACCGTATTTGTACGACATTGCCGCGGCGCCGCCACCGCGGTACTTCAGCTGAGCGCCTGCGCGCTCGGTGGTGGTGACGCCCTGCTCATTCAGCAGTTGGATAAACCTGTCTTTGAGCGCGTGAACTCTAAACGTGCTCGTGACCGTATGCTTCACGCGCATGCCATTCACCGCCGTTAGAGCGTCTTCAATCTCCGCATCGCTGACTTTATCGAGATTCAATGGTTTCATGTTGTGGTTCCGCTCCTGCCGGCGTCAACACCTCAAGCCGCCAAAGCGCAGGCGAAGCAACCTCAGTTGATCGCAACGCGTGAGATCTCGCCTTGCGGGTAGCAGTGTCGACACCCAGCGCGTCCTTCAGCGAGGTGGAGAGTGAACGAAAACGAGTTCAATTCCGTCACTTCTAATTGGGAAGCTGGGGGACCATCGTACCAACCCGGCGCATCAAGCCCGGACACCAAGGCCACGCACGTGGCATGAGCGATAGCCCGATTCCCGTTGAGGATCAGTCACCCGAAGACGCATCGCGCGTGGCGTTCCGGCCGTCGGCGAGGACGCGAAAAGGGAGCTACTCGCGACAAGATTGCTTCCGTCGATCATGCCATCATACGGCAACATCGAAGCATTTCCATCCACTGCGGTTATTGTCGCACATACACGCTGGCACCACTTCGAGATACTTCGCAAGGCACGCCGTTCGGCCCGTGGAACCGCGCGCTGACCGCCCATCTGAGGATCTTGCAACCCTATTCTGCGACGTCGCCACCGTCGCCGCCTCAATGCTATGCGCCGACTACCTGCCCGCTGACCCAATTACATTCTCGCTCGCCGGGCCGGCTCGCTCATTCACCATTTTGGCGAACTCACCAACAGCCGCAGGCCGCGCATTGTGCACGTGCGCCATCCAGCACGAGGTCGCCAACGTCTACCGCTCCAGGCGCATTTTCCGACTTC
The DNA here is from genome assembly GCA_049513815.1 of Roseiarcus sp. Classification (GTDB taxonomy): domain Bacteria; phylum Pseudomonadota; class Alphaproteobacteria; order Rhizobiales; family Beijerinckiaceae; genus Roseiarcus. Next base: position 57,107 of record JBEKVR010000004.1, on the reverse strand, counting down.
GGGGCCGGCGTCCGCGCCGCCTTTGACAATGCACGCAGGTGCCTTCCAGCTCTCGCCAAAACGCCAGCGCCATCACCTGCTTAAGAACTTTCAGAGCAGAAGTCGATCTAAGGACGTGGATATCCTGTTGCATCCCAGCATTGCCGCTCTACGAGATCCAATTTGTTATATTGTTTGAGCACGCCAAAAAGCTTATTCCATGACTTACTTAATTGATCGCGTTTTTTACCGTGCTCTTTCATTGCTAGACGCTGCAGAAACGTGTCTTGCATTGCTAGAGAACGAGGCCGTTCCACCTGTTGATTCTCCAATTGATAGACGTATGTCCACCACCGCCCCAGTATTCTCACACAACGAGCGTCAAAGTAGAAATCAGTAATGTTGATTCCGGTAAATCGTGCCAAATGATAACGATCCTCCAGCTTGATAGCCATATTATACCTTATTTCGATATCTCGGATCGCCTCTCGAAGTAAATGCTCTGGCTTATATGACGAGCCTTTCCCGCCCTTTCCTTGAGCAATACGATAAATGGCACGCATCCTGCGGTCATGACTTTCTATAATGAATATTGCTCTCTGCTCCAGATTAACTAAATTCTTAATGTGCTGTAAATACATCCTAATTGTCTTAGCACTAGCGTTTTTGAATTCATTTCTTAGCGCCAATTCATATTCGCGCGCGTTCTTAAAACCAACTACGGCTCTAATGCTTTTAGCCAGAGAATTCTTTATTTTTACCGCATCTACTTTGTATATGTTCAGCAACTCTGTCCCGACATCGGATAGAAGCGACTCAACTATTATGCCATTCTTCTTCTTCTTTGGCAGGAATTTCTCCGCTACCCATGTAACATATACTGACCATACCAATAACTCCTTCAGCCGGTGCCACTCAGGCCGTTCCAATTGCTTACCCCTATGCGACGTCTCCACATCCTTGGCCGCAGGGAATTCCAAAAGCGCCGCGACAATCTGAAGAGCACCAAGGTCTGGAACCGATGGGCGCCGTGGCGTATCCATAGTCGCGAACAGGGGTTTCTTGACCTCCGGGTTCACCGCATAAAGCCCCTCTGTGAAACCCTCGAGGTCAACCTTCCTTCCGGCTTTCTTGACAATAAGCGCGCGAACTTTTTCTTGCCCCTCGCTGAACCGTTTCGCAGCACGCTGGCGACCATCAAGCAGAACTGGCCCGTGCTCGGTATCCCACATCAGGACCGGCTTACTGGCTACCCAGTCGGGCAAGGAAGTTGCGTTCGTCCGAACCTCATAGCCCTTGAAGTACGCACTCGCGTCCTCGATCGCCGCTTCGTCCAGCCAAGCCTCTGTGGTGGGAACCCACCCAAGGTTCACGCCCAGCGCGTACCATGCGACATGTATGATCGAACCACGTGATGTTATCCGAAATTCTTCGTCTTCCACGGGTAGTAGGCCGCGTAAGAATTCTGCCGACGCTCGGTCCATCTCACACTCAACAGGTTCAGCCGCTTCGGCATCGAACGCTTGTTGCTAAAGCCAGCATCAATCCGTTCAACATACTCGCCCCTCAGAGTCGACGACAATGAAACGCCCGGCACACAATAGGAGCCGGGCGCTGACAGACTGCGAGCTTGGTTAACTTTGCGTGATCACTGCAGAGGAAACAGGCGTTCGAGCTGCGGCTCGACCTCGGCGCACCAAGCCGCGACGGAATGGCGGCAGGCGGCAGCCACAATGTACGAAAGGCCGGTGATATCGGCGAGTTCGCCGACCGGCCGATTGAGCACTTCAATGAACCCGAGCCCCGCTGCCGCGAATGGCTCCCAGCCGTAACGTGCGATTACCGGGAGCGTCAGGCGCGCCGCGCACTTGGCTGCCTGCGGCATCAGCGCGTCTGCGTATGCCTTGGCTTCGGCGCCACCCGGAGGAAACCCGTCGAAACCGCCGTCCCGGCGATTCAACACAAGGACACGGCGCAGAAGCGGCGCGACCTTGGCCGTTAGATCGAGCGCCTCCGCCGCCTGGATCATCGACGCCGCTTGGTTCGTCGTGACCACCAAGCTGAACCCGACGAAGCTTTGCTCCGCGACGAAGGAATCGAAGCCCGAAGCGGCGTAGAAATCGGCGCGCAACGCCGACTGGCCGCCGGCCCAGTCGAGGATGACTGGGGTTCCTTTCGAACCGCAGGCCGCGATCGCCTCCTCGACGGGATTGAGGGTACCGACCGGGCCGCCTCGATTGGGCTCGGCGTCCAGCAGCTTCTCGCTGGCGATGAAGACTTCGCCGCTTGGGCGTGTTCCCGCGGCAGCGGCCGACTCAAACCGCACGACGATGGGCTCAATTCCGTCGGCGCGGAAGTGGTCCCGGATCGCTTGTGAGGTCAGCGACTTCCCCCGGGCTGTGCCCGGCGCGTTGATGTCGATGAAGAACCGATGGTCCTTCTTGGATGCGTTGCTGTTCATGACAGAGTCCTTTTCCACTTGAGCTCGTTAAGGAGACGACCTCGCCGCAACGCTGAGCTCATTGGCGTTTCGGCAAAGACTGCATGCGGAACATCGACAGGAGATGGTCTCAGCGACCTCGGGGCGGCGGGCTCGATTAGCGAGCAGATTTCCGGTTTCGCTTTGTGCGAGTGAGTTCCACCGCCGTCCGCCGTCGCGCTCGACTTGGCGTCGACGGGTGTGTTCGCCGGCTTTGGTTGGAAAACAGCCCTGCGGGCATTCGCCTTATGATTCGCGCGCGCGCGACTCAGAGCGCTCGAAAAGGAGCCCGCCGAGGGAGCCTCGCCATTGCGCGCAACAACGCCGGCCTCAAAGAGAAGACGGGCCAGGAGCTGATGACTCACGCGGTCGCGAGTTGCTGCGGCGTCGAATGCTGAGAAATGGCCGTCGATGGCGTGCTGCAACGAAATGCGGAGCCGCCCCGCCGCACGTACGGCGATGTTGCGCAGCGCGTCCCGCAGATCGGGCTTCAAATCTTCCCAGTCGGTGCCGGCAATGGGCTCGAAATTCACGGCAAGGCTCCTCGTGACGAGGAGGTTGCCGGAGTTCGACCCTCGAAAAGACCCGTCTAATTGGGAAGCCCAAGATCCAGGCTCGACGCGGGTACAGAACCCCTCACGGCCCGATCGGCGTCCCTTCGCGCGTTTGGCTCGTAGCCGCCGCGATGCCGGACATCGCCGCGTTCCGCGGGATCCGCCGGATAGAGCCGGAGATTGCCGCTTCTTGCCGTGGACTGCCGTGATCTGCCGTAGACCGCCGTGACTTGCCGCAACTTGACGCGGACGATCAAGTCAATCTCGAGAACCGGCTACCTCAACAGCTGCGGCTCGCCGCACATACGCGGAACAGCGATCGTCTGATTGTCTGTCTCTCAGAACTGCCGGCTGACAGTGAGTTCGCGTGCGCGCCGGCCGCGACCATGGTGCCGAGAGATTGCTTTCCATACTTCCTCAGAAGGCTCGGTATGGCCGAGGAAGACATGAACTCGTCGTCCAGGCGAGCGCCTCTTGCGCAGGCTATCGAGGTGCTCTGGCCGACGTACAATGCAAGGTCCCGCCGGCTCGGCCGCCTCGCACATTCAACACCGCCGACGGCGGCGGAGCGACCGGTCGTCAACGGCAAGATGGCCAGCAGCGCAGTCTTGGTCGCCGTGATCGTGGTCGTCGGCACCATCGCGCTATAGCGAAACGACCGCCGGCGCCGCTCTGCGTCGCCGGACAAATTCCGCCCTTCCAAACGACGATTCTGCCGCCGGGCCGCCCGCCCTCACCACCTGAATTGGGGTCGATGGCGAGGCTCGAGCCTTGCACTGTTTGAGTACGGAGCCAGTCCTCCGGTCTCATCCGACCAACCCATTCACCAGCGCCGACCATTCGCAAGACGCTCAGGTCGATCGCACCGGCGCTGCCCCCGAGCGCGTCCGGCGCCAACCAAATTTGGGTTCAATCATCTCCCACGCTGATCGCTTTTGGGAGCCTGCGCGCGGCCCAGGCATGGCTCAGCTGCCAGCCCTGGACACGACCAGCGCGCCGATCATCACGTCAGCGACGTTGAGCAAGCCCCTCAGTCTGGGCCATCGACAGGCTAAGGCTCAATACCGCAATCCCGACGCGCACGCGTCAGGATTGCCTTGAGCTGAAGGCCACTGAGCCAACCAACATCGACCCGTTGCGTGAGAGATCGCCATTCAGCGTAATGGCGGCGATATCAAAAGCGACTGTATCTAGACCCCCGACATTCGTCTCTGCTCATCGCCGCCGCGTCGTCCGCGAGGTCCGCCAACAGGCGCCGGACGTTGACTCGGTGGTCCCCAATTAGCCGTGTTTTTCGCCGGCCTAACCCCCGCCATCATGCGGACCGTTGACACGGATCCGAGATGGTTGACGACGGCGCCAAGCGATTTGAGGAGCGAGAGGCGCGAGTCGGCGACGAAATTGCGCGCCGAGCGGCCCGCATTCCTCCGCCACGTAAGGCCGACCCCTCGGTCGCGCCGTCGACCGGCTCGACCTTAGCCGAAGCCATGGCTCGCGCCATGAATTTTCCCGGCCCCGCGCCCGACACCCGTCGGCCGGTCAGCGCCGCCGGCGCCACCACATCCCATCTGAAGGTGACCTCGGTCCGCCACGCCGGCGCCGCTCGAGAGCCAGACGGGTCGGGCTCGTCGCAGCATCGAGGCTCGTTACATCAGCTCTACATTGAGCGCTCCGTCGCTGTGGAGCGCTCGCCGACGGTGGTCCAGTCAAACGCCGAACCAGAGCAACAACAGGCCCGCCGACAACAGACCTATATGGAGAGGTCGGCGGCGGTCGAGCGCGTCGAGGAGACCATCGCGTCGTTTGGCAATCTCGGCAGAACGGCGCAGGAGCGGGCCGCCTTCTGGTCAGCGGTCGAGGAAAGCGAGCATCCGGCGCGGTCCTACGCGGTCGCCACGTGCCACCGCAATCGGTCGCCGGCGTTCTGGAAGGCCGTATCCGACGATCCGACCGCGCCGGCGTGTTTGAAAGCGCTCGACGGCCCTGGCCCCCACAAGCTGACGTTCAAGACCAAGGCCGAAGCCGCGCCGGTCATCGAGTTCGCCGACAGCCATGGCGAAACCAGCGCAAAGGCGAAGGCTGAGCGGGCGATCGTCCTCAGCCCAGGCCGAGCGTCTCGAATCCAGACAAGAATCATCTTGGAGTTGCCGCACGAACTGACGGCGGCGCAGCGCCTAAAGCTGGCGAAGCGAATGTGCCAAGAACTCTTTGGCGACGGGCAAATCCGCTATTGGGCCGCGATCCACGCACCGAATGCACATAACGACGCGCGCAATTTTCACCTCCATTTGGTGTTCTCGGATCGACCGGCGCACAAAGTCAGAGACAAATCAGGTCAACGCGTTTGGGATTTCACTATCCTCGAGCTGCGTGAGGACAAAGAGAATCGAAACAAACGATGGCATCGGCCCTACCGCCAACTCCGCGATCGGACGTTCTCGGCAAGAAATTGGATCAAACAGACGCGGGAGCGTGTCGCCGAGTTGGTCAACGACGCGCTCGCCGAAGCGCGTGTCGAGCGCCGCGTCGATCCGCGCAGCTATTCGGAGATGGGCATAGATCGCGAGCCGGAGCCGCGCGCGCCAGGGTGGGCGTACTCGCTGGAAAAGCGCGGCGTCGAGACGGCGGCGGCCAGGCCCGCAATCGAGGCTCAATGGCAGCGAGCAAGACAGCGCCTGTCTCAACAATATGACGACTTCCAGCCCGACGCCCGGATCGCGGCCCGCTTCGGCGCCGCTTTCCGACGTGTGTCCGATCGGATCGCCACAACGCTGCGCCTCGAGGCGCTGACCGCCGGCGAGCAATGGCGATCGGCGGTCATGCGGCAAAACGCGACGGAAGCGGACGCTGCGGCGCTGCGATTCAACATGGCGAAGATTCGTTCCCGCTTTGCCCCGCCGATCGAAACCGGGGACGGGCGCAGCAGGGACGCTGACCTCGCCCAGCTCGCGACGATCGAGGCCGAACTCCTCGCCGAGATTCGCCAACAGGCCGCCGCCGCGGCGGCGTCGGAAGCGCGCGCGCTCGAGACGCTGGCCAAATTCGAGAGGGAACTCGGCGTCGGCGGCGAGCAGGTTCGTCTGGGCGATGGGACTGAGGGTCAGTCGCCGCAAACGGTTAGCGCGCCTGCAATTACCATCAATGGCCTTGTTGATAGTGCTATGCGCCGCTCGTCCGACCACAGCATTGCCGACGATGAGCTCTGGACGCTCCACGATCAATGCGCCGCCTTAAGGGCGCGCACATTGGCGCTCGCCAGTTCGAGCGCCCTGGCGTGCGCCAATCTCAACGACACGATCGCAGCCGACCAACGCCGCGCCGCGCAGACGTTGGCCTCGCTATCCCAATTCGTTGATCTGGGACTCGCGGACCCTGGCGTGCCACTCCCCGTGGCGGGAACGCCCCCCCAGTCCAGGTCGACTCGAGACGCTGCTCACCACCGACAACTCAACCAACGCCCAATTCAGGCAGCTGTGACATCCGGCGACATGAGCATCGCGCAGGCCACGCGCGCTCCAGCGTCGTCCGCAAGCGCCGCGACCAACAGCGAAGTCGGGTTGGCGGCCGCCACCCTAGCCGGACAACGGCAGGAGGCCGTCGTCGAACCGGAACTGCTGCCGGTCGAACCCACACACGTCGGCGTCGACGCAGCCGAGCGGCCGCATGCTGGCGGCGCCATCGCCACGTCTGGGCGCGCCGATACGTCCGCTCAGGATGAATCTCGTCATCGTGAGATCCAGCGCCAATCAGATATCGCCGCTGTCGACGAATTTTTCGAGATCGCCGCCCGCGCGCTTGCGCTGCGCGCTTCCGGCGCAGCGCTCGCCGCCGAACTCGCGGAATACGACGCCTCTCAGAACCGTCAACAACGCGCCATCGCCGCGGAGGCGACGGCCGCCGGCGGCGCGCTGCTCCAGACCGACCCCAGGTCGTCAACGCTTGCGCCGATCTCGCCCATGGTCGCCGACGAGAACGACGAACGGCGCCATCGTCAACGGCGCCGAGATCACCAGCGCGAGTTGGATTTAGCCGCTGGCGATGAGAGCCTCGCCATCAGGGCGCACACTCTGGCGTTAAGCTCTTCCGCCAGCCTGGTGGAGTTCGCAATCACCGCTGACGAGACCAGCCTGAACCTCGCTCGGCGGGTCGCGTTCGCCAATGAGCGACCCATCGCGTCGGGTCAGCAGGAGCCGCGTCATCGTGAAATCCAGCGCCAATCAGATATCGCGGCTGCCGACGAATTTTTCGCGATCGCCACCCGCACTCTGGCGCTGCGCGCCTCCGGCGCAGCGCTCATCGCCGAACTCGCTGTATACGACGCGTCTCAGAGCCGCCGACAACACGCCATCGCCGCGGAGGCGACGGCCGCCGGCGGCGCGCTGCTCCAGACCGACCCCAGTTCGTCGACGCTTGCGCCGATTCCGCACATGGTCGCCAACGAGAACGAGGAACGGCGCCGTCGTCAACGGCGACGAGAACGCCAACGCGAGCAGGATTACGCCGCTGGCGATGAGAGCCTTGCCATCAGGGCGCATGCATTGGCGTTGAGCTCTTCCGCCAGCCTGGTGGAGTTCGAAATCATCGCTCACAAAACCAGCCTGAACTTCGCCCGCGCCGCGTTCGCCGCTGAACGAGCCATCGCGGAGGAACGGGCACAATTCGACCAAACGACCGACCTTGCCGCCGACGCGGCTAACGCCGCTGACCCAGCGTCAGCACTTGAAGAGGAGCAGGCAGATGAGCAACGACCCATCGAACATGACGTGGGATCCGATCGATCGGCGAATAGACGAAACGATCGCCCCCTTTCGGGTGCAAGTCACGGCGATGCGCAATTCGCTGAGGGACTTGACGGAGCTGGTCGACAATCACCAGGAGCTTATGAACAGGCTGAGCGCGCGACAACCGCCCGACGAGACCTGGGCGCAGCGTCAAGTCCTGCTGGCGGAGATCGATCGCGAGATCTTGGCGAATCCCGATCCGGCACCGGGCGAAGCGACACGGAAGAATATTGGGAAATGCGCTCTGTGTCGCCATCTGGCGGCGGCGTATGGGGAACTGGCGCCTCGTCCGACCGACAGACCGACGACCAGCCGGCTGACGCTGGCGTGTCGGGCGGACCTCAGGTTCCAGCCGGCGCTCGTCGTAACGACGTGCAATCTCTTCCTGCAAATGCCGGACGCGCCGACCAATCTATCGGAGGCGTCGATCGGCCCGGCGCCACCCGTGATAAACTGATGGCGGAGTATCGGTTGCGGCAGCAACAACAGCGCGACCGGCTTCGAGCCTCTGCACCAGTCAGATCGATTGCGCTGGCCGCCGCCAGACCCGAACCTGGCGCGTCACGTCCGGTCGCGGCGAGCTCCGAGCACGCCGCTTCCAAGCCTATGTCACGAACCGAAGTTCACGCAGGCGGCGCTTCGTCCAACATTCTCAACGCCAAACAATTGGCGCGCATCGCGTCACTCTATGCCGGAGTTGACGAGGCCGAACGAATAGTCCGTGAGGTAGAGATAATCCGCGCCGGAGGCGCGTCGCCGCCGTCTCGCCAGATCGAAGCCGACCCCAAGTCCGCAGCTTCCGATGCTATCTCACGACCTGGGGCTCACTTCGACAGTGCTTCGTCAGGGGCCGCCGCCGATCGCAGTCAATTGACAAGCGTCGAGCCAACCGGCGCGGAGGAGGGGGAGAACATTCCCGCCGAGTTTGAACCCCATCACGCCGAAGCGGTCACGCTCCCCGCGCCGCAAGTCTCAGCAAGTGCAGAACCGCGCCCCTCCGCCAAACCCGACAGCGAAAAGGCCGCCCCGCCGACAATAGAAGGTCCGATCGTTGATATAGGCGACCGCCGTCCGAATTCCCGGCTCCTTCAAAGGAGGCCTCGCGGTTGGGAGCGGTAGCCGAACCTTGTTGACTCGCCCCGACGGCGCCGAATAGGTCGTCCGCCAGTTCCGATTGACATTCTCGGTCGAGCGCCTGCCTTCCGTCAGCGCCAGGGCGCACGACAATGACCATCAGGCGTACTTCATAGATCGACATCGATCTTATCTCGCTTCGCTGGTTCTTACGGCGCGCGCTTCAGCGAGGTCGGCGCCGTCGGCGCACGAACACTGCAAATTTTGAAAGAACTCTCTTTGAGCTTTTCGGACAGCAACCCCGAAAGCGCCCAGAACCTAAGGGAAGAGAGATAGACGATGAATCCTGACCAACTCCGCGAGCGCGTCCAGACGTTGGCCCAAGCGATGCGCACCATGGCGAACACGTTTGAGATGTTGTGCGAGGAGCTCCCGGCACATTCGACTCCATCCGTCGATCTGACGGCGCTGTCGGCCAAAACAGGGCGGCTATGCCCTCAGGCGGATTGGCCCCGCATCGGCGGAAAAGAGGAACTGCCGTCGACCGCCGACATCCTCGCCACCCGCGCGTTCCGCAAGGCGTTCAGACCGCTCTGCGCGCGGGAGATATACCTCGGAGCGAGCACCGGGTTGGCCGGGTTGGCCGCGCTTCTTAGGCTACCCCTTTACAAGATATCGACCGTATCGCCTGGTCGGCTCAATGAGCGGATCTACGAGCTACGAGCCGATCGGTACGGGGCCGAGCACCACGACGACGCCGGCTATGTCCTCGACCCCGCCGGTTACGACGATTGGTTCGCGTCGCATTTCTACGTGAATCGTCGCGCCGCCCCGAACAGCCCGGTCGAAATCCATCCCCGCGCGCTGACGGTCCATCTGCCTGTTGGCATGACCGACGCGATGTTTGACGCCGCCTTTGACCACGAAATTCGAAAAGCCGCCGTCGATCGATTTGTGGCGACACCGGAGGGGATTGCGCATTGCCAAGCTCTCGGCGTCAATCCGGCCGTCGCCATGCGCGGGACGCCCTATCCCATGGGCGCCTCAGCGCGACACAGCCCTTGCGTCGAAATCGCCGTCTTTAGGATCAGGGAAGACTGCGATCGCCTCGTGACGATTGCCGAACGCGTGGTGCTAAAACACCTTGGCCTCATTCCATAGGGTCGACGGAGAGACATACGACCGACCCGGCTGTCGGCGGCCGGAACGCTGTCACGAAGTCCGACAAGGCGGCGAAAAGACACGCCTATTTGCTCGGCGCTGACCGATCGCATGTTGCCAGCCGCGACACTTGGGAGACCCGCTCGGCGGAAAAACGACGCCCGCCGCTTCACCGCACCCATCCGCAACCGCTAGGCGCCGTCCTGACCCCTGCTGACCACAACGTCTCCAACCCGGAGCGCGCGGTTGGCTTCATCGCCGTGCGCGGGAACTTGCTCGCGAGCCGGCGACTTAGTGGGTCAAAGCGATTCCTACGTTTACGCAAACACGTCCTTAGATCGTCAAGCCTTGTCATCCGGAAGAGATCGCTCTGCGCGGCCGCCGTGCCGCCGTTGTGAGGACCCATGCCCAATTGTCCCGTATACGACCCCGCCGATGTCGATGCGCAGCTGCGCCGCCTGAAAGGCGATGACAGTTTCGACGACACTCTGCTGGGCGACAACGTGGTTCTCGAGCGCGCGCGATACTATCGCAAGATGAGCGAAAACCCGCGCGGCGCCGACCGCCTCGCGCCGATCGGAACTCCGGAGATGATCCGCGCCGTGAAAACCTTGAGCGGCGCCGCACCCAATTTTTCCGAAGTCACCGGCGTCGTCCTTCGCGCCATCGCCCTCTCGATCCAAACCGACACGCCGCTCAGCATCCCGCCATTGATCTTTGTCGGGCCACCTGGGGTCGGCAAGACTTTCTTCTCGCGCTCGTTGGCCCAGGCATTGAGCGTGCCCTACGCCGAATATTCGATGGCGTTGGCCGACGATCCCGGCGAACTCGTCGGTCACACGCTTTCTTGGCGCGGAGCGCGGCCCGGCCTTGTGGCGCGGACCCTGATCGAGGGATGGTCCGCCGCGCCAGTCATTCTGGTCGACGAAGTCGAAAAGACTCAGTGGAGCAACTACGGTAACCCGCTCGACGTGTTTCATACCCTGCTCGAGCCCGAGTCCGCGTGCGCCTTTCGCGACGCCTATCTCGACATCTCGCTGAGAGCCGAAAGGATCATTTGGTTCTTCACCGCCAACGAGATCGATACGCTGCGGTCTTCCCTCATCGACCGCATGACCGTCGTCGCCGTCGCGCCGCCGAACGAAGCGCAACGCGCCGCAATCGTTCGGTCGCTCTACAGACGGTTTGTCGCTCCATTCCAAGGGCGGCTCGATCCCGATATCGCCGATGGGGTCATTGAGGCGATTGCCGATGCTACGCCGAGAACTGCCCGTCGCCTGATTGAAATAGGCTTCGGGTTCGCAGCGGAAGATGACCGGCGCCGTCTCACGCCTGCCGATGTTGCCAAGGCCCGCCGCCATGTCATCGCGGAGCCGAAACAGGCGGGGTTCGGGTTTCATCCGGCCAAATAGCCGTTTTCAGTTCCATAACATCTTCGGCGCGCTTGCCACCTGTCGCCTGGTCGACCGACGCGCCCTCACTCGGCCCGCGCGCCTGACGCCGGAATCCCTCGAAGCATTGTTTTCAAGGATGAAGGGGTCGCTGCGCTCAGGTTGGAGTCAAGCCCCAAAACTCGACAGTCCTGCGGAGCAAGATCGCACCGGATGCGAGTAAGCGCCTCATCGACACGATCAGCGCACCCGTAACGGTCGCCGCGCCGCTGTTGAGCGCCGCCAAGTCGTCGGACTCCCACCAAGGACCGAAACGAACAACACGAAAGGACCTGTTTGATGGCCGACGAAGAATTGCCGCCGCCTTGGGAGGACCGCCCATTCGACCACATCAGCCTGAGCGACGATCAGGCCCATCGCATCAGCTGCGCCTTCGCCCGCCGTTGCGATTTGCGCGACCTCGCGAGCGACGCGCTGTTCTTTTCTTTGGTCCTGGAGGGTCGCAGCCCGCGAATTGACGAGGCCGCACGCGCCGCCATCCGTCACTATGTCGACCTCACGCGGCTGCTCCTCGCCGCCCTCCCGGCCCGCACGGAGGATCTCAACCTCAAGCTCGCCGCGCTCACGCCTCCCGACCCGCTGGTCGCCGAACATACCAATCTGCGCGCGATGTTGGAGGCTGCCGCCAGGGCCGACATCCAGCGCCTGAAACTGCCCAACCCGCCCCACTGGATCCTCGAATGGGCGATCACCTAGTGGGTCAGACGCCGCTTGCGGCGTCCTGGTTGTTTCGCGGCGCGCCGACCGCGCAGCCGAGCGCCTCCGCCGAGCCCTCAGGTTGATCACACCCGCGTCCGCCAATGACGTGTTCGTTCGAGCCGGCCGCGCCTTCGTTCAAAGAGTCGAGCGCCTTCGCCGGTCGTTCCGCGCGCGCGCGTCGACTTCGACTACGCCGATCGGCGCCAGTCCTCCGCCATCGCTGAACCGCGCCGCCGCGCAGTTCCCGCGCAAACCTACTTGTCTTAACCTCACGGAGAGAAGCTTCCCATGTCCTCCCAACTTGAAGACATCGCTCGCCTGCTCGAGCAATCGCCCGACTTCAGAGTTCTGCGCCGGCTACAACCGCATGACGTCTTCTCGCAAAGCCATTGCGAGCAGGCACTGGTCGGAATCGTCCTCGATACCGAAACCACAGGCCTCGACCTCGACAATGCAGAAGTGATCGAACTCGCGATGCTGAAGTTCCACTACACCCCCGCTGGCGAGGTCCTGCGCGTCATTGGCAAGTTCGACGAACTCCGGCAGCCCGCCCATCCCATTCCGCCCGAGATCACGGCTTTGACCGGCATCACCGACGAGATGGTCGCCGGCCGTTCCATCGACCCAGTGGCAGTCGAGGCGTTCGTTGCCGGCGCCGCCATCGTGATTGCCCATAATGCTCGGTTCGACAGGCCGATTGCGCAGAAAGCTTGGTCCGTCTTCAAGACCCTCGATTGGGGCTGCAGCCTGGACGAGATTCCCTGGCGAGAAAACGGCTTCGAGGGAACCAAACTCGCCTATCTTCTGATGGGCGCCGGCCTGTTCGCCGACGCTCATCGCGCGAGCGGCGATTGCCAGGCGTTGCTTCACATTCTGTCCCTGCCTTTCGGCGCCGAGGGCAAACCGGCGCTGGCGACGCTTCTCGCCGACGCCCGCCAAGAGACGATCCGCATCTTCGCGGTCGATTCGCCTTTCGATCGCAAGGACCTGTTGAAAGCGCGCGGCTACCGCTGGTCGAACGGGACGAACGGCTGCCGTCGTTGCTGGTGGCGAGACATTGCCGAGCGCAACCTCGAGGCCGAACTCGCGTTCCTGCGCGCCAGCGTCTTCCTACGCCCAATTGATCTGCCGACGCAGCGCATCACCGCGCGCGAGCGCTATTCGACGAACCCGCTAGGCTGACCCAGCGCGCCGCCTCGGTCGATCGTCCCGTCTGCGGCGATCGAGCTCGGCGCGCCCCCGCGCCTCTCCTCGACGCTCAGCATTCTCCGCTTGGAAGCAAAAATGTCCGAAGACGACCTTGACGACGATAGATTCTCACGCCCGCCGCGCCCGCTCCGCCCGAAAGGGAAACGCGTGAAGTTACATCAGCACAGCCAACACACGGTTATCAAATTCGACGGTCCGTATGGGCCGATCCATATCGAATCCTCGACCACCATCACCGTCGAGGCGATCGAGGACGACTTGCCTCCGCGTCGCTTCGACGACGGCTTCGCCCAACCTTCACTGAGACAGTTAGCGAAGACGAGGAAACGATGAGGCGCAGCTTATGGGCGGCAACGCGCGCCAAACCCAATCGTCCGACGGGCCCAATCGTAACCGCGGCATGCGCGGGTAAGTCGAGGCAAGTGCGCCGAGTGCCATAGCGCCTGGGCGCAAGCGGGCGCCTCTTTCGGCGCCGTCCAAACCCCGTGACCAGTCGATGAGCTTCGCCACGCCGGCCAAGGACGTCGGTGCACAACGTGCTCAATAATCCGAATTTGCGGGTGCCTCCGGGCAGAGACCGGAGTAAGAATTCTGATCAAGTCTGAAGTCCAGCCGCCTTTCTTGGCGACCATCCGCTGCTGAACGCGGCCGACGAGGTTGTCGAATACAATTTCCTGTCTGCTGCCGCTGCCGAGGGAGGAAGCGTTTGACGGAGTTCGCCAGAACCGAAATCCCCGCCGAGATTCCGGGAGTTCTGCCAGATAATCGCGTTGTCTCAGGATAGCGAGTTTATGCTGAGCCTCTGGCCGAATTGACTCGAGACGCGGCTTTCATACTCGGCATTGTAACTGGGCTAGATCGCGTCGGCGTGAGCGTCTTGCAGCGGATTTCCGCGCGACCCGAGTTGAAGCACCTCTTGCTGTTTATAGCGCTATACGGCGGTAGCCGAACTTGGGACGATGTCCTGCTTGAGTTACTCGAGCTGCAGCGATCAGCGCCTGGCCGCATTCAAATCCGACTACTCGCTCGACGGGTTGCAGCCGATCGGCCGGCGAACTTGCTCTGGGTCCAACCAGGCGATGGCGGCCAGGGGAAGCTGATTTCAGGCAATGTCGGAAACCTCCTTGCAACCAAAAGTTGGGACCCGACCGACGCAGTGTTGGCTTTGCCGCTAGAGCCGGTGGCTGCCGACGCGTTGCGTAAATGGTTCGATAGCGCTTACGCACAAAGTAGTCCGCTAAATGAAGACACCGCCGTTGCCCCGCGCCTCAGACCGCCTACGGGCGACGCCGAAGGCGAGCGGATTTGGAATGATTATCTCGATTTGCTGCAAGGTCGCGCGCTGGCAAAGTCTGGAGGCGTCAGTGCCGATGCTGAGACCGGCGAGCTAAAGGTTACGGGCGAGCTGACGCTCACTGAGGCCAAGATCTTTCCTCGACCGGATCCCCTCCTACTGGCGGTGCAGATCGCTTTAGCGAAAGGCACCATCGTAGCTATCGACCAGTCAAGCCGTGCGCCCCCGCTCAGCGCGCCAGTGAAACCAGAGTTCTTCGGCGAGCGCGGAGAGACCCGTAGTGGCGCTGCACGCAGGCGGCAACATTTCAGCGTCAGCCTTTTCGACGAGGACACTACGCGTCGCCTCGGAAACCAAAGGGCCGCGATGAGCGACCGGCTCGCTGCTTGCAGCCTGATGCTGCGCGATGGCGTTCGATGGGTGCCAGACGTCGCGTATGATCTTTTGAAGGTTGAGTTCGACGCGGTCGAAATTGAGGCGCTGAATGCCCTGAAGGCCGCCACCGGTGGAAAAGAGCCCGCCGATTTCGTGCAAACCTGCCTTACAAAGATCGCAAGGGATTGCGCCGACTTGGCCCGGATGATCTCGCCTGGTCGAGCGCCGCCTGCCGATCTTGTTACCACCGTCAAATCCGACCTGGAGAGTAGGCTCAGCAAGAACCTGCAGCAGGGAATGGTTACCGGCGTCAGTCGGAGCTCTTTTCAAATCAAGCTTTCGGAATCAGGACGCGAAGGTCCCTGGGATCAAATCCAAACGTTCCTTGCCAGCGCGGCCCGGCTCCCACGGGAATGCGTTTCCGATTCTCGGCGTACACTCAGGCTGGTCGCGAAGTCGGATATCGTGCTTGCGGCCTTCAATGTGTTCTCCGATCCGTTGGTGGAACGGTATCTTGACGGACGCCGTGTCGATGATCAGGCCCGCCTCGAGTTAGAGCTGATCAAGACAATCCAAGACCATCCAACGGCCAAGCCGAAGCAGCGTTCATACGCGCTCTATTCGCTCATCAAGGGTGAGACGCGGGACACTGTGACCGCGGCTCTGGCTGACGCGAAGGCGATCGATTGACGACTGCAATCTACGAAGCGATGTGACCTTCGCACCGCGATGTAGTTCAGCTCTGAGATCCCGCCCGGCGACGACCAACCGCGTCAAAGAAGTGTTGCGACGCTGATCGGCCGCCGGGCCCGGCGCCGACTAACAGACTCAGTAACGGGCCAATCAATGTGCTGACGGTCGCACGGTGATTGTTCGGGGAGGATAACGATCGCCTGAATGAATCGCTTCAATTATGGGTGCTCGCTCGGTTTTTGCATCAGAACGAAGTACGACGAGCCTTCCGATTTCAAAACGTTGTTCTCGATCGATTTTACCTTGCGTTCCTGTTCCGCGCCGGAGGTGGAAAAATCGAACCAGACAGGGGACTGCGTTCTCAAGAATCCGAATCCTTGATCCATGATGATCAAGACGTCAACGCCGTCGAAAATCAGCCGTAGGCATCTTGAGTGAGGACGATTGCCGACGGTGAGGCTCAGCTTGACGCCACTGTTTGTCGAGAGCCGAGTTAGAAATTCCTCTCTGTCTTGCTCGTCGCGCCAATCGTGATTGAGTCGGTTGGGGGATCGGTCGTCGCCAATACGTAGTGGCGCGGTCGCCAAGCGAAAGGCGCCTTTTTGTCCTGCGCCGAGCTCCTTTGCGAAAGCTGCGGCGGTTTTGACGGCCAGCGTCGCTGCTAGCGGAGAGTTCACGTAGCGATCACTGTATTCGACCGAGGCGAGCTTTCCGACTCGCCATAGACCTGCGGCCGTCAGGTTGGGTTTCAGCAACGCGACGAAGCGGTCGCCGACCGAGCGGATCGGTCCATCGAGTTTGCCGGCAACCTCCAAGAACCTGGTTCCCGTTTCGGGAAGGAGGGTGTCGGGGTCTATCGCAGCAGTTTTGGGATCGGGGCCGTTGAACCACACAATCGGGATCGTCTGCGCGATCCCCCAGTCGGCGCCGAACAGGCCGCCCAGCGGATCACGGGTTGCCCAGGTTCTGCCGTCGGATAGCGCCGCGATGGCTTTTGCGCCGTTTCTATATTGGGGTGCGGATCCAACTGCGATGCCGAAGCGATGGCGTATTGCACTATCGCGCAGGCCAAGTTTTTGTGACGCATCGAGCGTGTCAAACGCACTTTGGTCGAAGCTGAGCACGACGGCCGTTCCGGCCTTCGACAACCTCTCAAAGAGCAGGCGGACCCGAGGCGTTGAAAATGCGTCGGCGTCTGGCATCTCGAGCGGCCAAATGATGAGCGTTTGTCCCAGTCCTTCGGGTTGAGCGAGAATCTCGTCGATGACGTCCGCAGCCAGCAAAGCGCCTTCTGTCGCTTGATCGATTGATTCGGGGTTGCAAATGACGGAGAGGTCGGAATCGAGAAACGCCAAGGCGGCGGTTCGATCGATTGCGTCGGCCTTGTTCGACAAGTCAGTGGTCAAGACGCATGCCGAACATCCCGTTACGCAACCAGGCTGACGACAATTGAGAATGCTTCTGGCGTCACTCAGCAGTTCAACAAAGAGGTCGGCCAGACGCGGCGAAAAACCGGCGCCGCCGGACGCTCGATCGTACAACATGATCGAATGCGTCATGCCGCCGATTGGTGTTTGGCGCGGTTCCACGGCGATGCCCATCTCTGCGCTTTCGATGCCGAGGCGCCGCGCCAGGGCCTCGCGAAATGCCGATGCAAGAGCCGTTGCGGCTCTGATATTGGCGAGGTTCGCTGGCTGGATTTCGACGACGTCGGTCGTGATTTCGTGGCCGAGCGCAAGGCCGCTTTGAATTGAGAAGGCATGAGCGTTTCCGGGGCACCTGCCCTCGGAGTCGGCGCGGGTGAAACGAAGCGGGCGGTGGTTGGCCAATGGGATGGCGTTGACCTCGTCGGTGGTGTCGTGGTCGGCCTCGGCGCGTCCGCACTCAAGGCAAACTGAGTAGCCTCTTCGGTTGCCGCCGCGTGACGAGTAATAGACCATTCCCTCGCTGCTTGAACGCATCCGCCCTCGCGAAGCGTCAAGAAGCGGTCGCCATTCCGCGCCACGCGCGGAAACCCGCTCGGGTTCGGGCTCGACGTAAGCCACTTCTTCGATTTCGGCGTGCGGCTGCTTGGTCATGTCGACCGTGAAGCCAGCCGGTCTCAGAAACCGCATTGCGGCGTCAGATTCGATGTCTGCGCCACAGGCCACGCATTCGCTGGGCTTAAGGACGCCTGTTCCGGCGTCGCCGCACTGCCGGCATTGCCAATGCCACTTCAGGCTCTGAATTTCATGAACGTCGCTCTCGCCTGCTGGCCGCTTCCAATTTAACGTGACGCCGGCGGATTCATAAACGAGGCCGTCGATGACGACCTCAGCGCCCGGCGCGTAATCGCGAATTGCGACGTCGAGGTTGCGAGACGGATAATTGCGCCGACGAAAACGGTTGTCGCTGCCGTCGGCTTGAGATTCGTCGTTGTCCGGCTTGTCTTTGTTGACGAACGACACGACGTCGGTCGGAAAGCCATGCCCGGGCAGCACGCCTCGATCGGCCAATTCGCCCAAGAGGTTCTCGCCGGTCATGCGGGCGAGCTGAAATCCGAGGCTCTTCTTTGCCGCCTCGCGGTCCATGCTCGCCGCCTGGGCTTGGACAGCGTCCCATTCAAGAACGAAATTCGTCTCGGCGCTCTTGACGGCGAGGCTTGCGGCTTTGAACACGCCGCTGTCGCCGGCCAGCGCCGAGCCGCGCACCAGCGCGGCAACGGAATCGGTCATTGCGGTGATGGCGCCCGCGGATTCCGCCCATTGCTGAAAACTCGAGGCGGGCGATTTGCCCTCGCGCTTTTTGCCGATCGTTGAGGGGCAGTCGAAGAATTCGCCGATCTTCGTCTTTAAGGCCTCGCCCCCTTCCGAGCGGAACCATACCGCCAGCAGAAGCGCATTAACGTGTCGCTGGACAATTCGCCGCGAATCCAAGGTTACCTTGGGGGCTTCGATGCGGCGATTGAGGTAGCCGACGGGATCGCGGAACGTCTCGAGGTCTAGCGGTGTCGCACGCGCATAGGTCAAAGCAAGCGCAAATCCCTGGCCGCGGCGTCCGGCCCGGCCGACGCGCTGACGATAGTTGGCGACCGACGGGGGAACGTTGGTCATCATGACGGCCGAGACCGATCCGATGTCGACGCCCATCTCCATGGTCGTCGAGCAGTTGAGCACATTGACCCGACCTTCTTTGAACTCCTTCTCGTAAAAGCGAAGACGGGTCGGTGGTTGCTGCGCCGAATGCTCGGCGGCGCGGAAATAGGGGGACTCGAGCGCGATGCGATCGTGCAGGTTCGTCCATAACCGGCGATCGCGGAGCTTGGCGATATGCGGATCCTTGGCCAGCCATTCGTGGACGACGTCCGCTCCACCGTTCTCTTTAAGGAGAAACGGATTGGGATGGATGGGCATCGTGAAGGCTTCAGCGATGTCGCCGGCAAACCGGCTTGACGTTCCGATCGCGTACGGCGACAGGCCGCGAAAGACCGTGTCAGTCAGCCGCCTTGTAACTGGACATAAATACGCGGTCTTTACCGGCGCGACATTCATCTTGTTGAGGTCGAGCGCGTACTGGCTGCCGGCGCCGGGTTGAGCGAACAACGAGAGCAGGTCGTTCCACGCCCGGGCGAGAACGTCGTCGATTATGTCGCGGTCTTGGCCGTCGTCGAGATTTAGGTTGAGGCCGCGTTCCAGCAATCTTACGGCGACGCTTGTTGGTTTCCGCGTCCGATCAGCGCTCGGCCAACGACCCTTAGTCTGGCCGGACGTGTCGGCGCCGGGCGCGATGAGATTTCGTAGAAACCAATGTCCCGACAACCAGCGGATATTTTCCCGTTCTGTTCGGATCGCGAATGTGGAGCGAACGTTGATCGACAGCAGTACATGAAGGAAATCAATCCAGTCGGCGGCGGTCAGGCCTTTGTCCTTAAAGAAACGCGGTAGGCGGTGATCGCCGATGTCGGCGACTACCGTAAAGCGTAACCGTGCAAGTCCGAGAGTTTCGAGCGCAACCGCCTTTCGCGGGCGCCTCGCCAGTTCGCGGAGGATGAGAAATTCAGTGAAGTCGCGGGTGCTCTTGAGAAACCGCTCATCGCGAAATTTCCAGACGCTTCGCATCAGGACATCGACCTCGGGTCGTGTGCTGAGCAATTCGCGGAGCGTCGCCCATGGCAGGCCGTCGCCTCTTGGGTTGAGGATCTCGTCTCGGTCGGCCCTCGCCTTGTTGAGCATGTTTGTGAGCGGGGGACTTGCGCCGGCGACAGGCTCTAGCGCCGCGATAGTTGCATCAAGCGTCGCGACTTTCTCCGCCGCAGATTCGTTTGGGCGCAACGTATCCTGAACCGCGTGGTAGATTGCCGCCCGGACGAAATTCCGCTCTGAGCCGTTTTGCAGCATGGCCGCGAAACGGGCGGTGCCCTGACGGCTGTCGGTGAAGGAAAGAAGCTGTCGCCCGCCATCAGCCATAGTTGTGTCAGCGCCGGCTTCCCGCGACGTAATCCCGTCGAGCAAGACAGGAACCGCGTTGCCGATTAGAAAAGGCGCTCCAACCCGAAATTTTCGAAGCAGCTGTTGCTGCGAATGACCGCCGCACGCCGGGCAGTCGTCGGCGCGTTCATGCGACCAGATGGACACGGTTTCTTCCGATGCGGAGTCCTTCACCTCCCCGGTCTTCGGATTGATATGGAGTGGTCGACTGGATTTGAGGGCGCGAACGGATATCAGCCTGATGATGTCGGGCCTGCCTATTTCACTCTCGTCGGCGGCATCTTCGTCTTCGTTTGGCTCGGTATCCCGATCTTCGGCAAACTCGTCGAGCGGATCCTCAGAGGCGTCAATCGACAGCCGACCGTCGCGCTCTACGGCGTTGAGAAACGGCTCGTCGCATTCGCTGCAACGTTCGATCTCCAGCACAACAGAGCCGCAATGCGGGCAGCGTTGCACCGCTTCCGAGAGAATCGCGCCGAACGGCCAGCCTTCCGCTTTGTCCGTGCAATTCGGATTGAGACAGGTCCAGATCCCGGGAATGCCGCGGATAAACCCATGGGCGCGCATCGGCAAGAGGGGTTCATTCGCCTTGGATCGCGCCGCCAGCGCCATGGCGAGGGCGTCTGCGCCGAGACCAGTGTCTTGGGCAATATTCGAAAATTTCGTCCACGTCATCGGGCCGTTGTCGAAGAGGCGGATCAAGTTTTGAACCACTGGATTGGCTGCCAGTGTGTTGGGATCTGCCGCTTCGGCGAGCGAAAGGCGCTCTTCACCTGAGGGTGGCGGCAACAGCGGATTTTGTCGCTGTCCAACAACGACGTGTACCCGGTCCTCTGCGACGCCGGCCACGTCGCGAAGGAACGCCTTCAATTTCTTCTCAACGTCCGCCCCCTCGCCGATGGTCGCTGAAGTTGCGATAAATCGAACGTCGCTGGACTTGACCCCAAAGGTCAGGAGCACTCTTCGAATCAGAAGCGCGATCTCGGCGGCGCGCGAGCCGACGTAGCTATGGGCCTCGTCGAGGATGATCCAGCGCAGTTTTCCTCGTGACGCTTCAATCAGCGGTTTGTCCTGCTTCCTCACCGTCATGTATTCGAGCATGGTGACATTGGTCACCAGAATGGGTGGCGGGTCTTGTCGAAGCGTGCGACGGTCTTCGACCTGTTCGGGTCGTTTTGCGGAGGAATGGGTGTCTTCCGGCATATTGCCGTTGTAGAGGCCGAAGCGAATTCGTCCGCCGAATGGTTTTGTCCATTCACGAAGCCGCTCCTCCTGGCTGGCGATCAAGGCGTTGAGCGGATAGAGCGCGATCGCTCGGACGCCGGAGAGCCGACCGGCTTGGTCGACTTCGCGGGCCAGATCGTCGAGCAACGGCAGGACGAAGCATTCGGTCTTGCCCGACCCGGTGCCGCTCGTGACGAGAACCGACTGGGGCGTTGGGTCGCGTAGCAGGCGCCATGTTTCGATTTGGTGGGCGTACGGCTTCAGGTCTCGGGGAAAGACATATTGTCGGCCAGGTTCGTCGACGGTCAGCGCATCGACGACTTTGGGATGAAGGAGTGAGCCGCTGAGGTCTTCAAGGGCCTCGTCGCCAGTCAGGTAGGGTAGCGCCGCTTCGATAATGGGCTCTTGCGCCAATCCGCCGATGTCGGTGTCAGATGAACCGAACTTGTTGCGAATTTCAGCGACCAACGCCGGATGATTGAAACTGCCTCGGCCGAGTATAGCTTCGGTCAATCGCCCGCGAACAGACTCGAGCGTCTTCATCGGCGAGAGCAACTGGCCATTGGCGAGAGAGTCGGGCATTCAAAATCAGCCGATCAGTTCGTTAATTGAACAAAGCGGGCGTCGAACGCCTCGCTGAAAAAAATGGAATCCGTTCGCGCGACAGCTTTGATTTGCCGCATTTGACCAACGTCGAGCGCCCTATTCTTTGCAACGACAAGGGCGGCGACGCATGGGGCGTCGAGGGCCTCGAGATACGTTGGGTCAAAACGCTCAAACTCGGTTGGCATCTCATTTGGGAAAGCCCGGCGAAATTGACCTTCTCCTCCCGAGCTTTCACTGCCTCGATCGCCGTATCGGCGAATATGATCTTGTGCTGCTTCGGCGAGCGAATGCCTTGTTGGCATCTGCTTTGCCATGACGCCTGTCGCGGCCAGGAGGGGCCATGAGAGAAGCGGCTCGATCGCCGCCAATTGCTTGACCGCGTCCTCGATCGCACGCCGGGAGAGCAGCGTGGCCATAGCCTCCCCGACGCCTGGCGACAGCAGGGCATGGCTGAATTGTTGTTCGAGCTTGGCGGCGTGGCGCCAAGCATCAACCGGGATCAGGAACCATGCGAGCGGGAGGCCTTCGGCAATATTAAGCACCGTTCGCATCTCATCGTTGGAAGCTCTCAAGGCCACCCGCGCTGCAACACAAGGATGGCCTGAAAGGACTCGTAGGACGTCAAAAGAGCCGGGCGGCAGCCCGTTTAAGCTTGAACACAGTTTAAGCAGCCAAGCGACGTCGCTATCGGAGCCTTCTGCGCCAGAGGCGATGTCGTTGAAGCGTTGTTGGATGGCGGCACCTCGCAAGTCGAGGTCGGCGATGCTAACTGCGGCCGCGAGACCGTCGTCGATATTGTCGTTGTCGCCGAACGCCATGATAATTGGCCGGGTAATAATGATTTCAACGCGCCGGCCATAGACGATCCAGCCGCCGCGAAGGCCCTCCGGCATTGGCGGAATCCGGCGCGCCAATTGGTCGGAGACGCTCCAGCTCGCAAGATGACGCTCTTCCCAAGGGGCTTCGATAGGTCGGCCAAATAATTCGATCGCGCTATCTCGCGAATAGCCCTGGGCTATCCATAGATGGTCGGCTTGCAGAGCCAGGGTCATTTCGAACTGTTGGACATGCCAATATTCATTTTGCAGGGTCAATTCGATGGAGACGTCGATATCGGCGAGCGGCGACACCGTGGCGAAAAGCTCGTCGGCGACGCTTCGTAGCGGCAGTTCGTCGGTAAAATTCCATCGCGGCGCGCAGCGATCGAAGCGACTTCTTTTCCGATTTAGAAGGGTCGCATAAAGGCACTGCCGGCCGTCGGCGAAGGCGACATATTCGGCCAATTCGGCGAGCGAGATCTTGACGGCGGTGCTGGTAGTCCGTCCGCCGGGCATTCGTAGGCCCGACCAGTTGGCGAGACCAGTCCCCAGTAAGTAGGGAGCGCTGATCGTGAGAGGTCGAGAGTTTCCGCACGACAACGTGAAACGAGCCCGCCGAGCAGGCGCGCGGGTGAAACGGACGAACAGGGCTTCTTCGTGCGCTTGAACAGTAAGATTGT
Organism: Roseiarcus sp.; assembly: GCA_049513815.1. Lineage (GTDB taxonomy): Bacteria > Pseudomonadota > Alphaproteobacteria > Rhizobiales > Beijerinckiaceae > Roseiarcus. The sequence continues at coordinate 33,564 of JBEKVR010000004.1, read as the reverse complement.
CGTCCGCCAGTTGCAACGCTTTGGCGTTAAAGCCGATGGGCGTGTACGCCATTCCGTCTGAAATGCGCTGCCGGTCTAGGCGCGCCCCGGCTGGCAGAATGAACAGCCGGCGGCGATCACGAATGAAATTCGTTTGGGGGTCGATCCAGGCAATTTCGATTCGCCCATTGGGGAGTGGGAACTGTTTCCAGGCTCGTTCGCCGTCGGGGCGCCATTTGACTTCAAGGTGGCCGGCTTCTCGATCGCGACCATTGTCGTAGACGCGGATGTCCGGCACGCCCGCGAAAAGCTCGACGTCTGGTTCTTCGCTGTCGAAGCCGATAGGCGCGACGCCGTCAAGCCTCAGTTCGTCGGGACTCGACAATGCGCCATCGGAGACAATGCGGTAGCGATCGTCTTCGGGTGACCGAACGATCGCGACGCCCTTCACACGCCACAGCCGTCGGCTGTCTTCGCAGGGTTCATCGAGAGCCTCTACTTCGTCTTCTATAGCGTTGGCTTGTATGCCCCATGTCGGCGGAATGGCGACGAAAACGGTGGCCGGCTTGAAGACGCCCGACCCCGTCCCGATCAGCTTTAGGGTAGACCCCGCCGCTGACGCCAGAAGGTCGCTGGCAAAGACGCCAATTTCATTGCGAATGGCGGCGCCGTGGGGCCAAGTTGATTGGCCGATGGGTGATCCGTCGCAGCGGAATTCAACCGAAATTGGGACTGTGAAGGGGACGCCAGAGATGATTGGGTCACCGCGTGACGGCCGAACCCGCCACCCCTCGTCGCTTATGCCCGGCGGCTCAAAAATGGCAATTTCGCCGGACGAATATTTTGCAAAGGTCGCCGCTGGAAACGCTCGCATCCGTTCAGTTCGCCCGGAAAGCTCCTTTAGCAGCCCGGCTTTGGCGATCCCGTCCGAGCTCAATTGAATTGCCGGCCGCCACAAGCCGTCGCGTTTTCGGAGCAGGCGATCGCATCCGACAGTCTTGTCGCCTAGCAGCTTGTTCGCATCGCTTTGCATCAAGCCGTCGACGAGCCGCGCGGCTGCCTCGGCGCTCGTAGCGATTGGCAGATGCGTTCGCCAATCTGGTTGGGTCGCGTCGAGCCATTCACTGGCGGACACGCCACGAGGCCTATTGATGTCCGCCTTGCGCCGAAAATGAACTATCGCCGCGGCAAGGTCTGCGGCCAGAGCGTAAAAAATGTCCTGCCGATACGCGATCGCGGCGTAGATGGATTCCTTTTGGGCGGCGGCGAACGCTGTGCTGGCGTCTGCGCTCTCGCTGGCAAGCAATGTGCCTACGACTCGCGAAAGATACGGCAGTAGCCACCGGTCGGCTTCCTCGAGTATTCCTGCGGGAAATCCGCCCTCGACAGCGAGAGTCATCAGCCATTGGCGGGTTGAGTCTCCGCGGACCGGCCGTCGCCAGGTTTGCAATCCGTCGCGAGCGAGCCGACGGGCATCATTGTCGTCGAATTCGACCCCAAGTGCTTCGGCGATATCGTGCCAGCGGCGATGACCGCCGCGGTATTTGCGCTGAAACCAATGGGCGCACCAAAGAGCGAAGAGAGCGGAAGTCTCCCATCCAGACATAACAAAGCCGTGCCGACCGGCCTTGGTCAAGCACGCTTTAAGTTCATCAAAATTTTTGTCGTCAAGAGTGTATCTAAATAGCGCAAAATTTGCGTCAGGCGTGGTTAGATTGCACCGAGTAAGAATTGCTTTCACAGTTGTCGTTGAGCTCTGCTTAGCAAGCTGTAATTTTAGCGAGCCGATTCTAATCCTAAGATCTCGCGCCTCAATGCCCGTGATGCCGGCTAACTCGTTTTCAATCGCGTTAAGTGTCGCAAGGTCGATGCCGGGTTCTTTGATTTTGCTCCTCGCGGCGGCGACTATAAGAAGGTGCGCATCCATAATGTTTTGTTGGCCCTTGGGGACGACATTTCTTGAATTAGTCGAGATTCTGCGAGCGCGATAGAAGAGAAGTAAGGGCGGCGGCGGCCGCCATTGTGAGCGTTGAACCCTTCGTCCCGGCGATTCTCAAGTGCGCATGCAACGGAGGTCCGGCTATGCTCCTCGCGATTAGGTTGTTTGGCAAGCGTTACAAAAATGCGCGCGAGAGTGAGGTGCGTGCGGTTCGTCGGCTGTTCGGAGTAAGGGGTGTCCACTTTCGAGCGTACGCCGGCATCGCGCGAGAACGACCGTACCGCGGCGAACGTTGAGCGACCGCGAGGCGGAACGCACAAGAAATTCTGACGACGTTGCTAGATGCGGTGAACACTTCCATCCGATGAGATCTCCAATACCGGCTCAACGAGCTCGTAGATGGCGGAATCGCGAGCGAAGGCCGCCAATTTTCTTTGAGCGAAATCGGAATCCAAAAGCCCTAGCTGAACCCTTTGGTGCACTCCATCGGCCGAGAAACCTGCGTCAACGCTCACCCCACCGATGTCCGTCAGCAGGTAACGTGCGTGGAAGTCCTCGCCGCCATCACGCTCCTTCCATGCGAACAGCGCAATCGATGTCCCTTCGGGGAGAACTCCTCGAAGCCATTTGCGGGCTTCGCGTTCAATGATTTCGGTCGGCGATCTCGACTCATGATCGCAGAAATGAATCTCGAAATGCGCGCTGTTGAGGCCCGTAGCGGTGCATACATCGAGACACGCCTTTAGGGTTTCCCTGTATCGCTCCCTGGCAATATCGAAATAGCGATCGACGAAAAGAACCGTGCGCGCAGACTTCAGCAGAAGTCCCATTGCTTGCGCGAGCGAGGCGCCGACGCGCTCGACCTCCCATGTATGTGTCGTCGCCATCAGCGGATGCGCTTCATCCGCCTCATCGACAAGAACGACGCTGGCTAAGTTAGTCGGGTTCTCTTCAGCAATGATGGCGTGGAATGGCGCCGTTGCCTGCTGGGCGACCGCATTCTGAAGCCAGTTGCCAAAAGCCGGGTCATATGGTCGGCCGGAGCGAATGACTTTCGATTGCCTCGCCCGAGTTAGACTTTCTTCGATGCGCTTACGCTCGACTGGCTTCATCGTCGCAGAGGCCGCGTAGACATCCCTGAACCACGCTTTGGGAAACTGCGAGATCAGCCGCCCCCGGTCAAATCCGAACTTCTCAATCAGATATCGAAAGTTGTGCCAGCTCGCGCCGATTGCTCTCGGCTCGACCGCGTACTCGAAGAGCATCAGAACAACTCCTCTGCTCGCTCTTCGAAGAAGCCGCTCGGCCATCGGTCGATGAATTCGCCGGTGGGGTCAACGCGGAGGGGATGGAAATGAACGTCTTGGCCGGTGCTCTCGACGTAGATGACTGATAAATCATCCGGCGAGAGTTCGAGCATACTTGGCGGAAGCTCATCTTCCGTCGTTTCGCGTATCCTTCTCAGGAGACGAAGAATGATGTGTTCGCTATGCGTCTCAATCAACAACGTCTTGTCTGCGCCAAGCCGGAAATCGCGCGCGATTGCATCTAACGCATCGAGCTGTCCGCGCGTAGAACGGAACTGCCAGCCCTGAGCCGCCTGGATGAACAGATCACCGAGGCCAACTTGAATAGCGGGGTGGACGTGAAGTTCGGGCTGCTCGATTGCCAGAATGCCCTGCTGGTCGCGAAGGCACCCCACGATCACCGGGATCAACTGCGAAATGCCGACACCGACGTCTTTCGGCGCAACGATAATGCCCTTCTCAAAATCTCGAAGGGCGATTTCTGATCGCGCAGCGAGCGTGGAATATAGCTCCTGTAAGTCACCGAGATCATCCTCGGTCAAACCGCGCTCAAAGAGCTGGTTAAACCGACCCGGCACAGGAATTTCTTTGAAGCAGACTTTCTCCAGTCGGTAACCGGTTCGCAAGCGCTCTTCGCCGCCTAGCCAAGCGTTCACTTCTTCGAGCAACTGCTCAGAGGTTTCCGTGTAAAGCAAGTCCCAGGCGGCAAGGCCTTGCGCCCATCGCGACTCGTCGGGTGACAATTTCGGACGGTAATTTCGGCTCGGGATTTCGCGCAGGGGACCGATATACGTCATTGTGGCCAGATAGTCCCTGACAATCCGGATCGGACCAAGGACCAGCTCGTCAAGCAACGAGGTCAAGCCGGCACGACGACGCCTTTCCATTTCATATTCGTCGGCGGCGGAGCGCTCAGCTTCCTTGTTCACACGAAGGACGTTTGCGTCCGAGGCGTACCGCTGACGAATAAGGTTCCTGTCTATTTCAACGAGTGCAAGACTCAATGTTCGATCCGGATTCGGCAGAGCGCCGAGCACCGATTCGACGGCAATACGAAATTCCTCCTTTTCGTTTTTCGCCACATCTGCGGAGATTTCTCGGGACAGTTCCCAGATCTCATTGCCGAGCGGACTTGAGAACGGATCACCCGCGGTCCCCGCCTCGTCTTGCGCTGGGTCGCCACGGAGGGGTTCCACTTCGAGATCTGCTCGGTTGTCCGGGTCAACAATCTCCTGCAAGAGAGGATGCTTGAAATTGAACGCTGTGAGTTGCGCGCGCCCCTGCTGTGGCGGCGAATGAAGTTCTGCGACCGCTTCTCCATCGAGTTCCACCAGCGCCTTGGCGACGTAAGGCGCTTGGGCCAGGTCGCTCCAACGGACTTCAAGACCAAGGCCGACTTCCTGGACGACAGCGTATTCCTTCAACTCCGTGTTCTCACCCACAAGGTAGCGGATGCCGAGGTTGCTGAAATCGGGATCGCGGAGGCTCCCACCAGAATTCAACGGCAGCCTTTCGCAACCCTGTTCATCTCTAAGATCGATGCGCACCTTCAGCTTGATCGCGCGATTGAGATCGTGCCCGTGGACAAGCGTTGCAAACCCGCCAAGATCGATCAGGCCGCCCGCAATCGTCTGATCGGGGTCGGCGTTCTTGCGCTCAAGGATCTCGCGAAGATAGTGCAGCGATTGAAGAATCGTGCTCTTGCCGGCACTATTCGGGCCGAAAAGCAGGGTGATCGGCTTCAGCTCGATCACTTGCGTTGTCGCGATCCCTTTGAAGTTCTCGATCTCGATCCGGGTGAGGCGCATTTGCCGATCCTAAATTTCGCCGCGGAAGGCGCGCTGAGAGAGCGAGGCAAATAGATCGGAGCCATCGCCAGTTGGCGTGGTCATTCTTCGGATCGCGGCATCGTTCTTATTCAACAGTTCGGCAAAGAGTCGCTGCTGACTCATCGGCGGCCTTCGAATCTTGATTTGGCGAATTATGCCAAGATTCAGGCCATCCATGATGGCTCCCTTGTTCGCCGCTCGGATCTGGTCGATCACGACCGGATCGGAGTGGATTGCAAAGGAAAGGAACTCGGGCAGCACCTTGTCCAAGTCGCAGGTGATCGAGGCCAGATGCTTTGTCGTGATCGCTTCCGGAATGTCATCTGGGACAACCGCCGATCTGCCAGTCGTGCCCATAATCGTAATGATGACGTCACTCGGGTAGACGCGATACCTGCGAAGCTCTTCGTATTTTTCTCGCGTGATGAATCGGCGCTCCGCCCATTGAAATTTATTCTTGACCGCGTTGTCGATACCTAGAACAGCGACCCCCTCATCGACAAATTCACTATGCAAGAGGGCGCTGCCAAATGGTCCAGAGCGGATTGATCCTCGTTTGTTCGCTGCCAGCGACTCGATCGTTGCAGGCTGCCAGCATAGGAAGTCGGGATGCTTCAGGCCGACTACGTGTAGATAGGCTGACCGGAGGAAATCATCGGCGAGGGCGAGCGCCTGTTCGCGTTTGCGGCGGATCGCATCGGCTTTGTCGAGGATCGCTGCAATCCGGGCCTGATCTCGCAGGTTGGGCACGATCAGCATACGCTCGTAGGCGTCATTTCGGTTCAGGCCAGGAACCCCTGTCGCCTTGTTTAATTCCGTCAGGCGTAACGATTTAAGGGCGTAAAATAGCCAACGAATATTATGCTTAGTGGCGCTTTGGTCGATGTAGTACGTCGTATCAATTGGCCAGCACGGCTGCTCAGAGAAGTTTATCTCTCCTATCGATCCCTTGCGCCCTACGATGATTGTTGGAGCATTGGTGAGCGGCTCATCGTGATAACCAACACTGCCATTCGAGCCAAAAACGCGATAATTGCCTTCCCGACGGCGAGCCTCTGGCAAACTCTTCCCATATCGAAATTCGCAAACTGTTCCGAGGGACTGCATTTTCATGCCAACAACTCATCAAGTTCGGAGATATGGAGCGCAATTTCCTCATTGATAGCCTTCATGCGCTCAATAATTGCCCTTGGCGGATCGTAGGCAGTCTCCTCCGCTACTCGCTCGATATAGCGGCTAATTGATAGGTCGTAGTTCGCCTCGCGAATCTCCTTTGTCGTAACGAAAAACGCCTTCTGCGTCCTATCGGTGTCGCGTTTGGCGTCGCGATTCCGCCACGCCCGTAGGCAGTCAGGCAGATCATTCGCCGCAACGGGGTCGCGCTTATCATCGAGCGAATATCCGTCCGCTTCCAAGTTATAGAAGAAAACATCGTCCGTGCGGCCGCCCTTGGTGAACACCAAGATTCCCGTCGACACTCCGGCATAGGGTCTGAATACACCGCTCGGGAGAGAGATTACGGCTTCCAGCTGGTTCTGATCCAGTAGCTGCTTACGCAGGGCGACGTGCGCTGTGGACGATCCGAACAGAACGCCATCGGGCACGATTGTCGCCGACTTACCGCCATTCTTCAGCATGCGGAGGATCAGCACGAGGAACAGTAGCTCGGTCTTTTTGGTCTTCACCTGACGCAGCAGCGAAGCGTGAACGTCTTCGAAATCGAGGCTTCCCTTGAACGGTGGATTTGCCAGGATGACGTTGAAGCCATTGGCTGCAGCCTTCGGGAACCTGTCTGTGAAGCCGGCGCTCAGCGTGTCCTGATAATGGATGTCCGGATCATCTACCCCATGCAACATTAGGTTCATTGCAGCGATGCGGAGCATCGTCGCGTCGAAGTCAAAGCCGTAGAACATGCTGCTGCGGATGTGCTCGCGGTGCGCTTCGAGCAGATCGCCGGTGAAGGTCCTTTCCGTCTTGCCGGTCTCAGGATCTGTTTCTTCAAGAACGCCCTCGGGCGACGTGTAGGTTTCCAGCAGATATAGCATCGTCTGAACCAGAAAGCCGCCGGTCCCACATGCCGGGTCGCCAACGACATCGGTTGGCCTCGGTTGGAGCATGTCGACCATCAATCGGATGATATGGCGTGGCGTGCGGAACTGGCCATTGATGCCTGCGGTGGTGAGCTTGCTCAAAAGGTATTCGTAAAGATCGCCCTTTGCGTCGCCTTCGGTCAGCGGAAGCTGATCGACCATTGTGACGGCTTTCACCAGAAGGCTCGGCTTCTGGATCATGAGCTGCGCGTCCTTCATGAACTCGGCGAAGGCGCTGCCGCTGGTCGAGGCTTTCTTGAAGTGGGGAAATACGTTGTCACGCACCACCGGCAGCATGGCGTCGGCGCCCAGGTGTCGGAATTGGGACCAGCGCAGGTCTTGCTCGTCGTCGGAGAACCGACGCTGGAACGACTTGCCTGTCCGCTTGAGGCGGTTTTCATCGCGGGTCTCGTTGATGTCGAGCAGCCGCGCAAACATGAGGAACGTGATCTGTTCGATCACGGTCAGCGGGTTCGTGATGCCGCCTTGCCAAAACTCAGTCCAAAGGGCGTCGACGCGACGTTTGAGGTCACCGGTAATCATTGATAGCTGACCCTTTCAGAAGATCCCTGTTTCTCGGCGCTGGCTCCAGCTGGAGGAGCGAACAAACTGAGGATGTTACGAAGATCCTCGATCTCCTCGGGCTCGAAGACGCCGTCCACTCCGTCGGCGTCGATAACCGTGAAGGGTCGCTCGTAAAGGCGGTCCAGCGTGACCGATCCAAATCGAGCGATATGGTTCTGGAGCAGGCCCAGGAAGCGCGTCTGCTTGGCCGTCAGCTCGGGGTGACGAAGCGCAAATACAGCGAATCGAGCGGCTACGGCTTGCGGGTCTAAGCCGACGATGGAGCGGATGGCGAAGTCCAGCGGCTCGGCGGTTTGAGAGAAGAACTCCTTGAGCACGTCTCGACTGACGTCGGGGCTTTGAACAAGCACGAGAGAGACGAGGGCTTGAATGTCGGCGTCGGAGACCGTCTCGCCGGCCCGAATCTTCTTCAGCGTCGGGTTGGTGTCAAAATAGCGTCGGAGTTCGGCTTCGACGACCTCGCGATAGGCCTTCATGTCGATGGTCTTAAAGTTTGTCGCGCGTCGGTTGGTGACGAATTCGGAGGCGTCTTCGGTCACATCGATTATCTTCGCCAGAACCTGCGTCGCGCCTTGCCGTTCGCGATGGTGCATGATTTCCCGCAAGGGCTCTCGCACGGCCTCGAGGTCGGCGACGGTCACGCTCTGCCAAAAGCCGTCAGACTTCACGCGCTTGATGACTTCAGCCTTCTCCTTGACGGGGTTGAGATGCATCTGAAGCGCAGCGATACGATCGAGCATGTCGATTTTCAGGTCGGCTATATCGGCGGATTTCCGCAGCACGGCGGTCTGGGCGCGCGCAATGAGCAGATCGAGTGCGTGAGCATCGCCTCGACCGCGGATATCGCGCCATTGCATCAGGGGTCCGATCGTCTGTCGCAGGGTCGCCACGGTTGTCGGCGCGAATGCTGCCAGCGTCGTCGACGCCGCCATCGCGCGTTTTTCACGCCACTTTTCGCGAACGGCGACCGAATCCTCAGGGAGCGCCTCGATGTCTCTTCTGATCAGCTCGATGACAGTGTCAAAGACGGCAATTTCGCTTTGCTGCAGGGCTGTTTCGGCGAGCGCGATGCGCTCTTCGAATACGAGCTGCAGCAGCGATTTCGACTGCACCGGCTCGGCTGGGCGGTAGCCCATGTCGAAACGTTCGAAGTTGCCCCAGTGGTCGAAGATGCGGAACATCTTCTTGTGCTGGCCCGGGCCGAAGAGGTCTTCGCATAGGCGCGTGCCACGACCGATCATCTGCCAGAACTTGACCGGCGACCTCACTGGCTTGGCAAACACGAGGTTTAGAATTTCGGGAATGTCGATGCCCGTGTCGAGCATGTCGACCGAAATCGCGATCGTCAGCTCGTCGTTGACGCCGTCGCCCTTGAAGTCGTCGATGAGCTGCTCTGCTCGCGGATCGTAATTGTCGATGACCTGGCAGAAGCGACCGCCGTACTGCGGATACATCTCGTCGAACATCTGACGCAGCAACACGGCGTGCTGGTGGTTTCTCGCGAAGATGATGGTTTTGCCAGGCACTTGCCCGGTCGCCTCGCGCAATCCGTTCTCCATCAAATTGCGCAGGATCGTGCGATTGGTGTCCTTGTTGTAGATGACTTTGTCGATTTCCTCGGAGGAATAGTCATATTGCGAAGGATCTTCCCCCTGGTCCTCGAGTTCCTGAATCTGCTCCTTGGTCAGGACGTCAAGACGGAGTCCCTCTCGAAGGAATTTGGTTGTGTGTTCGAAGACCTCGAACGGCGTAAGGAACCCCTCTGTGACGGCCTGTTCGAGATCGTAGTTCGCGGTTGGAACTTGGCCCTCGCAATTGAACAGACTGAACGTATTGCGGGTCACGAAATCGACTGGCGTGGCGGTAAGGCCGAGCTGCAGGCAGTCGAAATAGTGGAACATGTCGCCGTAGACGTTGTAAATGCTGCGATGCGACTCGTCCGCGATAATCAAATCAAAGAAGCCCACGTCAAAAGACTGATAGACCTTTTGCATGGCCGGATATGTCGCGAGAAAAATGCGCTCGGAGGCCGATGCGTTCACTCGGGAACTCACGATGCGAATCGGTTCGGAGAGAAAATCGCCGAACGCGTTCTTTGCCTGTTTCCTCAATTCGCGGCGGTCGCACAGAAATAGGACGCGCTTGACCCAGCCTGCGCGGATGAGAAGTTCGACAAGCGCAATTGCAACGCGGGTTTTCCCGGTTCCGGTCGCCTGGACGAGCAGCGCCTTGCGGTGTCCACAGGTGAAGCGCTCGGAGACTCGTTTGATCGCCTCAACCTGGTAGAGACGATTCACGATCGCTTCGTTGGGCTCGAAGGTGTTGAGCGGCTTCCGAGCTCCACGCTGAAAATTCACGAGATACTGAAGGCTGTCCTTGGAATAGTAGCCGAAGAGTTTCCTAGGCGGATAGCCGAGCACGTCGTCCCACATCCAGATGTCGTATCCGTTGGTGTAGAAGATAACGGGGCGATGGCCGTGCATCGTCTGCAGTCCGTCAGCATACAATTTGGCCTGCTGCCGACCGCGTTCGGGGTCAACGGCCGTCTTTTTTGCTTCGATCACGGCGATCGGATTGCCGTTGTCGTCCCAGAGCACATAGTCAGCGTAGCCGAGACCTGTCGGTGCCGGCTGGTGTTTGACCACGACCTCCTTCCCGACTTGCACGGTGCTCACGTTGCCAAGACCGACGTCCCAGCCAGCGTTGGCGAGCAGGCTATCGATGATTCGCGCTCGAGTGGTCGCCTCGTCGAACTTGAGGAGGTCGGCCGTTGCAGCGCCTGACGAAGCCAATGCGACGATTTCGTCGGCTTTCTTTTCGGCCGTCGCCACCGCCAGCCTGGCTGCGTCCAGCTCGTCTAGAAGCGTTTGCATTTGCGCTTCTTGTGCGGCGAGTTTCTCCAGCACCTGCCGCTTTTCACGCTTCAGCTGGCCCTTGCTATCGGCCTCAGGGGCGGGTTGTTCAAACACCGGAATCTTGGTGGCGTCGCCCTTACCGTATTGGACGAATAACCAACGGCCCAGGTCGAAGGCTTCCCGCAGCAGCCAAAGTGACCGTTGCGCGGTTGCGGGCTCTCCGTGCGCGGCTTTGTTGCCGTGGATCCGCAGCGCATGCAGCTTGTCGAGGACCACTTTTGGAGTGATCGCAACGAAGGACTGATTGCTGAGAAGGTCAACGAATGTCGCGTGTTCGGGCTTTGGCAAGCTCAAATCGCGGTAGATATCCTTGGTGAGATTTTCGGCGAACTGGCGCAATTTGACGAGGGCGCTTGCTGGATCGTCATGCGCATAGGCTTCGGCAAACGCCCCGAGTTCGGGAAGCTCGGGCCATGACTCACGAAGGATTTCAAAGTTGCGAGATTTCATCGCATCGCCTCCGTAAGAGCGACGACGAATTCATCTCGGTTCTTCAAAATGACCGGTGCCTCCCTTGGATCGTCAAACCCGTCCGCAACGTCCAGGCGGAGTCGCTTGCTGAAGTAGTAGAGCATCGCACAACGGATTGTGACGACGGCCCGCCCATCTTCCATGCGGAAATCCTGCGCAATCACTTCCTGCTGGCTCGGGCTGAGTTTGGGATTCGGGATCAAAAGGGCCGAGAACTCACTGTTCCAGATTCGGTCTTCAGAAGGAACGCTTCCCGCAGGGCCAGGTTCGCGGACCTCAAGGCAGCGCGAGAGAATGAAGTCTTTGAAAATGTGGTCCAGATGGCAGTACGCGCGCGTATGCCACCGCAATCCATCGCTAGCGAAAGCGTGGGGCGATATCCGGCGCCACAATGGTTCGGGTCGGCCGCCGCTCATCGACTGATACAAGATGTCGATCGATTGGCCCGCGCGGGCGCTCGCCAGCAAGCCACGAAGGACGCCAGGCCGAATTCGTCGCTGGGGAATGGGTAGCTTCTCCACTCCGTAGTTACCAACCGCATCGATATTGACGATGCGATGCCCGGTTGGGCTCAGCCGCTCCAGATAGGCGTCGGCGTCCAGGTCGATGAATTTGGGGACGAACGTGTCGGCGGCGAAGTAGCGCTTCTGGCTACGATCATAGCGGATATTGTCAGGAGCCTGCGCTTGGTAGAGCGCGAGGTCTTTGGACGCCTGCGGCACCGACACGCCAAATTCGTCCACGAGATCCGATCGATTGACGCCGCCTTCCCAGAACAAACGGAATTCGATGAACTCGAGCCGGCGCTCGGTCCCCCATCGAATTCCGATTGCGTTGGCGGCGATCACGGCTGCGGTCCTTCAACAATGCGTCGTTTTTATATATCCATCGTGTTTATATACCCATCTCTGAGGGAGATCAACCCCGTTCTCGTCGCGCGCGTAAATTTGGTCGGTCAGAATGGAAAAGCTAGTGAAATCAATGGTCGCGTTATCCGCACAATGGCCGGTTGATGAGAGGTGACGACACTGCCGCCACCGCGGCTTGAGCTTTTTAGTGAGAATTCAAGCTCACAAGACGCCGACTTCACCGAAACGCTCGCGTGCATTGCTGAGGCATTTCCGACTTGGTCGTGTTCATGAATTGTTCTACAAGCCCAATGTGGTTTCGAGAAGTGAGTTTCCGTGCTCAGTACCATTGTCGTTCCCAATCACAACGCCTGGCGCCATTGCCGTGCAAGAGCCGCTCTCAAGGGCGAGCACGGGGTGAAGCTGCTGACCATCGATTTGCTTGCGGCCCGTCTGGCCGGCGGGTTCCTGCAGCCTATTGACAGCGACCATGTGGCCACCGCCGTCGGGGAGTCCGTGAGCCTCCCGTTGGGAGAGCTGGATGCAATCAAGAGCCTGCCGGGCTTTCAGCGCGCTGCAGTCAACAGTTTGTCGAAAGCCTGGAGCGCCGGCCTCCGCCTAGACCACGAAGCGAAGGCTGCCAGGGATCAAGCGGCGCGGATCAGACTGGAGGCTCTCGTTCTTCTGGAAAAAGAGGTCTTGGCGCGATTGCCCAAGAACGAGATGAGGCCCGACGAGCTCGTCGCGCGCGCACTCAAGCGAATCGGTTACACTAAGGTCCTTTTCGGATCGATCGAGATTCACGGTCGAACGGAGATGTCTCCGGTGTGGCGTCCCCTTCTGGCAGCGCTCGTCACCGAGACCGATGTAACTTGGGTCGCCGAGGCGCGACGCGTGCCTCCATGGCTGGCTCCACTGGGCGTCACGACCGAAGTGAGGGCCCCCGAACAGCCCACGCGCCGTTCCATATCCTGCGCAAGTCCGCGCCATGAGATATTGGAGGCCGTTCGCTGGGCGCGCAGTCTCCTCGCCAACGGGATCGGCGCTCAAGAGATCGCCATCGCGACAGCCTCGCCGGCTGGTTGGGATGATCACGTCCTCACTCTTGCGGAGACCGCCAATATCCCGATCCATTTCGTTCACGGTCGCGCTGCGCTCGATAGCCCCGAGGGGCAACTCGCAGCCGCCCTGGCCGAAGTTCTATTGCGTGGTTTTTCACAGCCGCGCGTCAAACGCGTTGTTGGCCTCCTGCGCTCGCAGAGCAGCCAATATTCAGAAGTGCCGAGCCAATGGTGGCGCAAACTGCCAGAAGACGCGCCGCTGTTGGACGCCGGGCGCTGGAAGCGGGAAATCGCCGCGCTCAATCCCGAAGATTTCCCCGATGGCCTCGACCCGAGACCGCGCCTTCTCGATGTCATCGACGCTGCCAGCCTTGGCTTGGCCAAGGCCGCTGAGGTCGGCGAGCGGTTGCTTCAAGCAAGAGCCTTGGCGATTTGGCGCAAAGCGCTCACCGACGCTCCCGCCGAAGCCTTGGACGTCACCCTGGCGGGCCTGCGCGTGGATGACGGGCTTGAGCCGACTGTCTCAGTGGTCTGGGGGCCCGCGGCCGCCATTGCCGCCGTTCCCCGGCCTTACACTTGGCTTGTGGGTTTAACCTCGAGGTCGTGGCCTCGCCGCGCCAGCGAAGACCCTCTGCTGCCCCACCATATCGTTTCCTCTTCCCGCCTCGATCCCCTTCCGGTCCATCAGGCCGACACGCGCGACTTCGAGACGATCGAGGCAATGACGGCGGCCGAACTTGTCTGCTCGCGCGCGCGGCGCGATAGCGGCGGCCGCATCAATGGCGTTTCGCCGCTTTATCCGCGCAATATTGTGGAGCTCTATCTCGCGCAGAGCCGGGAACCCGAGCACGCGGCGAGCGACACCGATCGGCTCTTCGCCCGACCCACCGAATTCTCCGCCCTCCCCGAAGCTCGTTTGGCGCTCTCGGCTTGGATCGATTGGCACACCGACCGCATTACGGCGCACGATGGCAAGGTTCGCTCGAACCACCCGCTCCTCCTGCAGGCGCTCGATCGGCTTCAATCGGCGTCCTCGCTGGCGAAGCTGCTACGCGATCCCCTGGGATATCTCTGGCACTACGGCTTTGGTTGGTCTTCGCCAGACGAATCCGACGAGCCGCTCACTCTCGACGCCCTGCATTTCGGCAACCTGCTTCACGAAATTCTGCAGGTCACAATCCTGACGCTTGAAGACAAGCCGGGAGGATTTGCAGCAGTCGCTCAGAATGAGCAGGCGTTGAAAAACGCCATCGCGGCGGCGACCGCTACAGTGGCCACGCGTTGGGAATCGACAGTGCCCGTTCCGCCCCCGGTCATTTGGCGGCGAAAGTGCGAGGACGCGGCGGGGCTCGCTCTAACAGCACTTTCTGCCAATGAAGCCCCTCTCATCGGACAACGGAGTTTTGCGGAGATTCCATTCGGTGGCGATTCCCGTGCGCTCGAAATGGGCGACAATATCCTAACGAGGCTGCCTTGGGATCCCCGAACCCCTGTCGTCATCCCAGGCACGACCATTTCGATCGGCGGCTCGATCGACCGACTGGACCTCGCGGGCGACGATAGCGTTGCGCGAGTTACCGACTATAAGTCAGGAAAATTCCCACGCGGCGTCCCTCAACTCAAAGGCGGCGCCGAATTGCAGCGATGCCTTTACGCGTTTGCCGTTCGATCGTTGATCGGCGGGTCCCCCGAAGTCGATGCACGGCTCCTTTATCCCCGAAAGAAGGGCGCGCCGCTGAGCCTCGCATCGCCGGACGCGACGCTCACCAAACTCACGACATTCTTGGCGGCCGCTTACTCGGCCTTCGCCGACGGCAAGGCGCTGCTCGGCCCTGGCGCCGCGGAGGACTTCAACGACTTCGCCTTCGCCTTGCCCGGCGGAGCAAAGGAAAGCTACTTGGATCTCATTCTACCCCTGGTCGCTGCAGAGCTTTCCGATCTCGCTCCGTTGTGGGAGGAGCCTTGAAATGGCGGCGACGGCGATGACTCTTCCCGACGCTTCAGCGCGCCTGAAAGCGCTCACTGACCATGATCGCACACTACTGGTCGAAGCGGGCGCCGGCAGCGGCAAGACGGCGCTCATGGCGGGCCGCGTAGCGGTCATGCTGACATCCGGCGTCGCCCCACGCGATATCGTGGCCATCACGTTCACGGAAGCCGCGGCGAGTGAACTCTTGGAACGTATCGAGAAGTTCGCCGGCCAGTTGCAACAGGGGACGGTCCCTAACGAGTTGCGATACGCCTTGGCGACCCCCCTTTCCCCGATCCAGCGCGAAAACATTGAAAGCGCTTGGCGAACCCTCGATGAAATCACCTGCACCACGATTCACGGCTTTTGCCAGCAACTCGTGCGTCCGTATCCGGTAGAGACGGGCATCGATCCTGGCGCCCAGATCATCGACCCCGCTGCCGCCGAATTGGCCTTCCAAGATTTGATGGAGGCATGGCTCTCGGCACGATTTGGGAGAGATCGCGGCGTCGACGGGTTGGGTCGAATTCCTCCGATGAAGGGGGCCGGCGGCGACGAGGATTTTTTCGCAGAGTTGGTGAGTATCGCTCCGGATGAAGCCGTCGATCTCATCAAGAAGGCGGCGGACTTTCTCAAGGAGCACAGGACCGCCTCGGCGCCGCCGAGCGGAGCGGATCCAGCCGTGTTCTTGCGGCTGGTCTCCGCCATCGAAGACTTCGCCTCTTGGTATCATGGGTGTTCGGTCGTCGAAGAAAAGACGGCTGAGGTCGTGACCGATCTCGCGCGCCTCGCGGATATCGCTCGGGACTTGGCGAAAGGCCCAATCACAGGCAAGTCAATCGCCCAGATGCTGGCGCACAAGCGGCCGAGCGCTTGCAAAAAGGATACTTCGGATTTCGCCCGATGGGGCAACAAGACCAAATGGAAGGACGCCGCCAAGGCGATTGGGAAAAGCGCCGCCTTCGGCGAAACGCTCAGCGCGGCCGGCGAAGCCCACTATTGGATCTGCGACGCCGCTTACGGCGACTTTTGCGGCGTCCTGGGGCAGATGGCGTTTCAACGATTTGTCGCGGAGTTCTCCGCGCTCAAGGACATTTACGCGCGATACAAGCGCGACGCCGCGCTTATGGACTTCGACGACCTGCTTCACCATGCACGAGACTTGCTCGCCACGAGCGAGCCGGTCCGCCAGGCCCTGGCGGCCCGATACCCGAGAATACTCGTCGACGAGTTTCAGGATACCGATCCGTTGCAGGCCGAAATCCTCTGGCGTTTGGCTGGCGAGGGAGCCCAAGGCTGCGCCTGGCAGGAACGCCAGATTCGGCCCGGCGCGCTGTTCCTTGTGGGCGACCCGAAACAAGCGATTTATCGTTTCCGAGGCGCCGACGTTGCGACATACCTCGCGGCAAAGAACGCGCTGGCCCAACGCGATCCGTCGTCAATCCTTGAGATATCCGCGAACTTCCGATCGCAGCGGCCGATCCTAGAATTCGTGAACGACAACTTCGCGAGCATGCTCGATGTCGCCCTGGGTCAACCCGGTTTCTCCGCGTTGGCGCCGGTGCGCAAGTCAGGCGGCCAATCGGCCGTCGCGACATTTGATGTCCTGATTGAGCAGCGCCACAAGAACGACAGAGGGTTAATCGCCAAGGAACTCAGACGCGAGGAATCCGCCCTCGTCGCCGACATCGTTCAGCGACTGATCGGGTCCTACCCCGTATGGGACAAGGAGCTCGGCGGCTATCGAGCAGCCCGAGCCGGAGACATCGCCCTCCTGGCGCCGACGGGGACCAGCCTTTGGCTCTATGAGCGAGCGTTGGAAAACCGGGACATTCCAATCGCGACCCAGGCCGGCAAGGGGTTCTTCAACCGTCAGGAAGTCCAGGACCTGATCGCGGTGGCGCGCGCGATCGCCGACCGCCGAGATACGCTGGCTTTAGGCGCGCTGCTGCGCGGTCCGATCGTTGGCTTGACCGAGGAAGAGATCGCCGACGAAGTCTTGAGCCTCCAGCAGGCGACATGCAGCCATCGTCCGCTGCATCTGTGGACGAAGACCGAGCTGGTGCGAAATCCGATCCTGAAGCAGACGCTCGCAATTCTGCAAAATTTGGCAAGGAAAGCGCGACGCACGACGCCGCATCAATTGATGGCTGAGGCTGTCGAAGAGCTGAAGGTCAGGCCGATTCTCAAGGCGCGTTATCGCCGCGGCGCCGAGCGCGCGCTGGCCAACGTCGAATTGGTGCTCGAGATGGCGCGCCCTTATGCGGCGCGCGGCATCGCGGAATTTTCCCGCGCGATCTGGGATCGTTGGGAAGATACCGAGTCGCAGGCCGAGGGCCGGCCTGACGCCGAGGCAGACGCCGTCTCCATCGTCACCATGCATTCGTCCAAGGGCCTCGAGTGGCCCATTGTCGTCCCCATAAACTCGATGACCAAGTTATATTCGAAGGATCAGTTCCTGTACCGGCGACAGGACGACTCCGTACACTTCGAGGTCCTTGATTTTGCAAGTCCTGACTACGCCGCCGTGAAGCAGGCGGAGGCCGACGAGCTGCGACGCGAGCGCGTTCGGCTGTGGTATGTCGCCCTGACGCGCGCCCGGGATCTTCTGCTGCTGCCGCTGCAAAGCGAGCGATCGAGCGACGATTGGCTTAGTTTGCTCACTTTAGATTTGGGCTCCCTTCCGAAGTTCGATTCATCGAAGTTCAAGGGATCCACGACTGCTCCCTCGATCGCGGCCTCGAACACTCAGGATCTCAAAACCTGGCGCGCAGAGGCTGCCGCCATCGTCGCGGGCGAGAGAACGATCACGTGGCGGCAACCCAGCCGACATGAGCAGGTCGTCGATCACCCTATTGCCGAGTTCCCCGTATTCGCTGGTCCTGATGCCGTTGCCGACCAACCGCCTGATGTCGAAAGGCCCATCATCCAGGGCGGGCGCGAGCGCGGGCTTGTCCTTCACAAGCTCATCGAAGAGATCCTCACGGGGGAAACGCTGGAAGCGCAAGACGCGTTGCAAACTCGCGCCGCTGAACTGCTCGCCGAAATCGGCGCTGCAGATAATGCGGACCCGTCGAAAGGCTCCAACAGCGAGGAACTTGCGACCACCGCTTTGCGGGGCATTCGACTACCTGAAATCGTCGCGCTGCGCCCTCATCTGCGGCCCGAGATTCCGATATACGACGCCAAAGTCGAAGGCGTCAGTTTCGAGCTGACGTCCGGCATCGCTGATGCGTTGGCGATCGCCCCTGATGGAACAATTGACGCGGTCGTCGACTGGAAGAGTGACGTCAACCCTGATGCAGCGGTTGTCGCGCTCTATCGCGGTCAGGTTCGCGATTACTTGGCGGCTACGGGGGCGCCAAAAGGCTTCATCGTTTTCCTAACGTCGGGCCGGGTCGAGGAGATCGCGCCGTACGTCAACGCCGGACTTTGATAGCCGATCTGTTCCTGCAAGACGCGGTTGGCGGGGAGAAGCCGAATGGCGCATTTGATCCGTTCGCCTTCGAGGTACTCACCCCGCATCGGGAATGGCAAAGCCGGCGTCGGACGCCCGAGGTCAAGCTCTCACGACCGGACAGCGATGTGCCCCTCTCGTTTCGCTGCCTCGCCAGGGTCCACGGCGATCATCCCATCGGCGACAGCAAACCCGGCAAACATGCATACCAATGCGTCGAGTGCATCAGCTGACCGCTCGCACTCCGACCGCATCCGCTGGTCGATCACCAACCCCTGTGCCTCAAGGCCAAGCAGGATCGATGCACGGTTCCCTTGCGCCACCGCGGTGCTGCCGTTGTATTGAACGAAAGGTAGCTCCCAGTGGCGTAGCTGCGCAGCCGGAAACGCTTCCACCAAGGTTGCACCCGGCCCGTCGATCATCGGCCATACTGGCCCCCGATGTCGGGCGAGAAGAGTCATGCATGCAGCAGCGAAAGGAGCGCCTCCTCTTGGACCCGCCCACATTGTCGATCGCACGTTGACGCCTTTGCGCATCCAATATTTCTCGGTCTCCCTGTGGAGTTTTGCGCCACGCTCGGGCAGCTGCGGATCAAATGCGTGGACTAGCTGACGGCCCCGAGGAAAAGGGCGCTCCGCAAAGGCCAGACTTGCAACCTTTTGCCAAGCTGCTCGGACGCCATCAGGAGAGAGAGCCGCTGGCACGCAGAAGGGAGCGTCGATCCCGACGTAACCGTCTCCAAGCCCGTTCAGGAAGTCCGACAGCGCGGTGAACGGATGACCTGGTCGACAGAGCTGCTGAACCGGGATCAGGCTCTCCACGACGACTGCAGAGCCATTGGCGACGCCCGTTGCGACCCAAACATTCGTCTTCGCGCATCCAGCTGACCACTTGGCGTGATCGCCTGAGAAGTCGATGCCGGCAAGATATCTCATGCGAGCTATGGGGCTATTGCGCCGTCTGCTACGTTGGCGTTTTGAGTGAGACTCGATCGGACAGACTTCTTTCAACCCAACATCGTCGGTACCTCGACGCGCCGATCAGCGTTCGAGCCACACTTCGGGGTACAATCTGCCTTATCGAATGTCGGCTGCAAATTGATTTGAAGGTCATCAAGCGCTTCATGCGTCAGTTCGTTCCCAACCATATCATTCAGGTATTTGAGTAAGTCGTCCTGTCGCGGTTGGCCGAAGGCTAGGCGATAGACCGCAAGACTACGCTTGAGCCAATCCAATCTCTGCACCTCCCGACTGAACGGCAAGATTGGCACACGGCGCTCGACCTTCACTGGCCCTTCGCAAAGCCAGTAAGGGACAAGGTCGGAATCTACATCCGTCGCGGCGCGCGCCGCGCCAAACATTTGAGCCCAGGGATCGGCGGGCGCCGCCCCGTGCCCTATCAGCTCGTCACCATTATTATGCGCCACATTCAGGCGCACGGCGTGCCCTTTGAAGCGATGCACCCGCCCTTCACGCTGCTCCAGGTCGACGGGGTTTCCTGGCAAGTTCCAATGGTAGACCCGGTAACAATAGGGGTGGAAGTCTAAGCCTTCCTGTCCAATTGAGGTGGTCGCCAACACAAAGGGTCGGAACGGTGAATTGAAGGCATCGCGTACACCGCTCAGCCGGGCGACCGCGCCTTCCTCGTCGCGATAGTCGGCCAGACGCATAGCGAAGCGCCCACGCATCTGAAACTTTTCGACCTTGAGTCGACCTTCGACGACTTGCGGGCTTTCGACATCAATTTGAGAAGGCCGGATCGACAGGGCGTCGGTCATCGCAGCGGCCAAGCGCTCGACGCGGTCACCGGCATTGGCGGCCACCAGGCCCTCAGCCTCAACGAGATAGTGGGCGTACTCGTCAAGAACGGCCTGCAGGTTGTGCTCGGCCGAGAACGACAGGACCCGATGCCAGTAGTGATCATCCTCGCCTCGGCGAAGCAGAGCAACCGCCTCATGTTGGTTGAACAGGGTGCGGAAGCCCCAGGCCACCTTCGCCGCTGCACTCAGTAGGCGTGGATCATCCCACGCCAAGTCGGGCGCAATCCGATGAAGAGCCCGAAGAGCGCATACCGCGGGGCTGCCTAAGGCGATATCAACCAGGAGATCCAAAGTCTCTTCGGGGACCTGGCCCACATCGAGCCGCGAACCGGCGACTTTCAGTGCCTCAATATGATCCTTGAAAGCATCCTCATTAGCCAAGGCGACCATGCCGTTCCAGGCGCCGATCCAGTCAAGCGCCTTGTTTCCCGCAAGCGCGTCGATCGCCGCCGACGCAGTCCAGTCGGCGAAACCACCTTCTGCGTCAGGCTTGGCCCGCTGGGCGAGCGCTTCAAACGATGGGCGAAGACGATCCGCCATCAGCTTGCGCACCGCCTCATATGTCATACGCACTGGCGCCCTCGTCATCACGTCAAGGGGATCGGCGATCGCGGCCAGAGTCGGAGAGGGATAGATCAGTAGCAGAGCCCGCAGTCCGGCGAGCCGACCCTCGTCTTGCCGGAATTGCAGCGGTCGGGGCCGCCTCTTAACGAAGTAACCGCGGCCGGTCTCCCCGGCACCCATCCGACGCTCAGCCTCATAAGAGAGCGTGGCGGCGATCGCGTCGGGCACCATCGTCCAACACGAAAAGACCAGCGCCTTGGTCGGACGCGCCTCAATGGTGCGTTCGCCGTAGTACGGCAGCGCCGGCGGGATCCAGAGATTCTGCTCCAGGCTGGCCTCGAAAACATCCTCCATCACCGCCCGCATTCGACCGTTGGCCGGCTTGATCGGCGCGTAGGCGTCCAGTTGAGCACGGTCCAGACAAGCCGCCTTGGCCTGGGTGAGCGCCATCGCCAACGCGGCGGACAGCTTCGCGCCTTCCTTCTCCTTCATCAGCCGCTTCAGGGCATAGTCGCGCATGAAATTCAGCAGATACGGCGCTGATTTCCAGTACTCAATCACCTCAGGCGCATCGAGGGCGCGCGCAACACCGGCGACAAGCATCGCCTGGCGCAAATCATCAACCTGCACGGTCAGCGCAAGCTTCGGCTCGCAGACCATCGAGTCGCGGGCCGCAGTGCTTGAAACTCGCTCTGTCCGACACATGACCTGCTTCAATGTCGACTCGATCTTGGCCTTCTTAGCCACGGCGTCATCATGAGAGCCTGGCAGGCCATGCAGAGCGGCCCGGAAATCCCGCATCTCCTGGTCCAACGCCGCGACCATTTCGCGCCCACGAGCCTGGCCGAAAAGGAATGCCAGCGTCTCCAGGAAGTCGCTGTAATGATCGCCATCGGCCTCGTCGTCGCCCTGCAGCGTCAACATCCGGTAGGGCGTGGCCGAGAGCAGCAGCGTGCGCGCGGCGTTGCCTTGCTGATCCCGGTAGTCGAACAGCTCGCGGGCTAGATGCGCCGCATCGCTGTCGCCGTGGAGCAGGTCGGGGAAGCGCTGGAATTCATCCATAACGATCAGGTCCGGCTGCAGCGCGTCGACACAGGCGTGAGAGAGCTTGCCGCGTAGGCGCGCGATCACGCTATTGCGCGGCCCTGTCATGTTGGCTGGATACCTGTCGCGCCGGTACCGGAATATCTCGGTCGCCTCAGCCAGACGCTCAATCAGCCCGGTTTCCTCCTGTACGTCTTTTCGAAACCGCTCGATTAGCTTCTCGTCGATTCCTTTCAGCGACAGATCCTTGATCCAATCTATCCAGCGCTCCGCACCCACATCGACCTGGAGCAAGTTCTGCAATCCGCGAGGCGAGCTGACGAGCGGTCGCAGGAGATGGAATAGCAACGCGCGCTCTTGAGCCACGCCGGTCGAAGACCGCAGATCGAATGTGGTGCCAGGCGTCAGGCTGATGAAGTTGACCTTGTTGGCGCCAAGCGACTGTTCCCCGCGCATCTGAAGCGGCACGAGAGTCATCCGGGTTGGCAGCGCCAGAGCCTTGCGGCCGAGAACATTCAGCCTGTTGAGATTCTGCGCCGCGATGGCCTGGTTCGAGCAAATATAGAGAATGTCGATCCGATCAGTCTTATCCCAAAGGTGCTCGATGGCGCGAGCGATGACGCCACGGGCGACCAGCGTCTTGCCGAGCCCCACCTCGTCAGCAACCAGGAACTGATAGGCGCAGTCCTTAGCCGTATAGAAGCGGTCGTAGACGTAATCGACAGTCCGGCGCTGAAACGCCTTGAGGGGCTTTAGGGCCTCGCCAGCATCGAAACGCTCAATCGGCATGGATCGTCTCCGGTGGCATCGCCGATCGGAATGCCTCCCACAAAGTTCGAAATTCAGCCGGCACGGGATCAGTGTCGGTCTCGTCGGTCGCTAGTCTTGAAATGAGGCGCTCGACGGCGCTGAGGCGACCATCGCCGGAACACAGGGCCCGAACCATGTCCTCGAGCAGCGGCGCATCATCCTGTCCCCCGCGGCCCCAGGCGCCCGCAGCGGTCCCCGACTGGGCAGCCAGCGCCGCAGCGAAGGGATCGCCGAGTTCGGACAAAAGAAGCCGCAGGTAACGGAAGAACGAGTCCCGGTTGTTGACGATCGAGCGGAAGATCGCCGCGGAGCGTTCGGCCGGCAAACCCTCGATCGGCAACCCGACGCTAAAAAGCAGGGATGCCTGGCCTTCAATGTCGGCGAGCTGGAACGCGACGAAGCGGGTTAGATCGACCAGCGGCATTGCCCCCAGGTCGACCTCCGCGCCAGCGCTCAGCGACGCCAAGACGTCGCGGCGATGGCCTTCCCCGCGCGTGATGGGCCAAGCGGCGGCAGCGCCAAGCATGCCCAACAAAAGCGGCTCTTTGCAGGTCAGCCACACCCGCCAGCCGGCCTCTTCGTTCTCGTCAGTTTGGGCTCGCTCGCACCGCAATCCGAGGCCCGCCCGGCAGATCAGTCGGCGCGCTTCCTCAACCCGCTGTTCCGCTGCACGCGCTTCGGCCGAAACGGTCGACGCCTCACTCAGCTCAAAGGGGCGAAGCAAGCGTCCAAACCCTTGCGCCCCAAGAACGTCTTCAACGCTGCCGACCTTCGAGGTCTTGCCGGTCAGGGTGGCGAACACCTCGACATTATTCGCGCCGGCACGATTGACCAGGGCGGCCTGGGTTGCATTGCCCGACCCAATTGTGATGGTGGTGTTCCAGCCGCTCTCGGAGATGAAGGCCTTGGCGTGAAGCCCCTGCAGGCTCTCCGGCTCCGCCTCCTCGCCGTCTTCGCTCGCTGCCATCTCGTCCAGGACGCAGATGCGCTCGTACAGCGCTCGCGTCGCGATCGAGCAGGCGGCGAGCTCGTCGCTTCGTCCCACCAGGATCGGTTTGACCCGACTGCGGGCTGCAAGCATTCCCAGCGTAGCGTCATCGCAAAACGGTGAGATGATCCCCAATCTTGTGCACGCGGTCGGCGCCCAGGCCTCGCCCGTCAGGCCATTCACCGCGAAGGCGAGTTCTTCGAACGGTTCGGGCAGTTCCCACTCGGCACGATTGATGTCGGCGGCGATCTCGAAGGTGAGATCCCGTGCGTCGTCGGACGCCGTGTTGAGCGCCAGTCGGGGCAGACGGCGCAAGAAGTCGACGAGCGGCTTGTTTCCGGCGACGATTCTTCGGGTGATATCGCCATCGAGTCTTAGAGAGATGTCCCAAGAACGGTCTCGCGTTAGGTTTCGCGACAGCACCAAGACCCGCATCTTCGTGAGCGGCCCGCCGCCTTGGGGCTTGTAGCGCAGTATCCAGATCTTGGGGTGGAAGGCGCCCCCGCGCGGCGCCGCCACTTCGATGAGCATGCGCTCAAGCAGGCCACACAGACGAGACTGCGGCTGAGTTTGAGCGTGGATGCGGCCGATCTCGCTGTAGACGGCCAACCGCCCGGCGATGCGCTCGACGCCTTCTAGGAGAGCCAAGGGCTGAGCGAGGATCTCGTCGCGGTTCTCGGCCGCAAACAACGCCAAGCTGACCGGCGCGGCCAAGACCGTCTCGAAATCCAGCGAGAAAGTGGTAGCGACGGCGGCGTCGAACATGAAGCCCGATGGCGGGGCCAAGCTCTCGCCGTAGAGAACCCGCGCTTCCGGGTCTAGAGCAGATCTATTGACCATGGAGCAGGTCCCTAAGGTGGGACTTGGCTTGCGCCCACCGAAAAGACAGACGGTCGGCGCCTGAGGCCCCGCCCCAACGGTCGCGCACAGCGCGGTTGGTAAAGCGCGACTGCGAGGTCTTGAGCCGCCGTTCTCGCTCACTGACCAGCCGACGGGCGACCTGGGAATCGGCGATGCTCGATGCCCCTGCGAGGACAAGTTCTACCCACTCCTCCACGAACCGGATGAGCTGAGGCCGGATGGTATGTGTCGGATGCCTGACGTCCCGCCAAAAGCTCGGCAGGGACCAGGCGGCGAGCGCGGCCAGATCCAACTCGCCAACCCACTGCGTCACCCGCCCGCGATACGTCTCGATCCAGTCGTCTCGTTCGCGCAGTTCGGCCAGCTGTAGGTTGTAGAGCAGCGCGGCGCCGTGGATCACTCCGGAGAAGATCTCCGCGTGTCCGACAAGGCGCCTGGCGTTCGCCGGAAATCCCGCGAGATCGGGGTGTTCCCAGACGCAAGCGCACTCGCCACTGTCTTTTTGGCGCGCCAACCAAGTCAACAACGCCGTCGGCGCCTCGGCGACCAGACGGTCGCGCACAAACTCAGCCTCGTCTTCGGTCGGAGTGAAGCTCGCCGTTTCCAGCAGATTGGCGGGCGCGAGCGGCAGGCCAACATGCCAGCATGCGCTTGTAAGCAACTCCGAGGACTGCGCCTCCGCATCCCCCAATCGCTGCCGGCGCCTCCGAAGACTGGGCAGCGCTGAAAAATAGGTCTCGCGCGAGCCTGGAAACAACCGGATTCCCCAGGCGCCAAGGCCGGCCCAATAGACCGAGCTCGGGAGCCGCTGCAGGCGCGCACCTGCATCACGTCCGATGATGCCAACGGTTTCCCCGCCCGCCTTCAGTGCATCGGCCAAGCGGATTTCCATCGCCCGCGCTTCGGCGCTCAACTGGCTAGGCGAGGCGTCCCGATCTTCCAGCCGCCGAAGGATCCACGGAATGAACAGCATGTAGCGCAAGCGCGTCTGGATTGTGCTCGTGCCTGGGAAGAGGTGATCAGCGATCGAGTCGCGGATGGCCCCCAAGCCCAGCTCATCGCGGCTCTCGTGTTCCTGGAACAGGGCCATGATGCGTTGCGCGCGCTGGCGCTCGGCCTCATCAAAATCGATCCACGCCAAAGATGACATCTTCGCTCTTGATCGACCGCGCTGAGATCTGGATTCGCGCGCAGTATCTATGAACAGGCTTCGCGTCCGAGTGCCGATCGGCGCGCTAACCCTCTGACGATAGTGGCTTGAATCTGGTCACAATGTCGAGGCGGCTCGCAAGTCTGGCTCACGACAGCTTGGCCGTTGTGCCTTATGGCGCTCTGCGGGCAGAGCGACATTGCAGATCAATTCGCTGCAGGCGCGAAAGTCGGCTCGCTTGGATGCGTTCCCATTGTTTCATTCGGCAACCTCTCCCGCCTATCTCGCGCGACGACGCGCAGCGCATCAAGCAATGGCCGCTTCCGTAACGCTTCCGGATGCCCCGTGGTTTGACGACTCACAGCAGTGGGCGTCTATTTGGGCGGCATGCGAAGTATCACCCTTTACCACGGAACCTCCTCGTTCTTTGCGAAGAAGCTACTCCTGGGCAGTCAAGAATCACCACTCAAGTCTTGCGGAGCGCTAGCTTGCGCTTCAGACCTATACAAGCTGATGATAGATTCGGCTGGCTCCTTCCTTCAATCCGCAATGCTTTACCCGAAAGATAGTGGGTTGGGTGCGGTTGCGCCGCTTGCTCTCAAGAACGTTTATGAAAATAATAAGGCCAGCCTAGTTTCCTATGGCGACTTCTATGCGTCACTTAACCGGCGTATTGCCGCGAGCTACGCTGCGAATAGTCCGTGCGGTTCGGAATTGCTTCGATTCCTCGATGGAACGATTTCAGCGCTTCGCCATCACGGGGCAATGGGGCTGGATCAAGTGCTCGGGAGATATCCCGATCTGAACGGCCTAATTGCTGCGTCTCACCAACCAGTTGTTTTGGAGCTGGAAGGGATTGCGATTGAACGTTTGCTGCATGAAGGCGGCCACCCGTTTACAGAGGATGACATCGCCGTCTACGAGGAGCTGACGGGGATGGGCGCCAGGATGCCCGGCTCGGTACGCGTCAATGGGCCCGTCGCGCCGCACGTTAATTCCATATTCCGTATCCACATTGCTCAATCTGCGCCGCCGCCAGGGTTCATTGAAGACGACAGCATGCAATTGGAGGAATTCGGGCTCGACGAGTTATTTGCGAATTCAGACGCCAACCGGCCGGGGGCTCCGATTTGAATCCGGCCGCCATTCCGAAATGAAGGCGGCCACCTGAGCCGGTCGCGGTTCTCACCGTTTGCTCCCGCGCCGCCGAGAGAAACGCTCACCTTGATTGACGCCGGCAAACTGACCGAGCGGTGGCCCCTATCTCGCGATCGGGTGTCGGCCACCGGCGATTATGCTCTCAGTGAACATGAGACCGCGATCACGGAGTTTTCATGATTGCGGAGGGCCGGCCCCACAGGTCGGCTGCTCGCAGCCCGCTACACCTTGCTCGGCGAGCGCGCGAATGCGGAAGAACTCAAGGCCAAGTACGTGGAGGAGAATCCAGGCTTCATTGGCGATGATTGTGTGTCAATGTCCGATGGCCGCAGACGTTGACGTCCAACATCTCCGTGAAGGGTTTCTTCTCGGAGGGTCCACGCGAACCAATGGAGGATACCGCTTCTACAAACGTTGGGCGTTTGAGCACCATCTCTGCTGTGACACATGCGCATTTTGCAATTTGTGTCCGCAGTCAATTGGCAATCAAATCCCATGTACCCAGGATCCCGATTGATGGCGCTGTTCGCGTGCCTCTAGCCCGATTGCGTGAACGTAGGAGATATCCGCATCGTTTCCGCAATCCTTACCCAAGGCGCGCCCGTTGGAGCTGATGTACACACTCGTGGTCACAGAGATTGTGTTTGCGGGCAGACCAAACAGCAAGATTGCCGATCAACCTCGTGGTGATTGCGTCGTCATCCGTTTCGGCTGCTCCTTCCGTCACACGCGTCACAGCGGCGGGATTGAACCCTTGTGGAGCGCGCCGACAATGATTCGACGACGGCGGGAACATGAATGATCGCGCATTCCAATCTTCTTTCTTACCCCTCGAAAGCACGCTGGAAAACTACAGCGGCGGGCCTAACAGTCACCCCAAGACTGACCCCCGCGTCGTGTCCCACCAAAATGTAGCGGAACCGGAACCAAGGGGCTAAGCCGCTCAGGCAAATCGCATTGACCGAGGGGATTGAGCGTTGACCGATAGCGGAAACCCCAGCGGAGGTCGGGGGCACACGGGGCCGAAAGCGCCGAAATCACAGATTGAGCGTTTGCTGGCCGACGCGCAGTTGCGGCTGGTCGAAACCGGGACGCGCAATCGGTTGGTTCATACGCCGCGTAGTTCCAAGAGAACGCGGTCGTTGGCGATGGTGGATGCGGACGCTGACAGCCTATTCGAGGCCGTGGCGCGCTCCGGAAAGGCAATCCGATTTCAACCGACGGCTACTGGGCGAAGCTTGGCTCCGCACCAAGCAGGCGGCGAAGACGAGGACCTCCGACAGGAAGTGTCGCAGGCGCCCGGGAACACTTTGCAGACCAATCTTGAGCCCGAGACCCTCGAGAAGCGCCTGCTTGCACTCTACCGTGACGCGAAAACGGCCGAAGAAGAGCAAGGCATCAATATCCTGTTCCTCGCGATCGGTTTCTTAAGGTGGTACGAGGACGATCGCTCCGAGGTTCTGCGCGAAGCCCCATTGGTGCTTGTTCCGGTCACCTTGATCCGCGAACCGCGCCGCTCGATCTTCTACCTCAAAGGCAGAGACGACGACATCGCCACGAACCAGGCGATCCAGGAGCGTCTGCGAAGCGATTTCAGCATTTCGCTGCCGGACATCCCCGAGGATGAAGATTGGCGACCGTCTGACTATTTCGCGGCCTTGCAGCAGGCGATTTCCGTAAAGTCGCGCTGGTCAATCGAACCGAACGGCGTCGAACTCGGGTTCTACTCATTTTCGAAACTGCTGATGATCCGTGACCTCGATCCGGGATCGTGGCCAGAGAACGCCATACTCGACCATCCTCTGCTGCGGGGACTTTTGTCCGACGGCTTCAATGAGGAGCCGACCACTATTCCGCCGGACGCCAAGCTCGACCAGCTCTTCGCGCCGTCGGACCTTGTCCAGGTCGTTGACGCTGACTCTTCGCAGACGATTGTGATCGAGAATGTTCGGACCGGTCGCAATCTCGTCGTTCAAGGGCCTCCGGGAACAGGCAAGTCCCAGACGATCACCAACATCATCGCGAGCGCAGTGCATGACGGCAAGACCGTGCTGTTCGTCGCCGAAAAGATGGCCGCGCTGGACGTCGTGCATCATCGCCTGAAGAAGGCTGGGCTCGGGCCGATTTGTTTGGAACTCCACAGCCGCAGCGCCAATAAGAAGCAGGTTTTGGCCGAAGTCGAAGCGACGTTGGACGACTATGTCGAGGAGCCCGATTCCCAAGCTCAGGTCGCCCGATTGACCGAGCTTCGCGCCACCTTAAACGCAGCTGCGGAGCGCATGCATACGCTGGTCGGCGATACGGGCATGACGCCCTTCCAGGCGGTTTCTCGCCTGATCGCCGCGGCGGAAACAAAGATCGCCAGCTATTCGCCTCTCCTGCGAGAGGCTTCGACCTGGAGCAAGAGCGACTATGCCAAGGTGGTTCAAGCTGCCGCAGCTCTCATCGAGGTGACGGCCGAAGCTGGACCCTGTCATCAACATCCCTACTTTGGCGTTGAGGCCACATCCCTCGAGCCAGCCGAGCTTGAGCGGCTCGCGCCGTCACTGACGCAGTTGGCGACGACTGCCTCAGCGCTGGCGGTCGTGGGCGAGAAGGCTCTTGCCGTGCTCGGGCTCTCGGCGGACGTCACGATTGGCTCATGCTTAGCCGTGATGTCTCTGATGCAACGCCTTGCGATGTTGGAGCGTGAGAGCGCCGTCGTTGCGATGGATATATCTGCTCAGAATACCGCGCGCATTCTTGAAGCCGCGCAAGTAGGCATCGCCTGGAGTCGTCTAAGAGCCGTCCATTCAGAAACCTTCGTCGAGGCTGCATGGTCGACGCCAGCAGTTCCGCTTAGAGCCTCCCTCGCGACTGGGCTCTCCCTCTTTGGACGCCTTTGGGGCAAATATCGTCGTGGCTCCAGCTTGCTCGCAAGCCTCATCAAGACACGTTTGCCGAAGAAGCCGTCGGCCCGCATTGAGTTGGTCGACCGCCTTATCGAAGTGGAAAAGGCGCACGAGCACTTGGTGTCTTACGATGCGGCGATGTCCGCGATGGCGGCCCGGCATTGGCGAAAGGAGAGGACCGATTTCAACACGCTCTTCTCCGCTGCGGAGGTCATGCAGGCGCTGAAGACCGACCAGCTGCACCCCGACATCGATCAAGCCGTCGAGGTTCTACGCAATGGGGCCCCAGCTAAAATCGCACTCGAATTGAAAAGGGCGGTCGACGAACTGATCCAAGCCTCCGATGTTGCATTGTCTGCATTGCGGGTGAATGTCGCAAAGGCTTTCGGGGTCCACGGACGGGACCAGGTGTCTCTGCGAACCTTCGCCGCCAAGGCTTCGCAGTGGCGGGATTCAATGGAGCGCTTCGACCAGTGGCGCAGGCTTTCGGCAGCTGATGAGGCGTTGAGAAGCAAATCGGCAGCGGCTCTTGCGGAAGCCTTGGCGACCGGTGTCGTGAAAGCCGAGAGAACGAAAGCCATCCTCGCTTGCACTCACGCGGAAACGGTGTGGAAGAAAGCCGTCGAGCAAACACCGGCACTGCAGCACTTCCAAGGGCTGCAACACAATCAACTGGCAGGGGAGTTCCGATCTCTGGAAGCCAAGAGGCGCACGACGACCATTGAGATTGTGCGGTCGAGGCATTCGACGAAGATGCCTCGCGGAAGTTATGGCGCTATGCACACGATCCGGTCGGAAGTGAAGCGCAAGCGCGGCCATATGCCGATTCGCAAGCTGTTCAAGGCGGCCGGAGAAACCCTGCAGCGCATTAAGCCGGTGCTCCTAATGAGCCCAATCTCGGTGGCTCAGTTTCTAGCGCCGGGTTCTGCGCACTTTGATCTTTTGGTTATCGACGAAGCGAGCCAAGTGCGCCCCGAGGACGCTCTCGGTCTCGTTGTGCGAGCCACGCAAATCGTCGTGGTCGGCGATAATAAGCAGCTCCCGCCCACCTCCTTCTTCGATCGCGTTATCGCCGATGAGGAAGATGATGAGGTAAACGACGACGCACCTGAAACTGCCCTATCTGGCGCTGCGAAGGCGACGGAACTGGAAAGCATCCTCGCCCTTTGCGAGGCGCGCGGGTTGAATAGCGCCATGCTCCGTTGGCATTATCGATCTCGGCACCCGTCTCTGATTGAAGTGTCAAATGCCGAATTCTATCGACGTCTGGTCATGCCCCCCGCGCCATCGTCACAACGGTCGAGCGAGGGCTTAATCCTGACGCGAGTGGCGGGCGCTTACGACCGCGGCGGCAAACGGATCAACGCCATTGAGGCCGAAGCAGTCGCCAAGGCTGTCGCGAGGCACGCAACGGTCACTCCCGACTTGTCTCTGGGCGTCGCCACCTTCTCATCGGTCCAGCGAGACGCCATCAGCGACTTGCTGGATATCATGCGTCGTACCGACGACAGTCTCGACGCATTCCTGCGCGAAGGCAAAACCGAGGACATATTCGTAAAGAACCTCGAGAACGTTCAGGGCGACGAGCGTGACGTGATCTTCGTTTCGGTTGGCTATGGACCGAGAACCGTGGGATCGCGGCTCGACAGCATGGCGTTTGGACCAGTGTCGATGGAGGGAGGAGAACGGCGTTTGAATGTTCTCTTCACACGCGCTCGAAGCCGATGTGAGATCTTTTGCTCTTTCGCGGCCGGCGACATCGACCTGGATCGCGCAAGGGGCGAGGGACCAAGGGTCCTAAAGCGCTTCCTTCAATATGCCGAGAGCGGCGTTCTTGAAGAACAAGTGTCGACCTCAGAAGACTTTGACTCGCCGTTCGAAGAGGCCGTGGCCTCAGTCATCGAAGGGCTAGGCTACAAGGTCGACAAGCAAGTCGGCTCGGCTGGTTTCAAGATCGACTTGGCGGTCCGTGATCCCGAAGAGCCGGGACGCTTTATGCTCGCGGTGGAATGCGACGGCGCAACCTACCATCACGCATTGTGGGCCCGCGAGCGGGATCGCCTGAGGCAAGACGTTCTCGAAAATATGGGATGGGAATTCCACCGGATTTGGTCGACCGACTGGTTCTACCGACGTGGAAATACACTGGAACGACTCAGGGCGGCGCTTGAGGCGGCAAAGCATTCCGGCAGAAGGCCGCTGAGGGCGAAATCAGCTACGCCGTTCGATCCCCAGGATGACCCGCCTCGTCACGTTGCTGGACCCTTGCCAACCACGCCAAGCGCAATGATCCCCGCCTACGAGTTGGCCAACTGCCGGGTGCCCTTCGGAGTCGAGCCTCACCTAGCCCCGGGTGGCGAAATGAGCCGCATAACGCGGGCCATTGTCGAGACGGAAGGGCCCGTCCATGAGGACGAAATCGCTCGGCGGGTGGCCACACTTTTCGGCAAGGCTCGCACCGGTTCGCTTATCAGTGCCGCGGCGATTGGGTCTCTTCGGCCGCTCAAGCTGTCAGGCGTACTGGTCGAGCACGACGGGTTTTGGATGACCCCTGCGCAAGCTGCCAACCCGCCCGTCCGCGATAGAAGTTCGGCTCCGCTGGCGCTGCAAAGGGCCGACATGCTTTCGCCCCTCGAAATTCGCGCCGCCGCGAAAATCGCGGAGCATGAAAACGGGACCCTCTCGAATGAAGAGATGGCCACAGCAATCACACGGCTTCTGGGGTTCAAGCGAACCGGATCGGATTTGAAGGCCGCAATTGAGAATGCGCTAGAGGGGCCCTGAGGCAATATAGCCCCTCACCAAGAACCCCGCAGGGCGATAGCGCAGCCTCAAGTTTCGGCACGTGGCGGCTCGCGTTCAATCCAGTTCCAACACATATTTCACTCGAAACTCGGTTAGACCCGGAAATGAACGATACGGCAGGATGTCGCCGTTCGTAAAAGCGTCGACCCATTGGCCACCTTTGGTGGCAAACACATGCCCGATCTGAAGAGTCGCGGCGACCACCAATGCGAGTCGGGGCGGTGGCGATGCGGCCATCAATTCGTCGAAAGTTGGTCCACCCCCTGCTTGCCAATCAAGGACCTTTCGCCACGGAAACCCCAGGTCAGAGAGAGCAGGTCTCCAATGTCTAGGGTCGGAGCTATCAAGAGGAGCGTCAGGCGGAAGCCCAGCGCATTTGCGGATGGCGGCTCCCACTTTCTCCGGCGGACATCCTGTAGCTGCGCATATCGCGATCTCTGAGCAATGCATGTCCGTGCTGATTTTGACCGGGTGCAATGGAAGCTCGCGCATTTCTTGCCCTGTCACGAATCGGGATCCGCGGGGCCGTGCGGCGTTTCCCCTCACTGTCGATTTCCGCGGAGAAGTGACCCGGGATTTCCATTGAGAACTGACCCGGGGTTGATGTTGGTTTGAGGGTCAGGGATTCGTCAAGTTCCGGGGCTTCTCCTTTGCGGGTTTGGCGACCTTCGCCGAGCTATTCTTGAAGCGGAAGCTGTCGTTTCCGGTTTCGAGGATGTGGCAGCGGTGGGTGAGGCGATCGAGCAGCGCGGTCGTCATCTTTGCGTCGCCGAACACGGTGGCCCATTCGCCGAAGCTGAGGTTCGTCGTGATGATGACGCTGGTCTGCTCGTAGAGTTTGCTGAGCAGGTGGAAGAGCAACGCGCCGCCGGAGGCGCTGAACGGCAGGTAGCCAAGCTCGTCGAGGATGACGAGATCGGAGTGGGCGAGCCGCGCCGCGATCTGCCCAGGCTTGCCTTGAAGCTTTTCCTGTTCGAGCGCGTTGACGAGTTCGACGGTGGCGAAGAATCGGACGCGCTTGCGG